>DLVV01000467.1:18612-32112 GCA_003445035.1 Planctomycetaceae bacterium | reverse complement strand
CCGTCACCCTGCAGATCCGCCCGTGCCATCGCCAGCGGCTGCCCGGTCACGACCTTCCTTGACTCCAGGCGATCGAGCGTCCCAAACACCCGGACCTGGACCGAGGTGGAACGGTAGGTCCTGGCCAGGGAACGAAGGCGGCGCAGGTCGCTCTTCTCACCGAACGCCCCCAGGTAATCCAGGCCGGCAGCCAAAGTGACGTCGTCATCCAGCGCAGATCGAGCCGCTTTCAGACTGCCGGGCTGCCCCAGCGCAACGAGTGCCTGAAGGCTCGCAGCACGGACACCCGGATCAGAATCGCCGGCCGTTTTGATCAGCTCCGCCGCCACACTTTTGACCTTCAATCGTGCCGCCGCCTCGGCCGACGCCCGACGAACCCCGGCAAACTTGTCGTCCAGCAACCGACTCAATCGAGCCGCCAGGCGATCACTGCCACGTCGGGCCAGCGCCGTGATCGCCGCAGCACGAACCGCCCCCTCTGACGATCCGAGTCCCGCCTCGAGCAATCCGCCGGGATCCACACCGTCTCGCCGTCCCAGTCGTACCACCAAATCTGCCAGCACGGCCCCCTGTTCGAGCCGTTTGCCGAGGGCGACCAGGCGGCTTCCCGCAGCCCCTTTCCACCGCTGATCGACAATCGCCAGTGCCGCCAGGCGATTCGACTCCGGGTATCCAGATTCGGTCACCACACCGGCCAACGCTGCCGTCGAACCATCGGTCACCTCGGCACCAATCGCGTCCAGTAACACCTTCACCGCGGCGGCATCCCGTTCAGCCGTCAGCCAGTCAGCCAGGACCCCGGCAGGCACGGGCACACCCTGTCGTCTCATCGAGGTCAGCGTCACCACCCGGACCGTGCGGTCCTTATCGGTCAGCACCCGTCCCAGGGCCTGGCCAATCGCCTTCGTCTTGTCCCAGTCCTGGGGATTGACCGGCCGCGGTGCCGGGCGATAACCCCAGTACTTCCAGGCCGCCGGCTTTCGCCAGACCCGAGTCAACCACTCGGCATACTCCCGCCGCCGGTCGGCGCGACCCTCCGACTCGAGTTGCTTGATCAACCAGCCGACCACCGCCGGCTCGTAGCGGTCAGCCACCGCCCGGAGTGCCATGGCACGTGCCGGATGCGACGACGGCAACTCGAGCAATTCGAGGGTCGATTCCCAATCGGCAACTCGTCTCAGGGCCTGCTGCCCCGCATGCAGTCGGACTGCGTCCAACGGCTCCCGGGCGTGCGACTTCAACCAGGCCGCCAAGCCCGTCCACCTCAGCCGTCCCAGGGCCACGATCACCTCGCGGTGAACCCGGGCATCGGCCTGCTGGCCCAGTCGACCCAGCCGTTCGGCCATGGCCGTATCGCCACGTTTGCTGTCGATTCGATCACCCAACAGCACTGGATCGGAGAGATCGGCAATGGCGCGAATCGCCTGGACCCTCACGCGTACGCTCGGATCTCCCTTCGCAATCCGAATCAACTCGTCAATTTGTCCGTCGCCGGATCGGGCCATCAACCAGACGGCGTGCACGCGGGCCCGGACTCTCTCCGGGCGGGTCGCCATCTTGCCAACCCGCATCAACTCGATCAACGGTTTCCGCCAGGTGCCTTCGGGCAACCGCAGCAGCGCCGCCCCGGCCGCCTCGCGTTCCAGCCGACTCGTCGACCCCAGCCTGTTGAACAATTCGGCCACCGTCGACACCTTCGCCGGTGGCCGATTGGACGACACGGACGCCGGTGCCCCCTTGGGAACGACGCGATAAATCCGGGCACGACCGCGCCGGGGTCTCTGACCATCGGCCCAGTCGGAGATGTAGAGTGCTCCGTCGCGTCCGACGACCGCGTCGGTCGGCTTGAATCCATACGGATCCGTCGGCGATCCGGTGGCAAAGACCTGTTCGCGCATCGGCGCAAAACCGGCTCCGGCCGGTTGCCGCGGGTAGAAGACAACCGAACTACCCCACTCGCAGAAGAACAACCCGCCTCGATACGCTTTGGGAAAACCGGTCTCCCCGTAGAACACCCCGCCGGCCGAGGAACCACGACCCATGTCGGCCAGGGGGCCCAGTGCCAGTTCACGCCGTTCGCGGTAGTGATAGGGGTAACCGTGATCCGCACCATGAATGCTGTGGTAGACCCGGATCATGTAGTCGCCGCCGTCATTCTCGTTGTCACGGACGAAGACGTTCAGGTCGTCATCCAGTGCCAGGTCGTAGATGTTGCGGAGCCCCCCCGAAAACACGTGCAGGTCACTGCCATCGAAACGGCATCTCAGGATCCCGCCCTGCTGAAACAGCAGGCGGTCTCCTTCGGGACGCTTCACGTCGGTGCCGTTGTCACCCATCGAGAGATACAACCACCCATCGAACCCGGCCACCACACCGTTGGCACAGTGAAGCCGCGAATTGTTCTTCTCGGGCTCCAGACCCAGCCCTCGCAACAGGTCGCGCCGCTGATCGGCGACACCATCTCCGTCGGTGTCGCGGAGCGAGGTCAGCAACGGCGCGTGCATCACGAAAACGTTGCCGTCGTGCCACGCCAGTCCCTGGATCGAATTGAACCCCTTGGCGTAGACGGTCGTCTGATCGGCATACCCGTCACCGTCGGTGTCGGCGATCAACCGCACCTCGTCGCGTCTGACAATCTTGATGCCCAGTCCGGTCACGTAGTCATGGGCCACCAACAGCGTTCCGGGTCGTGGACCGATCGAAATCACCGAGGGGTATTCGACCAGTGGATCACAGGCGAACAGGGTCGAAACAAACCCATCGGGAACGACCAGCGGCGGAAACCGTTTCTCGGTCTGCGGACCGACAGCCGGCGACGTCTCGTCGGAACGACCCGATTCGGAAACCAGTGACACCAACATCAGTGCCAGACCAAGAACAACGCGTGGAGAGGAAACAGGTCGGCGGTTCATGATGCGGTCCTCGGACAACCCCTGTCGGTGTACCTGGCCACATGATGACCAAACGACGACTCGATTGAGAGTCCACCGACACCCTGGCCGGGCCGTCACAGTGGAACCAGCCGAGCCAATTGCAGTACGCTCCCCGGTTCGCAATTCCACCCGCTCCTGCTTGCCGACGGTCATCCCATGGACCACCTGTTCACAGTCGACTCACTGTCCGAACTCCGGGACGTCATGCCCGGATCGGCTCGTTCGGCCTTCGTCCTCGGACACACTCGCCCCGTCGACGGCGGTGGCGGAATGTTCCACTGGAACGCGTCGTCCAGGACCCCGGACGACAACGGCCTGGTCGTGGCCCCCCCTGGGAAACAGGCGGGGCGATGGACTCGTGTGGATTCAGGTCCCCTGGACATTCGCTGGTTCGGTGCCAATCCGGCAGAGGATGCCACCAAGGCCATCCAGGGGGCGCTCTCTGCTGCCCATCGTGGAGGGGAAGTCTCGATTCCCGCCGGAACATTCGGCATCAGCCAGCCACTCCGCATCCCCCAGGGTGTCCACCTGTCGGGAACCGGACTGCTGTCGGTCCTGAACTACTCGGGACCGACCAAAACGGGATGCCTGCGAGTCGACGGGGTCCCCCGATCGATTTCGCTGGCCATCTCGCGGCTGAACATCCTGGTCCAGACCGAGGGAGCCTACGGTGTGGACCTCAGTGGCATGAGCTACAGCCGGTTCGATCACATCACCGTGCACCTGCGACAACCCAACACGTCCGGCTTCTTCGGACCCGGCAACACCCAGTCCCCCTATTACAACGTCTTCACGGGTTGCCACGTGGCCGGGACAGCCGATTACAAGACCAACGGCTGCGTCGGCTTCGATTTCACCTACGACCGGGGTGAACAAATGCAGTCGGCCAACGCCAACCAGGTGTACGGGGGCCACCTGTCCACCTGCCAGATCGCGGTCCGTTGCCTGGGGGTCGGCAACGTGTTTCATGGCCAGGTGATCGAGAGCGGGGACATCGGCTACCAGTTCGACCTTTGCCCGGCCCGCAAAACGATGGCCCAGCGAGGAATCGTCAACGACGTGGTCGGCTGTTACACCGAACACGTTCGGATTCCGATCCAACAGAAACACGCCGACGCATTTGTCACTGCACAAATGACCTACGTGACCGGCTACGAACGGGTCTTCCAGGCCGAGTCCACCCGGAACTGCGTCGTCCTGTCACCCCACTACGGCCGACTGCCGCAATCCCGGAGTGTCTTCGATCGCCGGGTCGATGTCGTCGCCGCTCCACCCGAAAAACCCCAGGGCAACCAATAGCCCGGGTCACGGAGATTTCGGGCTCACCACTCCCACGACCGACAGGACATCCTCATGTCTCGCTCGTTGCCGATGACCGCCGCGTGGTTTCTTCCACTGGTGATCTGTGCTCTGGACGCCCCGTGGCTCCGAGAGACACCCGCTGCTGTCCGCAAAACATTCGTCAACTCGACAGGGATCAGGATGATCTCGGTCAAGGGCAAGCGATTCGACGCCTGGACTCCCAGCGCCAAACAGTTCTATCTACCGCTGAAGAACGGCAAGCGTCCGACAGCCGCATTTGCCCTGAACCGCCCCAGGGTCACGGCACCGGTCACCCTGAAGGACTACTGGCTCAGCGAGTTCCCCGTCACCAACCGGCTGTACCGACAATTCGTCAAAGCCACCGGTCACCGGGAACCCGGCGGCAGGCTGGTCAACTTCTACTGGCGTCCAAGCAACGGGGGGACCTGGAACCGCGAGAAGTTCCAGGCTGATCAGGTGCCGGTCACCGGGGTCAACAACACGGACATCGAGGCGTTCTGCAAGTGGCTCTCGACCCGGGATGGCCGTCGTTACCGGCCGCCGACGATCCGCGAGTTCGAGTTCGCCAACCGGGCCGGGACCAGCACGCGGTTCTGGTGGGGGCCGCAACCTGACGTCCGCAAGATGAACTTCGGACTGTCAATGATCGGACATCCGACACCGGTCGGATCCTACCCTCCCAATCCCTGGGGGTTCTACGACATGCACGGCAACGTCTGGCAATTCTGCACCGACGCCGGTCGGTACTCGGCCATGGGCAGCGCCTTCAACTGTCCCCGGCGATGGACCGGCATCGACGCCTGGGGCAATTTCTATGAGGGTCCGAACACCATGTCGCTGCTGTCGACCGGCTTTCGCGTGGCGTGCGACGCCGACCAGGGAACATCACGTCCCGGCGACCTCAAGAAGCCGGCCGTCGCACCCGCCGGTGGAACCGGTCCTCAGTTTCCGGAACTGGAAATCACGGTCGGCAAGCGGATCGACATGGGGACGATCCCCACCAATGCCGCCTTCTTCATGGTCACCGGCAACGGAACCTGGATCCTCAACAACAAGCGGTCAACCGACCGTGGCAAGACCTGGCATCCCTGCTCCCAATTGGGCGAAGCGTTTTGCCAGTTGAAAGACGGGACCGTGATCTCGGTGCCAAGCGTCGATTCCGGCGGCAGCGTGGTGAGGTTCGCCGACCCGCTGTCGGGGAAATCGACCCTCCAGGTGAAGACATCCAGTGACAACTGGAAGACCGTGAAAACCCGGACATCCAGCATTCACGTTCCACTGGCCGAGTTCTTCTGGGCAGTGCGAGGCCTGGTGGAACTCGACGACGGCCGCCTGTTGTTGACGATGTACGGACGACTCAACGGCGACCGGGTGCGAGAAGATTCGCCGGTGGCGTACGAGATGGGCAACCCCTGGATCAAGACACGTGTCATCATGGTGCAGTCCAAGGACCGTGGCCGGAGCTGGCAGTATCTCTCGACGGTCAGCTACAACCCGCAACTGGGATTCGAGGGCCAGAACGAGAGTGACCTGATCCGTCTACCCAACGGCCTGCTGGCGGCTTTCATGCGGACCGGGATCCACGGCTACATCGACCCGCACGAACGCCGGAACCTGGACCAGCCGCTGCTGGTCACCTGGTCGGCCGATAACGGGGTCAACTGGAGTGAACCGCAACGGATTCATGTGGGCGAGCGAACCATCCCGGGCATTTATCCTCGAGCCCTGTTGACCAGCCAGGGAGTGCTGGCGGTTCTGCGGTGCCGCCCCGACGGCAGCGTCATCTTCAGCCCCGACGGCAACGGGGGGTTCTGGAGCGACGAACACGTGCACTACGATCTTGGCGACCGGGTGCAGCACGCCAGCATGCAGGACATGGCCCTGATCGGCCCCGACACGATCCTGGTCACCGACATCGTCCACCGTGGCGGCTGGCGGGTGGAGGGCGTTCCGATCACCGTCAGGAAGAAGCCGAAAAAGACCCGTGGGCCTCGTTGACCGGCCAACCGGTCAATTGGCGATGTACCAGAAGCGGCCACTCTTCCTGAGGACGATCGACTTCTTGCCACCCACCGGCTCGACCAGTGTGAAGGTCGCCACGCGACCGGTCGCGTCCAGCCTGGGCCTGGCGTCCTTGATGAGCCTGAGCACGGTGAGCAGTCGAGCCGCCTTCGTCGTCGAGAATTCCTCGGCCAGTTGCTCGAAGGTCCGCTTCTTGAGAATCCGCTGCAGTTGTTCCGGAGGAACGACCCTTTTGAGAACAGTGGCGTGATCCTTCTTCTCCAGCAAGTGGATCACCTCACTGACGACCGTCCGAAGTCCGGTTCGGGGATCTATCGTCTTGCGGATGATCCCGGCAGCGTGACCGGCCAGGGCCCTGGACCCGTCACGGGTGAAATGGACATTCGCCGGACGCTGGATCTCTTTCAGTCGAGCCTTGGCAAAAGTGTACATGTCGTCGGTGGCGATCCCGTTGTCCTTCATCACCCGGGTCGCAACCGCGTTGTACTTCACGGCATCTCCCACAACCCGGCCCTTGGCCCCTGGCGGTACCGGTGTGGTCGATCGCCAGATCAGCGTGGCCCCGGTCTTTTTCAGTCGGACCACCAGTTGGCGGAGGTTCTTCTCGTACTGTTGGATCGGCACTTGTTGCCGGCTACCCGGGGACTTGGGATCGGCCAGTGACTTGCCATCGGTTCCGAGGTACTTCAGGTCGTGCAGCCCCCAGTTGAAGTGGATCACGTCCCAGGTCCCGGATCCCAGCCACTTGTCCAACTGCGAGATCCCGCGAGTGGTCGGGCCACAGTTGGTCGACGGACGATGAACATTGGCCTGTCCCTTGAGCGCCGCTCTCAACGGCAGCGTGTACCCGATCGAAATCGAATCGCCGATCAGCAAAACCCGTGGCAGTGTGGGATCATCGGCAACCTGTCGCAGCGGCGAGTTCTTTCTGACCTTTTTCTTCTTTGCCTGTTTCTTCCCGGCCGGTTTCACGTTCGAAACGGCGATCCGCGGAGGATCGGAGAAATCGGCTGAAAGCCGATTGGCGTCGGCGCCTGTCATCTCACCCCGCTGCACCCACACCCGGTAAACCAGTTCGATCGGCTGCTTGCCCTCGACGAGTGTCCGCTTGCCGAACCAGCCGCCGAACCGTCCGTAGGCCCGTTCGGACGCAAAGCTCGGCTTGGGATTCCGGGGGCTGTCGATGTAGACGGCCGAGTACCTCTGGGGACCGAGCACGAACGACATCACGTTCCAGGGCATGTTGACCATCGGCTTGTTGGCCGGATCTTCGGGCCCCTTTTCCTTGACCGGATTGCGGGTCGCCCCGGGCTCACCTTTTCCATCGGGACGCAGGTAATAGACCAGTTTCTCGCTTTGCCGCTTGGCCACCTCGTCGTCGGCCCGGAACTGGAACCCGGCGTGCTGAGCATCTCCGTCGAGTGTCACCGTGCCCCGGACGCTCCACAATCGCGAACTCCACTCGATCAACGTTCCACCGCCGACGGCGAACACGGCCAGTTCCCGATGTTCGCGGCAGAACGGTTTTCCCTTGAGGTCGTTCCAGTCGATCGACGTGCGATGACGGGCCAGCACCGTGCCCGCCTCCTCGGCCAGCACCTCGCGGTGCAGTTCGTGCTCCCCCTCGTGACAGTACCACGTGTTGCACTTGCCGCCGGGGAAGGTGCACCGCGTGAACCCGTAGAACAGTCCCTGGTGGTGGGTGTACAACCCGCCGGCCCCCTTGGTCAGCAATCGTGTTCCGGCCGGATCGAACACGTGATGGAAGGGCTTGTTGTCGAGATCCCGCTTGGCCGGATCATTCTCGTACGCCTTGTACATGTACCGCACAACCGGACGATCGCCGTGCAGCACATCGGCATGCCGGCCGGGGGTATCCCGCCAGGAGAACCCGCCGCGGGCCTTTCTGTCGCCCTGGCTTCTGGTGCGGATCTCGGCCGTGAAGTGTGTCGAGGAGTTCGCCTTGAGCCCCGGCAGGATCCAGTGCAACTCGGCATGCCGATTCTTGCTGTCCAACAGACGCGGCGCGGTCAACTGGGCCGGCAGACGCTTGCCACGAGCGTCGGTCAGGACGACCTCCGAGGCAGCGATCCTCGAGACGGGCAGTGCCACGCTGGCCACCAGCGGGGTCTGCTTCCGATCGTGTTTCCCGGCCCGGACATCCAGCCGAATCTTGATCGGCGGTGCCGCTTCCAGCCCCTGGCCACCGACCAGTGCCAACCCCATCATCCAGCACGCCAGGCGATTCATCATGTTCTCTCCGGCTGGTCACACATCACGTGTCGAGTCTTCAGGACGCAAGAACACACTATCGGCCGCTCACGGCCCACGCAAACGCTCGGACCGCCGGCGATCTCTACGAGATGATCTCGCTGACCACGCGTCCGTGCACGTCGGTCAGACGAAAATCGCGACCGCCAAATCGATAAGTCAGCCGCTGGTGATCCAGCCCCATCAGGTGCAGGATCGTCGCGTGCAGGTCGTGCACGTGCACCTCGTCACTGGCAACCAGGTTCCCGTACTGATCACTTTGCCCATGGATCGCGCCCGCCCGCACTCCACCTCCGGCCAGCAGACAGGTGAAGGCGGAATTGTGGTGGTTGCGGCCCTTTTCGTTTTCCGTCCCTGCCGGAGACCGACCGAACTCGGTGCAGATCGCCACCAGCGTCGTATCGAGCATCCCGCGGATCTTCAGGTCCCCGATCAACGCCGCCAGCGGACGATCGAGTTCGCCGGCCCGGGTCCGATGCTGCTGCATGTCTCCGTGAGAATCCCAGTTGGCTCCCGAACCGGTGTGCACCACCTCAACCACCCGGACACCGTGTTCGACCAGCCGCCGAGCTGCCAGCATCTGCCAGGCAACCGAGCGTCGATCTCCCGACACCAGGCCGTACTGCTCGAGCGTCGATCGCGTTTCTCCGCTGACATCGAGCACGCGGGGAGCGAGCTTCATCATGCCCGCGGCAGTGCGAAAGGAAGACATCCGTGCCTGGAGACGCGGATCCCGCTGACGGTCTTCGGCGTGCCTTCGGTTGATCTTGCTCAGCATCAACTGTTCCAACTGCCCCAGCGAGACCGAAGGCAATGGACTCTTGAGGTGGGGGACGGGATCCTGCCCGGGAACCAGACGCGTGCCGGTGTGATGGGCCGGCAGAAAACTGGCGTCCCAGACCTGGTTGCCCATGTAGGGCAGCGCCGAGGCCAGGACGACGAACGGGGGCAGGTTGGGCTCGCCGGTTCCCAGGCCGTAGCTGATCCAAGACCCGATGCTGGGCATCGGCACGGTGGTCAAGCCGCAGTGCATCGCCAGGGTCGCCTGACCGTGGCTGATGTGGTCGTTGACCATGGATCGGATCACGGCCAGGTCATCGATCCGTCGAGCCAGGTGAGGAAACAGCTCGCTGACCGGCAGCCCGTTCTCCCCGTAGGGTCGAAATCGGAACGGCGACGCGTTGAGAAAAAACGGACGCCCTCGCCAGTCGATCGTCTTGCCGTGATCGGCCTGCAGCCGCGGCTTGTAGTCAAACGAATCGATGTGCGAGAGCCCACCGGTCAGGTTGACGATGATCAGGTTGGTGGCCCGGGCCGCCGCGTGACCGCGTCGGGGTGCCAGCGGGTGCCCACCTTCCTGGCGAGCCGCCTGCAGCAAACGGTCCCGCAACGAGCCACCCGTGGCCACGGCCGCGGCTCCACCGGCTGCGGAACGCAGAAAACTGCGACGGTTTGTGGAACAGTCTCGATTCATGGAACACGCCAGGACAGGCCAGCCGCTCGTCCGTCTCTCTATTCAATCCACGTACAGGAACTCGTTGGCCGTCAACAACAACCGACTGTAACTCGACCACGCAGCCAATTCGATCTGACCGGCGGTGGCACGAGGCCGATACCGCCTGGGAACGCCCCGGTACACTCGGAGTTCATCGATTTCCCCGCGAAAACACCGCTTGATCAGCGTGATTCCCAGCCCCACCCGAAATGACAGTTCACTGGGTCGGGCTGCAGCGGGGGAGGCCACTTCGGCTCCAAGTTTTCCATCGAGAAACAGCTGCAACTTTGACGGCGTACGGACCATGGCCACGTGCTGCCACTTGCCGGCGGTCAACGTGATCGGTTTGCTGATGACCCACGCGTCACCACCGATTCCGAACGACGCGGTGAACTGGTTGGTCTCGTTGCCCTTTTGCTGCAGAACAAAACCTCGACTGTTTCCCCCCAGGTGATTGCCGAAAATGTCGGCATAAAGAGCCTGCTCGGGACCGGGTCGTACCCAGCACTCGACCGCAAACGCATTGCCCAGGTCCATCACCGCACCACTGTCGATGTAGTCCCCGTCTCCATCCAGTGAAACACACTGCCCGGAATGCCCGGCAACGAACGCCGGATCACCCACCAGGGTTCCGTGTCTCTTGCGGCCCGAGGTGTCCTTCACGTCTCCGTCGAACAGGTACTCGAGAACCAGCTTCGACGCCCCACCCTGCCGAGCGTCAGCTTCCTGCTTCGTTCTTGCCGCGTACTGGTTGATATACGAGAGCACCTCGTCGACTTCACCGGCAACCGGTTCACGCGACCAGGCCCGTGTGATCGCTCGCCGAACGCGACGGTGGCGATCGGGTTCGGCGGCGACCAGTTGTTTCGCCAATTCCTCGGCCTGCCGATGAATGAACGGACTGTTTCTGAGGTACAACGCCTGCAGAGCCTTGGCCGTGTTCTTGCGGCGTGGAGTGGGTCGGGACGTGTCGGGGCCGTCGAAAAGTGTCAGGTACGGGTGCCGCTGCAACCGCTGCGTCATCAGGTAGACGCTGCGATGAGGCGAATCGTAGACGGCCTTGAACGGACCGTGCTGGCTGAATTGCCAGTTGGCTTCCGGAGGAAACGGGTGGGGCCCGGGACGGCTCGGATTCAACGTTCCCGCCACCTGCATGATGCCGTCACGGATCGACTCGGCGTCCCGGCGTCGACGATCAAATCGCCAGTACCAGCGATTGGTCGGATCCGTCGCCAGGGATTTCTCGCTGGCCGTCCCCGACAACCGCCAGGTCTTCGACGTCAGGATCAATCGGTGCAGGTGCTTGACCGACCAGCGGTTGTCGATGAACTGCCTGGCCAGCCAGTCGAGCAGTTCCGGATGAGTCGGCGCGGCTCCCCCGAGCCCGAAGTCGTCCGAGGTGCTGACGATCCCCTTCCCGAAATGGAACTGCCAGATGTAGTTGGCCGCCACCCGTGGTGTCAGCGGGTTGTCGGGACTGGTCAGCCAGCGAGCCAGTTGCAGCCGGCCACTCTGCCCGGCGGGAATCTCGAGCTGCTGCCCGCGAGCCAGTAACTCGGGAACTCCCCGACGCACCAGCGGACCCGGATCGAACGGATCGCCGGCCACCTGGACATGAACGTCCCGGGGCGACGCCTCGCGCATGGCGTAGGCCCGCTCGAGCCCGGCCAACCGCTCGGTCCCTTTCAGGTCGTACCACAGCTTCCGCACGCTGTTGTCCAGCTTGGAGATCTCTTCGCGAATGCGGATGTCCTGGTCATCGATACTGGTCCGCAGCACGACATCGAAATCACCGCGGCTGCGGATCTGGTGGTAGCGGCGAACGTCTCCAGCCAACCGCTTTCGTTTTCGTTCCAGGTCCTTCCGGGTCGGATGTTTGGCCAGGGTCCCGGCGATCGTGGCACGCAATCCCTCGATTCCCCGTCGGTGCTCGATCGGCAGCGCAGCCCACTGGGCCGGTGTCACCAGCAGGACCGACTCGCCGGCAGAAAATCCCGGCAACTCCGAACCACTGAACGGGTAACGACTACTGGCAAAGATGCCATAGAGGCGGTAGTAGTCGGCCGTCGAGATCGGCTCGACCTTGTGGTCATGGCAACGCGAACACCGGATCGTCAGCCCCAGGATCGACCGGCCGATCGTGTCGATCGTGTCCTCGATGATCAACTCGGGGTGATAGTGCTTGAAGATGCCGTTTCGGATCGACAGTCCAAGGAAACCGGTAGCGATCACTCGCTCCCGAAATTGTCCGTCCGGCCCCTGGGCGGCCATCAGGTCCCCGGCAATCTGTTCGCGGATGAACTCGTCGTAGGGTTTGTCGGACGTGAACGAATCGATGACGTAATCGCGGTAGAGTCGGGCTGCGGGGATCGGGCAATCGACGCTGCCTCCCTGTGTGTCGGCGTACCGGGCCAGGTCCAGCCAGTGCCGTCCCCAGCGTTCACCGTACTGGGGCGAGCCGAGCAATCGATCAATCAACCGCCGGTAGGCGTCCTCGGAATGGTCGTCTCTGAAAGCCTCGACATCTTTCCAGGCAGGCGGCAAACCGACCAGGTCGTAGTGCACCCGGCGGATCAACGTGACCGGATCAGCTCCACCAACCGGCTTCAATCCCTGCTGCTTCAACCTCGCCACAACGAACCGATCGATCGGATTCTCCGCCCAACCACTCGGATCATCGGGTGGTCCCAGTGGACGCACCGGCTGGAACGACCAGTGCGTCGCAGCATCCGAGAGAGTTCTCGTGGACGCGTTTGCCGGCCATGGAGCCCCCAGCCGAATCCAGTGTTCCAGCAACCGGATCTCCTCCTCGGGCAACTTCCCGCCCGGCGGCATCTTCAGTCCAGCGTCGGCATGGCGAACAGCCCGGATCAGCAAGCTGGCTGCCGGCTTCCCGGCAACCAGGGCCGGACCGCTCTTGCCTCCACGAACGACGGCTTTGCGAGAATCGAGTCGCAACCCGCGGCCGCTCTTCCGGGAACCGTGACATCTCAGGCAACGCCGCACCAGCAGAGGCCTGATCCGAGCCTCAAAGAACTCGGCTGCCGCAGGTTCAACTTCGTCAGCACGCACACTGCGGTGTGCCCCTGTGGACGAGAGCAACAGTACGAGCAACAGCAGCCCATACCGTACCAACATGACGTCACGCCGTTTCATTGGGAAAAGCCTGCAGAACCTCGCACTCGTATTCTAGCAAACCGCGCGAGCACATCGGCACAGGCCAGGACGAATGGAACCGGCCACCTAGGGATTGGCCTTCTTCGAATTGATCTTCTTCTGCCGCGGCGGAACCGGCAAACGCGGCGCGAACGTCCCACGATAGTTCCGCGTCCAGTGGCAGCCGGCGATATACGGCTGCACACGTCCCCGGTCATCAATCTTGACGGCCTGGAACGCGGTGAAAAGCGTCCCGTCGGAGAACTGCACGGTGTTGGCCTCGGCCAGCGCATTGGAGAT
>DLVV01000467.1:13566-18290 GCA_003445035.1 Planctomycetaceae bacterium | reverse complement strand
GACACATCGTCTCGCAACACGATCTCCTCGCCCCACGTCTTACCCAAGTTCGTGGTGAACCGGGCGCGTACCCCAAACGGTGCCGCCCCCCGTCGCTGGTACGAACAGACGAGAGTCCCATCGGAGAGTTTCCAGGGAAGCGGATGCTTGGCGTTGATCGGAGTTTTACTGACCTTCGACCACGTGCGGCCACCGTCCTTCGACGACACGGAGTACGCCGGACTGGCCAGCCCGGTCCGGATCATCAAAAAGATCTGCCCGTTGCCGTCGATCACCGGAAAGGTCTCCGAGAATCCGGTGGCCAACGGCGACAGCGATCCATCAGCGGCCCGCACCGCCGACCACGTCTTGCCCCCATCGTCGGATCGTACGCAATAGACGTGGCTACGTCCCAGCGCCAAACCGACCCCCTTGGTCTTGGGATCCACCGACCGGTCTTCCTTGCCGAATCCATAGGCCAGGAAGACCAGCGACCCGTCGTCGAGGCGTCTGAGTGGCCCGCGGCCCACGAAGTAAGCAAAGAACGGCAATTGCTTGTGGATCTCACGTTTCTGCCATGTCTTGCCCCCGTCGGTCGACGTCTTCTGCCACAGTTCATAGTTGATCGCGCAGTAGCCGTTCTTGGCCCCGAGGTCCCAGACATGAAACCCCTGCTTCTGCAAGGACTTGATCTCGGTCCGCGGATACCGAATATAGCCACTACTGCCCAATTCCATGATCACCCCGCCGGGCAACTTCACCCGGTTGCGGGCCAGGGCCGGGGACTTCTGTTTCGTGATGGACCAGGTGCGTCCCCGGTCGTCTGAGATCATCACGATCGATGACACCCGCGGCGCGTAGGCATCGGTGTTGGCCTCCTCGTCGGGAAAATACACCTGAATCGGCAGCCACAACCGGTCATTCCTGTCGATGTGGACGTGCCCCTTGCTAAAACCACCGTATTTCCCCTCGTAGGTCGCTCCATGCAGGATATCGACCTCAACCTTCCAGCCGTCCGCTCCCACAACCGGTGTTGCAACCGTGGCGGCCAGCAACGCTGCACCCACCATGACATTCCGAAAAGACTGATCTCTCATGCGATTCGTGCTCCAGGTCGTCAGGGAGTCCGAAGACCAGTCTAACTTGCTGCGCGGTTGTCACCACCACGCGTGGACGAGACGATGCACGTCGGTACCACGTGACGGACTCACCTCGGCACGACATTGCTTGACCATCTCGCCTCAACTCAGGCTTCGAATCCATGCCCATCAAGATCGCCGCCATCCTGACCTGCTTCCGGCACCGGTCTCACGCCAACGTGATCCTCGAGAATTTCCTCGAGCCGTACTTCTTCTGCGGACGCCGCGTGGATCCCCGCAAGGAATTCCGCGTGGTGTCGATGTATGTCGACCAGTTCCCCAAGGTTGATATGGCGAGGGGGGTGGCCCGCGACTACGGGATCAAGATCCAGCCGACCATCGCCAAGGCCCTGTGCCAGGGCGGAAAGCGATTGGCCGTCGATGCCGTGCTGTCGATCGGCGAACACGGCACATACTCGTTCAACCGGATCGGTCAGAAGCGATACCCCCGCAAGCGGTTCTTCGACGAGATCGCCCGCGTGATCGAGGACAGCGGCCGCGCTGTCCCCGTCTTCAACGACAAGCACCTCTGCTACCGGTTCGACTGGGCCAGGCAGATGTTCGAGACGGCCGCACAACTGGGGATCCCGCTGATGGCCGGCAGTTCCTGTCCACTTGCCCAGCGACGGCCGGCGGTCGAACTCCCCCGCGGGGCCCGGATCACCGAAGCGGTCTCGATACACGGAGGGCCACTGGAAGCCTACGGGTTCCACGCCCTGGAGGTCCTGCAGTCATTTGTCGAAGCACGGGCCGGCGGAGAAACCGGGATCGTCAGCGTCGAGTACCTGCGTGGCCGACAACTGTGGAACGCTGCCAGGCAGGGGCGGTGGTCGCTGAAGCTCGCCGAAGCGGCCATGCGAGCCGACCTCGGCAAATTGCCCAGGTCCATCCAGCAGGTGCCCGGCGAATCCCGGGTCACATCCGACGGGCTGTTGATCCAGTACGCCGACGGCCTGAAGGCCACCATGCTCAACATCGGCAAGAACGACACCCGATGGAACTTCGCCTGCCGCCTGAAGGGCGAGCGGCGGCCACTGAGCACCGCACTGAACGTCGGCCCCTGGAACAACAGGAACCTGTTCAAGGCCCTGGTCCATTCGATCCAGGACCACTTCCGCAACGGCCGGTCACCCTACCCGCTCGAACGGACACTGATGACCACAGGCTTGACCGACGCAATGATGCACGCCGCCGTCCATCCCGGTCGAACATTGCCCACGCCCGAACTCGAATTCGCCTACAAGCCGCGCGCGTTCAAGGCCATGCGAGAGAACGGGGCGAGTTGGAAACTGGTCACCGACGCGATACCCGAACCGCGGGGTATCGACAATTCGGGCCGTTGAGGCTCCGCAACAATTCACGGATCGCCGTCTTCCGCCTCCCGGAGACGTCCCCAGCATTGGGAAGGGTGGTCCGCGATGATCCGACGGGCGAGAAAGCCATACGACACGATGACCAACACCACCATCAGACCGAAAACCAGCATCGCCCGCAGGACACTGCCCGGCTGAATCAGTATGTACCCGGCAGAGGCCAGGGCGGGAGTGGCCAGCGAGGTGATCAGCACAAAAATCGCGTGGTTGAATCCGGGTGGCACGGTCCCACTGTCGCCCCCCTTCAGCACGTCGCCGAGAATCTCGGGCAACGCGGGGTGAATCCACAGTCGAATCCGCGCCGCCCTGGCCCCGATCGTAGCCAGCAGCCCGATCAGTGAGGTCAGGACGATACCGCCGGTCAGCGTGATCATGACCGCCGCAAATCGCTCCATCCGCGGCAGTTGGCCCGTGGCCTTCGCAACAACCACCATGACCAGAACCGTCGTGGCCGACATCGCCGCGACCTTCCAGCAACCCAGGGCCAAGCAAAACACGCCGCCGACCACCGCCCGTCGCCGATCCGGATCGGCAGCGAACACCCAGGCCGCGGTCCGCAGCGACCGCCAGCCGGCTCGCAGCGACGGCAACACGACGCCCAACCACGGATGACCGGTTGCCAGGAACAGCACCACGCCGACGAGCAACAGGCCCGCAAGCTCCAGCACTGTTTTCCGGTTGAATACCACGTCGGACCGCCTGCGGCTCATCCCCTCACAATCGACCATTCGTCTCGACCGTGTCGGCCTCCTGAGGTGATTCCATCGCCACCCCCGCCAGGCGACGGTCGAACCAGAACGGACCGAAGGGAAACACCGCGGCCAGCATCCCCGTCAGCGCGACCCGCAACGAAATCGGGACTCTCCCGACCGCGACCACGAACATCGCGACCAGGCCGACGAACAAGGCCCCGTGGATCGAGCCCACCACCGTGACCGCCCGCGGCATGCCGGCGAGGTATTTCAACGGCATGGCAATCCCGAACAACACGAGCGTGGAGACCCCCTCGATCCTGCTCACCAGCCGCAGCACACGTAGGAACTTCAGATCGATGACCACCACACCCCGCCGCATCCGCTTTCGCGGGTGCGGCACTTCCCATCGGATTGATGCCATGACAATATCATGGCATCCTTCGGCGTGCCAAAGCTCCTGACGCCGCCGCGATGATGAATTGCCGCTCGTCCGGCTCTCTGGAGACCCGATGACCGCACAAGATCTTTCCACCACGTATTCGGAAATCCAGGCCGAGGCCACTCTGCTGGCTGGCGACCTGTTGGACATCCCCCGGCGAGCGGCCGTGCTCCACGAGATCTTCCTCGACTCCGGACGCAACCACACGTTCCCCCAGATGGCCGTCCACGGAGCACTGTGGGCCTTCAGTTTCTTCGAGGTCGGCGGACGCCTGGGACGGCTGATCGGCAAACGCTACTTCTACAACTCACGGGAACGTGCCTTCCGACTCGGCCTGTTGCAGTCCTTCGCCGAGGACTTCCGCAGGATCAACCGGTCGGTCTGTATCGACACGTACACCAACTACCACTTCAGCAAACGGCTGGGACGCGAACCGGGTGCCGACCAGTTCGTTCATCCCGACCTGCTGGCCGAACTCAACCAGGTCCACGAATGCCGTGACGCCGGGCACTCGATGACCCCAGACGAACAGCGAAACGTCTTTCAGCAATCCTTCCTCTGGGAACAGGAACTTACTGTGGCACCCGGAGTGAAAGACGCCATCGAGTCGTTTGACTGCCGCTTCATGCGGGCCCTGTGCATGCGGCCGGTCGTCCGCTTTTCGTTCTTTCCGTGGTGCCGTTTCCTGTGGTTCCGGAACTTCTACGACACCGACGAACGGATCCGGAAGGGGCTGCAGGCCTACGATTTCGCCCAGGCAGCGGGCTGGGACCAGGTTGTCGACAGCACCCGGTCTTACGGCCTGTTGTCCGAAACCGCACTGATCAACCCGCAAGAACACTACCGCAACCTCACCCGAGACCTGTTGCCGGACGAACGCCGCGAAGAACCCGGCGGCGACAACCGTTGACACGAGGCCAATCCCGGCCGGGGCATTCACGTTCCCCGGCAGCCATGTGGGGACGACCGATCGTCAATCCACAGCTCAGGGACTTGACGGCTTCGGGGTTTTCGGGACGACACCGGTTTCGATGGGATTTTTCCTGTCGTTGCTCCACCCAATCCAGCCGTCGCTGAACAGCGAAGTGTTCGGCAGGCC
>DLVV01000467.1:11942-13136 GCA_003445035.1 Planctomycetaceae bacterium | reverse complement strand
CGCATCGTGTTGTCGATGTTGCGGTAGGGCGTCAGCGAGTTCGCGCCGGTGAACCCGGCCTGACCGTATGTCGAACCGGGAATTCGTCCCTTGCGGAAATGGTACTTGTAGCCGGACGTCTTGCCGGTGAACTCCGCCCAGGTCCGCGTGTCGACCAGCACGAACTCGCCGGGCTTGCCAAGTCCGGCCTTCACTTGCCTCACACCGGCAATCAACTTCGGTCGCCTGGGGATTGCCACGCCGAACGACCCCGCCTTGGGAGGAGAGTGACTCGCGGTGTCGACGCGGTAGCCGGCAGACGCCCAGGCGGCGAACCCCCCATTGAGCACCCGGACATCGGCGATGCCCATGTACCGCAATACGATCGCCAGGCGATAACAGGCCGTCGGGTCCTTGCCGGAAAGGACAACCGTGTCGTCTGACTGGAACCCGTATCGTGTCGCGAACCGATTGAGAATCTCAGGACTACCGAGTTTCCATTGAGGTGGTGGTTCGAAGTGGTCCGTGTTGACATGGAAGCTACGGGGAACATGCCCCTTCGAGTAGGACGCGCCCTCTCCACCCCAACTGACTTCGACGAACTTGACCCGTTTTGCGGCCTCAAACGTCTCGGGCAACTGCCCTTCCAGGAGCCGCTTCACGATCGAAGCCGGCACCAGCAGGTGGAAGTTCTTGTACCGCACCAACGGCCGGTTCCTGTCCGCGACCCAGCTCTTGAAATCGAACCAATGGAGCTTGCGGAAACCCGCTTGCCGAAGATGGGCGGCCAGGCGTCGACGATCACGCTCGACCAGACTGTACAGCACGATGTGCTTGTCGCGGTCGATGCCCTTCGTGCGAAGTGCGGCCGCCAGCCTTTCGGTCCTTCCCTTTTGTTCCCCAGCAAGCCAACCGGCCGAAAAGTCGACCGCACCGGGAATGTGTCCACCTCGCTTGGCACCCCCCAGCGGCCAGCCGTTGAAAGCGTCCGTCGCCCGGGCATCGACGACAACCCAGTCGTCGTCGTTCTTGATCTTCACGACCTCATCGACCGACAGCTTCGTTGCGATCGCCTGGTTCTCCTGGGCCAACACGGGATCGACCGTTGAAAGCCATCCCGACAGCACCAACCCGAGCACCGCCGAGCGAATTCGATTGTCGAATGACATCTGGCTGAGTCCTTACTTCTTCCGAAAAATCCGAGGCCGTTCGCCG
>DLVV01000467.1:0-11582 GCA_003445035.1 Planctomycetaceae bacterium | reverse complement strand
CACCGGGGCTTTCGGTCATGGCCTCCCGATCGGTTAGAGCCGATTCACCTCCACCAGGTCAAACCACCGGTTCAGCAGGATCCGAAACGGGACCATGAGAACGGCGACAAGCACGCCCGCCACAACGACGGTCGACTGGACACCGGGAGCCAGTCCCCAGCCGATCCCGAACACGATGACGGCCGGCCGGATCAATGTCAGCGGGCCGAAGGCGACGGTGCTGGTCATCGAACGGATGTCGACGTTGGGAATCGCCCGCACGGCGAAAAACAGCAGGATGATCGCCGCGTAGAGCTGATAGACCGAGATCATCCGCTTGCCGACCTGGATCATCTCCTCGACCGCCAGCCCCGGATCGACTGAAGCATAAACGGCCAGGGTGAGGATCAGCAGGCCCACCAGGCAGGCCACCTGGCCCCAGCCGATCCCGTGGATCATGGCGTTGACGTAGTAGGATCGCTTGTCGATCCGCGCGTCCCGTCCCGAAGCGGCACAGACACCGCTGAACATGGCATCCAACGTCGCCAGCACATACAGCGAGATCACCGTCGAGATCATGCCAGCTGCCCCAGTCTACCGACCCGCCGTCCCAACGTCTGACGAAACGCGTCGACCGCTTCCGGGCGGATGCCCAACAGGGTATGAAACACCCGAGGGATCGGCAGTTTCCAGACACGGGTGCCATACATGCCACAGGCAAACGAGGTCTGCCGAGCCGCCTCGAGCAACGTCGCCGCGTTGTGGGCACGTCTGGCAGAGATGACGCCGTCATGCCGTGACAGGGGTTCCCGCATCCGGATGTAATGAAACGCCCAGGCGCCCGGCCGGGCCAGCGGTGTGGGCTGGAAGTCATAATGCACAAATGCCTGGGTGTCCGGCTGGTCGTGCTGCAGCATGAACTCGTCCAGGCCCTGACCGCGGAAGTGATGCAGCACTCCGGTCGAAAGATAGACCGTGGCCGGCCGGGCCATGTCAAAGGCGTTGATGACTTCGAACCGGCAGCCGAGTTGCTCGGCGGCACTCAGACGTTGTGCCTCGCGGACCAGCGCCTCGTTGAAGTCCACTCCAATCAACTCGACGTCCTGACGAAAACCTGCGCGGGCGGCCAGCCAACGGATGACATAGCCGGTGCCGCAGCCGATGTCGACAATGCGATAGGGCTGAGAGAGCCCGATCTGATCGAAGGCAGCCAGCAACGAGTGGAGAAACTCTGCGACCCGTCGCCCGTGCTGAAACTCCTCGGACAGCCGCTGCATCTCGCAGTGAACCCGGATCAGCAGGCGGTCGACGACGTCGGGGTCGAGCACTCCGCCGTTGACCGGCATCGCCGCCACGATCCGAGCCGCTCCCCGGTCTCCGACCCCGTTCAACCGCTCGACCACCTCGGCTCGATTCACCGGCCGACGGCTCATCGTTTCCAGGTCGAAATCGACAACCAGGTCCGAAATCTCCAGCAACTCGCGCCGGGATGCCCGCAGGGTTCCAGGATCAGATTCCATCACTGAACTCCGGAGGGCAAAGTGATCGCGGTCCAGATCATCACTCCCGCCCTCAGCGTCCACAGCAGCGAACGCGGCAGGTTGTAGCAAACCAGTGCCCGGTGGTCCTCACTCGAGTACCGCTGTTTGAGCAGCAGGTGCTTGGGAATCAAGATGGCACAGGTCAGGGTCCAGATCGCCAACAACACGCCCAGGCCCACCCAGGCCTGCAGCGACGGCCAGCACCAGGCCAGCCCCAGTGTGCCCAGGATCTCGCAGGACAGGCCGGGGACCACCACCCACAGTGTCCGACGCTGGTAGGCAACGGCAAACGCCAGGTAATCCTCGGCGTTGCCGCGATCCAGCAACGGGTAGTGCACGAGTTGGGCAAACCAGACGACGCCGGTCATGTAGAGCGTCCCGACCAGTCCCAGGTAGCAGAAGATCGTCACCAAAGCCGTCAGATCCTTTGAAACGGGAGTCCGCTCACTTTGCCCGGTGTGGGTCCGAGGCAATCCAGTGGAAGTTGCCAAGCCGTCCGGCCACGTTCTTCTAGCATAACCGGCGAACCGGCTTGTGTTCGGGTCAAGACCCCAATCGCGCCATCCAGACCAGGACTCCTCAATCCCACCGAGGTTCCGCGAACGTGGTGCATCATCACCGGACAACACGTACAATCCATGCTCACGTGGCGCGGGAGCGACGACAGGGCGTCATTTCGGGAAAACAGGATCAGCCGGCATGCTGCGGATTCTCGGCTCAGAATCGAAGCTGTGTGACGGATTGTCACGACGTGACCTGTTGCAGATCGGTGGCCTGGGCACGTTGGGACTGAATGTTGCCGACTGGTTCGGTCTCCGAGAAGCGCAGGCCGCCCCCACCGGCCAGCCGTCGAGTTTCGGCAAGGCGAAGGCGTGCATCCTGGTCTTCCTGACCGGCTCTCCTCCACAGCACGAAACCTTCGATCCCAAACCCCTGGCACCGGTCGAAATCCAGGGCGAGATGCAGGCCATTTCCAGCAGCGTGCCGGGACTGAGCCTCTGCGAACGAATCCCCCAGCACTCCAGGATCATGGACCGAGTGACGGTGGTGCGTTCGATGACCCATCCGTTCCCGCTGCACGGAGTCGGCTACGTCACCTCGGCGATGCCGGTAACCAGTGCCGAACTCAACTCGCTGCCACGCGACACACGTCAACGCCCCTACATCGGCTCGGTTGTCGATTACCTCGACGAGCAGAAATCGGGTAACGCGATCAGCCGGATGCCCAGAAACGTCGGCCTGCCGTGGCTGTTCGGGAGCCGGTCGGGCAAGTACGGCACCGGCAGTTCCAAGCGTCTCTCGGGACCGTACGCCTCGTTTCTGGGTCCCGGCTACGATCCGATCTGGACCGACTTCGACGGCAAGGGAACCCGGGTCGTTCCAAAGCTCAATGCCGACACGCAGACCGAAAAGGTCTACGACCCGTTCGGTGGTGTGGAACCGGGCGGACAATTCGGGCTGGGCGACGCCTGCCAATTGCCGGAAGGCATGACCCGAAAGCGGCTCGATGTCCGCCGTTCACTGCTGGAACAGTTCGACCGCGCCCGCACCTCGCTCGACGCCCACCAGAACGTGCGTGTCTTCAACAAGCACCAACGACGGGCGTATTCCCTGCTGACGACCAGTGAAATGCGGAACGCCATCGACATCCAGCGAGAACCCGCCAGTGTCCGTGCCCGATACGGGATGACGCTGTTCGGCCAGTCGCTGTTGGCCGCCCGCCGCCTGGTCGAAGCGGGCAGCCGGTTCGTGTCGGTCTACTGGGACCCGTTCGGCCTGTTCGGCGCGTCGTGCTGGGACACGCACTCCAACCATTTCCCTCGGCTGAAGGATTACCTGCTGCCGGTCTACGACGAGTCGTTTCCCAACTTCATTCTCGATCTCGATGAACGCGGACTGCTCGACGAAACCGCCGTGCTGTGCATCAGCGAGCACGGCCGCACCCCGAAAATCGACTCCGGCCCCAAGGGAGCCGCACGGCACCACTGGTCACGAGCCTACTCGGCCGTTTATGCCGGGGGCGGCTTCGCCAGGGGCAAGGTGGTCGGCCGAACCGATTCGATCGCCGGAGACGTCGAAGCCACTCCCGTCTCGCCCAAGGATGTCCTGGCCACGACGTTCCACCTGCTGGGAATCGATCCACACACGACGTTGCCCGATCACGCGGGCCAACCGCAACCGATCGCCGGCGACGGCCAGGTTCGTCGCGAATTGATCGGTTAAATCTCGCACCCGGCCGAAACTCGCCAAGCCGTGTCCGAGACACGCTGGGCAGGAGTTCAGACCATGTCGCCCGGCCACTACCTGGTGATTGACCTGGAGGCCACGTGTTGCGACCGCGGCACGATCGAACGCGAGGAAAGCGAGATCATCGAGATCGGCGCGGTGATGGTCGACACCGGCACACTCGCGGTCGTCGACGAGTTCTCAACTTTCGTCCGCCCGGTTCACCACCCCGCGCTGACGGAATTCTGCACCAACCTGACCAGCATCCGGCAGGAAGATGTCGACCAGGCCCCGGAGTTGCGAGAGGCATTCAGGAAACTGGTCGCGTGGGCCGAACAATATGCCGACCACCTGTTCTGCTCCTGGGGCAACTACGATCGGAATCAAATCGGGAGGGAGTGTCGCAACAAGCGGATCGACCGCCCGTTCTCTGCCGGTCACTGGAACCTCAAACAGAAGTTCTCCGAACGACTGGGGACGGGAAACCGCTTCGGGATGGCCGCCGCACTCCAGGAGCTCAACCTCGAACTCAGGGGAACCCACCACCGAGGCATCGACGACGCCCGCAACATCGCACGGTTGTTGCCGTTCATCCTCGGCGACGGTGAATCGGAAACCACGGACTGAACACTCTCCGTCGGGGCGGATTCCTGCCCCTCTCGGCTGCTGGTAGAATCCTCGGACAGTCTTGAGGCTTCAGCGGAGCGCGGAGCGGTGTCAAACGGTCACGACGAGCGACTCGACCAGGAACATCAGGAAGAATCCGCCTCGCCCCCGGATACTCCCGAGGCATCAAACCCCGGAACCGAAGCCGAAGCCGCCGCTGACCAGACGTTCGTTTTCCCGGACGCCGCGAACACCGGTGCCGAGGACGCGGAAATCCTCGACCGGTTTTCCGGAACGGTGGTTCCGGGAGAGGGTGACCTTTTCACCGCGTTGCCCGGATCGAGCCTGAAGCCGCCGGAGAACACCGGGGCGTCCGGATCGACAACCGATTCCGTCTCCCGGTCGGGCCCCCTTCGCCCACGCAACATCCAGGCATCCGGGGAACTTGCCGAGGAGTCACCCGATTCCGCCCCGGACACCCACCACCTCGGCTTTCTGTCATCCCCGTACGAATCGGTCTGATCCCGGGAATCGAGTAGCGGGGGCAGGATTCGAACCTGCGACCTCGAGGTTATGAGCCTCGCGAGCTACCGGGCTGCTCCACCCCGCGCCATTTCCGGATCCGGTTGTCCGGGCGGTCCATTGTATCGGATCACGATCTTCGGTCCACCCACCAGATCACGGATTCTCAGCCACCCGTTTCCCCGATCGGTCGTCGGGCATCGACCCACAACCAGCTGGCCGCGCTCAGAAAGAAGATCCCGGCGAACACCGGCAACACCGCCTCCCAGCCACTCATCCGCACCACCTCCGGGACCAGCAACGGACAGATCACCGCTCCCACGCATCCGGCGGTGTTCTGTACTCCAAACACGACCCCCGCATGCTCTCTCCCGACGTCAGTGACCATGGCCCACGACGCCGGGCTGGCCGAATCCGAGCAGCAGGCCGCCACGGCGATGATCGCCACCGCCGCGTAGGGGTTTTCGACCCGCGCCGCCACCAGGAACAGGATTCCACAACAGGTCTTGCCCACCAGCCAGACGCCCTTGCGGCTCCATCGCAAGCTGCCGGTCATCGCCAGGATCCGGTCGAGCAATTGACCGCCGATGGCCGAACCCACCCAGCCCCCCACGTGCGGCAGCACGGTCAACAGCCCCGCCTCGGCCAGGTTGAACCCATACTGTTCGCGGAGATACGTCGGGAACCAGGTGATGTACAGGTAGTAGCCCATCGCCCCGAACACCTGGCCCAGGCTCATGCCCCACATGTTGGCACTGGTCGCCAGTGTCTTCGCGCTCAGCCGCCCGACAGCCTTGGGTCCGGACGCGGTGGTCATTCCGTCATCGATCAGTTCGACTTCCAACCGGTTGACGCTCCGATGCTCGGACGGGGAATCGCGGAAAAACGAGACGAACACCACGGCCCAGATCAGGCCCATGCCACCACAGATCAGGAAGGTCTGTTGCCAGCCCAGCCAGAGAATCACCGGTGCCGCCAGCATGGCCGCGATCGCGCCCAACCGCGTCGAGGACACGACCATTCCCTGTGCCGCCCCGCGGCCCTGGACGGGAAACCACCGACGAATCGCCGGCACCGTCAGCGGAAACACTCCGGCCTGGGCGAAACCGAACGCGAACCGCACCAGGCACAAGGCCAACAGAGAATTCACGACGGTGGTCAAGCCCGTCAGCAGGCTCCACATCACCACGATCCCCGGCAGGATGAACCGCAATCCCACCCGGTCGCCAAGACGCCCCATCGGGATCTGCATGATCGAATAGCCCAGCACGAAGCTGGCCAGCACCCATCCCGCCTCGCGATCGCTGATGCCGATCTCGCTCTGCAACTCCTTGACCACGTTGGAAATCACCACGCGATCCAGGTAAGCGATCACCGCGGCGGCCGAGAGCAGCACGGCCACGACCCAGCGGACACGGGTCGGCCGATCGGCCGCCGAGTCAACGCCCTGTGATGTCACCAGTCGATCGTTTTCAGAATTCGGCACTCTTGGGCGTCCGCGGAAATGGGATGCAGTCGCGGATGTTGCTCATCCCCGTGATCAACTGAACCATTCGCTCGAAACCCAACCCGAAACCACTATGCGGCACACTCCCGTACCGCCGCAGGTCCACGTACCACCAGTAATCTTCGGGCTCCATCCCGCACTCGGTGATCCGCTCAAGCAACACATCCAACCGATCCTCGCGCTGGCTCCCGCCAATGATCTCACCCACCCTCGGCACCAGCACGTCCATCGCACGGACCGTCTTTCCATCGTCATTGCAACGCATGTAGAACGGCTTGATCGTTCGCGGGTAGTCATAGAGGATCACGGGCTGACCGAAGTGCTCTTCGGTCAGGAACCGCTCATGCTCGCTTTGCAGATCCCGTCCCCACTGGACCGGGTACTCCCACTCGCGACCCGCACCCTCCAGGATCTCAACCGCCTCGGTGTACGTCAGCCGGATGAACTCGTTGTCGGTGATATTGGCCAATGTCGCCAGCACCGTGTCGTCGATCCGCTTGTTGAAGAACTCCATGTCCTCACCACACCGCTCGAGTACCTCCGCCGTGATCGACCGGATAAACGACTCGGCCAGTTCCATGTTGTCGGGCAGCTCGTAAAACGGCATCTCCGGCTCGACCATCCAGAACTCCGACAGGTGCCGCGAGGTGTTTGAGTTTTCGGCCCGGAACGTCGGCCCGAACGTGTAGCAATCTCCCACGCTTGTCGCGTAGATCTCCGCCTCCAGCTGACCACTGACTGTCAACGACGCCGGCCGGCCGAAGAAGTCCTGTCCGTAGTCGATTTCGGTCTGCACCTGGGCCAGGCGTTTGAGATCAAGCGTCGTCACCTGGAACATCTCACCAGCCCCCTCGCAATCGCTGGTGGTGATGATCGGCGTGTGGACGTAGACGAAGCCACGGTCTTGAAAGAAGCGATGGATCGCGGCCGAGAGTGCGTTGCGGATCCGTGCGATGGCTCCGAACGTGTTGGTCCGAGGTCTCAGGTGAGCGATTTCGCGGAGGAACTCGAAGCTGTGCCGCTTCTTCTGTAACGGATAACTCTCAGCATCGGCCTCACCGATCACCTCCAGCGACTCGACACCCAGTTCGACCCGCTGCCCCTTGCCCGGCGACTCCTTGAGCGTGCCCGAAACACGCAGGCTGGCCCCGGTGGTGACCCGGCCGACGGCATCGTCCCAGCCGTCCAGATCACCCGGGACGACCAGTTGCAGGCTCGAAAGACAACTGCCGTCGTTGAGTTCCACGAACGACAGGCCCGCCTTGGAATCACGCCGGGTCCGTACCCAGCCGCAGACCTTCTGTGACTCGCCGGGCTGCCCGTCGGCGAGAATCTGCACGATCCGTCGTGTCGCCATCTGGTCGATCCACCGTCTGGGCCGGCCGGTCGCCGATCACCCGGCGTCCCGGTGGCTGTCCGCGATCCTCCGCGGTCGCCGTCGGACTCAATGCGGACTAACGGGGAAACGACTTGGGCGGCTTGATGTGCTGCCAGCCTTCACCCGAAAGTGCCTTGAGAAAGGCGACCAGGTCCTTCTTGTCCTGCTTGGTCAGTTTCAGTGGTTTCACCCGACGATCCAGGTTGGGATTCTTGATCCCCCCCTTGTCGTAATGCTCGACCACCTGCTCGAGCGTCTTGAACCGACCGTCGTGCATGTACGGTCCGGTGTGCTCGATCTCGCGCAACGTCGGCGTCTTGAACGAGCCCTTGTCGGTGGCCTTGCCAGTGACCACGAACCGTCCCAGATCGGGCTTCGGCTTGTCCATTCCGATGCCAACGTTCTCGAATGAGCCGTCGGTGAAATTGAACCCCAGGTGGCAGCTGTCGCAGGCGGCCTTCTTGAAGAAGATGGTGAAGCCACGAGCCTGGGACGCGTTGAGAGCCTTCTTGTCTCCATTGACGTACCGGTCGTAGGGCGAGTTGCCCGAGAGCACGGTGCGTTCGAACGTGGCGATGGCCTTGCCGACATGGTCAATCGTGAAGTCCTTGGTCCCGAAGACCTTGGCGAAGCGGCCCTGGTAGCCCTTGATCTTCTTCAGGCGAGCCACGACCGCGCCGTGGGCCGCCTTCTCGGTCTTCAGATTGGTCATTTCGATCGGGTTGGCGATCGGTCCCACAGCCTGGGCTTCCAGCGAAGGAGCCCGGCCATCCCAGAACTGCCGCGTCGAATAGGCCCGGTTGATCACCGTCGGAGCGCTGCGGCCACCCTTCTGACCATTGATCCCTGTCGAGACCGGGGCGGCGTCGGTGTAGCCCTTGGACGGGGCATGGCACGTCGCACAGGCCACGGTGTTGTCGGTGCTGAGCCGCTTGTCGAAATACAACAGGCGGCCCAGTTCGACCTTCGCCGACGAGTACGGGTTGTCCTCGGGGAAAAACACCGGAGGCAACCCGAAGGGAACATCCGGCTCCTCTTCAGCCTCGGCCGCCACCGCCGGTTGCGTCACGGCATCCGGCAAGGTCATCGACCCGGCGAACAATGCCGCCAAACACAACAGGGGAACACCAACCCCCGTCACCCCACGCGACGAATTCTTCATCGCCCCATTCTCTCCGGATACCGAACCACGCAACCACCACCGCCGGCCGGTGTTCTCCAGCCGACGGCAAAAAACGATTGAGGCCAATCGCAGAAGACTACTTCTTCTTGACCGTGCCCTGGACGTAGATGGCCTTCTGGCCCTCGACCTCCGAGTAGGTCCCGTTGACACGGACGACATGTGCCATGTGCGCGATCGCCTGCTTGCGGAAGGACGTCAGGCCGTCACGACGCGAGTTGTGCTCTTCGTCGATCAGCAGGTAGATCGAACCGTCCTTGGCCAACAGCCCGATCGGCTGGCCGGCCGCGGCGCACTTCTGACCACAACCACGGTGCTTGTCGCCGTGCTTGCCAACCTGCATGTAGCAGGAGAAGTCGATGATCTCGCCGACAACCGAGGCCGGCTTGCCCGAAAGCGTCTTGCCCAGGATCGAGCTCTGAACCGTCTCGACGCTCCAGGGCCGCTTCTTGCTGACCTTCTTGCCGAGCTCGGCCGAGGGCTTGTCGTAGCTGCCCGCGGTCGGTCCGGACCAGTCGGGGAACAGGATGCCCTTGCCCTTGGCCGCGGCCAGGGAGACGCCGACCAGCAGGACGGCGGCGAGGGTGGTGTTGAGCAGGCGGGTGCGCCAGTGAGCTGAACGTGTCATCGAGGTATCTCCTGCGGAAACGTGGTCCATCCGGGGAACACAAAATTGTATACGGCAAAGTGGGAAAGATAGGCCCTCCCGACCGCCCCAATATACTCGTCTCTCAGTCAGACCCGCAAGCGGCCGAGACTCCAGCGTCAATCAACGCCACCCGCAACGGTTCGACACCGACGAAGACCGCTCCGCTCAGACCTTCGCGTCTGGCCGCCTCGACGTTCTCGGCCAAATCGTCGATGAAAAAACACTCCTCCGCCTCACACCCGGCCTCCGCGACAGCCACCCGATAAATCTCCGGCCCGGGCTTCATCGCCCCCACCTCGTAACTGAACACCCGGGCATCGAACCGTTCGAGCACGTCCCAGTGACGGGTGATCCATTCCACGTGAGGGGGACAGGTGTTGGAGAGCACGACCAGGCGAAGGCCGGCCTCCCTGAGACGATCGATGAGCGGCAGCAGGGGTTCGTTGAGCGTGAAGATGTCCGAGGCGGCATGCATCAGCGCATCCTGGTCAATCGCACAACCGGCCTGCCGCTCGAGCTCCTCCCGCACCGCTTGCGCGTCGATCTCCCCCTTCTCAAACCGCTGCTGAAGACCCGAGTCCCACAGCCAATCCCGGATCTGCTGCCCCGTCGAACCGCAGACCTCACCCATCGCCTCGAACATCCGGTCGTGCGAGAAGTGGACCAGGACCCGGCCCATGTCGAAAACGACACTGCGTATTGTCATCTGACGTCTCGTTGGCGAATTGACACTCTCTTCGCAGCTATCCTAGAGTGTGAATCGCGGGACGTCAGGCAAGCGGCGACCCGGCCTCGAGAGAGACACCGCAAGGCTCGGAGTCGTCAAGGAGAACCGGCAGTCGATGAGCGACGGGGGCGAAACGTACACCGATCCGGAAACGCTGCACGGCCGCGACTGGCCCTGCCTGCGTCAGTTCTGCGTCTTCATGGAAAACCGTGTCGGACGGCTGCACAACCTGATGCGCCGCCTGGAACGCGACGACCTGCGGATCATCGCCCTCTCGATCGTTGACAGTGTCGATTGCGCCGTGGTGCGGTTGATGTTCGACAACTTCGAACGCGCCCGCGAATTGCTGCAGTTGGGCGGCTACTCGTTCATCGAGACCGACATCATCGGCGTCGAACTGCCCGAGGCCCCTCAGCCGTTCCTGGCCGTCTGCTCGACCCTGCTGCAGTCCGAAATCAACATCTCCTACACCTACCCCATGCTCTACCGCCGCGACGGGCGTGGAGGCATCGCCCTTTACGTCGACGACATCGAGCGGGGACTCGAATTGCTCGCCGACACCGGCCACCGCCTGATCAGCGAAGACGACCTGCTCCGCGATGACGAGTTCTTTTAGGCCGCGGCGATCTTGCCGCATTCTCTCACCCAGGACCTGCTTCTGATGACAATCGACCATCACTCCGTCGGACTCCCGGCCGGTTACCACACCGAGGGTGCCGACGTGGCACCGGCCACCGCCGTCTCGTTCCTCGAGGGGCCGGCCTGCACCGTCGAGGGCACCGTCTATTTCAGCGACATCGCCAACAACCGCATCCTGACGTACACACCCGGTGTCGAGGGCTTCGAGGTCTTCCGCGAACCGAGCGGCCGAGCCAACGGGTTGCTGCTGGACGCGGAAGGACGTTTGCTGGCCTGCGAGGGCAACGAACACGGTGATGACGACGGCGGACGGCGAATGACCCGTACCGATCTGGCCACCGGCGAGGTCGAGATCCTGGCCGACAGTTTTGACGGAAAGCGGTTCAACGCGCCCAACGACGTCGCCGCCAGGAGTAACGGCCAGATTTTCTTCACCGATCCCTGCTACGGAGATCGGGCAACGATGGAACTGGATCACGACAGCGTCTATCGCATCGACACCGACGGATCGGTGACCCGCATCCTGACACAACCCGAGATTCAACGGCCCAACGGCATCCATCTCTCTCCCGACGAAAACACGCTGTACCTGGTCGACAGTTGTCCGGTGATCGACGGCAACCGCAAG
>DLVV01000110.1:3666-10833 GCA_003445035.1 Planctomycetaceae bacterium | reverse complement strand
CCCTTCTGCAACATGGCTCCGTTGAGCACGTTGAGGGCCTCGGTCGGAGTGTATTCCTTGCTGTCGAAGTAGGTGAACGTCCCCGGCGGAACCAGTTCACGGTCCCAGGTCAGTGCCGCGGCGTCGGTGAACAGTTTGAGCACGTCCGACCACGGAGCCTGCACAAAATTGAATTTCAGGGTCTTGGCCGGCGTGGATCCCTTGGCAACCGCCTGGGGACCAAACGACGCCACGACCGCCACTGCTGCAGCCGGCTCGCCGTCGTTACCAACGACCTTCGCACCGCGATCGGCAGGAGCCGGAGCGGCAGCCGACTTGGTCGCTGCCGGCTTCGCTTCGGTAGCAGCCGACTTGGTCGTGGCTGCCGGCTTCGCCTCAGCAGTTGCCGACACACCCGAGAGGGCCTGGAACTGGGTCTTCTGCTCGGCGGTCAGTGCACCCAGGATCGCCTGGTCCCGCTTCTGACCGAGTTCCTTCCGCTGGGCCTCCAGCGCCTGGAACTTCTTGTCTCGTTCGTCACGGGGCAGGTCCCGATTCCGGAACAATGCCGACCGCGATTCGGTCAGCGTTTGCTGCTGCTGATCGTACCCGGAGACTGCAGTTTCAAGTTTCTTCTTCTGGTCATCGGTCAGCTTCAATTCCACGGTAACCCACTCGGTCTGGATCCCCGCCACGCCACGCCGCTTGAGCTGGTGCACTTGCAGGGCACGGAACTGCTCGGCCGAGATGAGCTTTGCCAGGTCAGCCTCGGACGCCTTCCGCAGGACCGCCACGGCGGCTGTTCTTTCAGCTTCAATCTTGGTTCGCTCGGCGTCGTCGTCCTTGGCCGCCTCGATCCGATCACTGAACGATTGGTACTTTTCAATCATCCCGCTGCGGGACTTGTCGCGGAGTTCGCCGATCGACTCGGCCTGCTCGTCGGTGAACTTCAACTCCGCGCCAATGTCACGGTCCCGGGCCAGGTCCATCAGACCGTCCCGGCTGCGACCACGGCTGCGGCTGCGTTGGGCCTGCGAGGTGTCCGTATCGGCCCAGGTGATGGCCAGGACCAGTGCGGCGACAGTGAATCGTGACAGCAGGGAGAAAGTCGATGTCTTCATGATCGTTACTTCCATTCCGCGTGCGTGGAGGATCCCCCGCGAGTGCTGTCCGTTTGGCACAGAGTCGCGAGAAGATCGTTGATTTGTCTCAGTAAGTCAGGAGATCATATCTTCCGCAGTCTAGGTCGCAAAAAGTGATAGGGCCGCTGAATACCACCTACCCGGGTCAGAACCACACGAGAAACCATGGGGAGACCGGTCAAACTTTCCGATTACTCCGATTATCGGACCGACAGGATATTTCCCACACGGTGATTTACGTGGTATAGTATAGGAACAAACACCATGGAGCGGTGTTCAGACTGAAGAAAATGGGAGATTTCCAATGTTGAGTATGTCTCACACCACTTCGGCGACCATTCGCTTCGGTCGACTTTACACGCTTCTGGTCGCTCTGGCCGCCATGACGGCCTGGCCGACCGTGTCCCAGGCCCAGTTCGGCCGAGGCCGTGGGGGAGACAGCGGTGGTGACCGGGCTGAGCGGATGCGGGCGATGTTCTCCCAGATGAGACAGTCTCGGGGTGGTGGTGATCGCGGTGGTTCGTCGGACGATCGACGCGAGAGAATGCAGCAGTTCTTCTCCCAGATGCGAGGGTCTCAGGGCGGTGACCGTGGCAGCAGCCGTGGCGGTTCACGGGGTGGAGGACGCGAGGGTTCTCGAGGTGGCAGCGGCCGGGGACGCGGTGGCTCTTCGGGCAAACGAGCCGAACCGAAGCCGAAGCCGAGAATGACGCTTGATCTGCCCGCAGAATACGCTGACCGGGACCTGGACAAGGATGGTCAGTTGGGCCTCTACGAGTGGAAACTTTCGGAGATCGCCGACTTCCGGAGCTTCGACGTCAATGCCGATGGCTTCCTGACCCCGCGCGAGTTGCTGACAGGTGGCCCGGCGGAAACGGCCGAGTCGACGGCTTCGAGCGATGACGGCGGTTCCTCGAAGGATTCCGACACGAAGGATTCGGACAGGAAGGACTCCGGCTCCTCAACAACGAAGACAGCTTCGACCAAGTCCGCCGCATCGGGGGACAAGTCGGCTTCAACGCGGGACGCAAGGACCGTGCGATACGCCAAGATGACCTTCAAGGGAATCGACAAGGACAAGGATGGGAAGCTGACGCTTGAGGAGTGGGGCCAGAGCAGCCGAACGCGGGCCCGCTTCACCAAGGCGAAGGTGAAATTGAAGTTGCCGATCGACGAAGCGGGTTTCATTGCCGTCTACCCGGCGAGCCGTTAGGGATCGCTGCCGGTCAGCCGTCGCGCCCGATCCAGCACATCGGGCATCACCCTGCCCCAGCCGGTGGTATCCGGTGACGAGGCGGTGGCCTTGATCAGCCGGCTGTATCGGGCCAGTGTCCGCTCGGCCTGGTCGCGGTCCCCGCTCTCCACGGCCAGCACCAGTGCGGCGCGTGACCAGATCGAAGCCACCGCTCCCTGCTCCGCCTCGGGCAATTCTCCCAGGCGGTCAACCAGGTCCGAAGCGTCGCCAGTTCGCCCCTGTTCAAACAGCCACCGGGCGTGACGCAGCACGGTCGCCGCCGCCGGGACCACATCGGGACAGGCCGCCAGTGCCTGGGCGTACGCCTTCCAGGCGTCCTCCCACTGGCGGAAGTCCATCGCACGGATTCCGGCCCGGGCAAACTCGATCCAGGAAACCGGTTGAACTTCCGCGTCGAGTCGGTGTCGGCGAGCCCAGTTTTCGAGCCATTCGACCCGCCGGGCCCCGTTGGAGAAGAACACCGGTCCGAGTCGACGGAAGTGACGGCGGCGATTGATCCGGACGCGAGCGGCCGTCGCCGCAGCAGACAGTTCCAGCCAGCCGCCTCGCCCAATCTCTTCAACCAACAGTTCGGCGATCCTCTGGTGTCCTCTCAACGTGGGATGAACGTGGTCGACGTACCAGTCGGACCCGGGCAGTCCGTCGTCGCTGTCGGCCTGGATCGCTCCGGCGGCGTCAACCAGCGGCGTGCCGCTTTGACTGGCCACCTGTTGCAACGACTCGTCGAGCCGCGAGATCATTCTCAGCGGGCAGACATCCAGATCACGCGCCCGCAGGTAGGCGGTGGCGGCTTCTTCGGGTCGACCGAGCCGGTCCAGCGTGCGGGCGATCCTCCACGCGACCAGGGCGAACTGGTCATCGACACCCTCGGCCTCCAGAAACGCCGCCAGGGCCTGCTCGAGACGTCGCTCGTCGGTCGCCTGCACGCCCGCATCCATCGCGGCCTGCCAGGTGGCAAGTTCCTCGGTCGTGATCCCCCCGCGGTGTTCGGACTTGAACGGTGGGCAGTCCCTGAGGTTCGACCCCAGCCGGACCAGTACCAGCGGCACCTCGGCGCGACGACAAGCGGCAATCATCGCGTTCAGCGACTCCACGTACTGGCTCACCACCGCGTCCTGCCAGGCCGCGTCGCGGTAATACGAAGCGAAACCACGTTGATCATCCAGCCGGGCCTGCACCTCTTCGGGCCCCTCCTCCGACGGTTTCTCGGACTCACCGGACTGCAGCCACCTGCGGCACAATGTCACCGTCCTTGACGACATCGCGCGGTCCTCCAGCCAGGCCAGTGCCGCGTTGCGGTCCTTGAGTCCGCGATAGCTGCGATCTTCCAGGAACTCATTGTGGCCAGTGGCGACCACGATCAGATCGGGGCGGTACCGCAGCACCTCGGCCACGATCGGCCTCAGGCGGTAACTGGCATACGACAGCCCTCCACAGTTGACCGCTTCGATGGTCCGGCCTTCGGAGCGGTCGGCGAGTTCCAGGTCCAGCCACCGTGTGAACGACGATTCGGTAGTAAACGGTCGCCCGCGAACCGTCGATCCGCCCAGGCAGAACACGCGGAACCCGTCTTCCGGCTTTTCGGCGGCGAATTCCTGGTCACCGAAGAACAGCCCTCGTGCCGTCGCCGTCCGATAAACCTCGTCCCTTTGGTCAAGTTCAAACAGCCGCCCGGACTGGCTGAATCCCGAGAGAGGATCGTCAGCGGACGAGGGATCGGCGACATCCAGAGCCACCAGAACCAGTTCGAGGACCAGGAAGGGGAGCAGGGCCAGAAACATCGCCAACAGGCGAAACGCACGACGACGCGAACGTGGGTTCGGCGGGCTAACCGTACCTGGTGCAGACGGTGGAGCGGGGGCAGGTGTGTTCATCGAACAGGTGGCGACGTGGGATTGTCATTCGGCCGGGCGTTGGGTTATATCGTCGACCGAGGAACCAGATTGCGGAGACTAGCATGAGCGACCCGAACGGTAAAGAATCTCCCCCCGCCACACGTGGCCTCTCGACCCATCTGACCCGATTGGGCGCAGCCGGATTGGCGGTGTTGCTGACGGTCAACGCCTGTCTCACCTCATGGCACCTCCAACACCAGGCCGACAATTCGCGAGAACACCTTTTCTGGTCGCTCTGTCACGACGGGGGAACTCCCGAAAGTCGACGGGATGCGTTTCTGGCCCTGGTCGCCGACGGCAACGCCATCTGGACTGCGGCCCGACTCGACAAACTCGATCTCGACGGAGTCGATCTCGCCGGCACCTATCTTGCGGGCACCATGTTCGACGGCAGCCGGCTTGTCGGTGCGAAGTTGATGCGAACGGACCTGCTGGGAGCCAGCCTGAAGACGGTGGACCTCAGCCAGGCCTCCCTGCGGAAAGCGCAGATGGAGGAGATCCTGGCACTGAGAGCCAAATTCGATGAAGCGACGTTCTACGAGGCCAACCTTCAATCGGCAACGCTTGAACAGGTCCATGCCCACAAGGCCAATTTCGTCAAGGCGGACCTCTCGGGCTCCTACCTCTACATGGCGGACTTCACCGGCTCGAGTTTCACCGGGGCCAACCTCACCGACGCCAACCTCGAAGCGGCCATCTTCCGCAATACGGATCTTTCGCTGGCCATCATGCAGGGCGTCCGCCTGGTCGACACCGACTTCAGCGGTGCCAACTGGTGGCGAGCCCAGGGGTTGACCAGGGCACAGATCGACGAGCTCTCTGCCAAGTACGCCCCCGAAGAGGACGTCCCCGCCTCGCGACGTGCCGATTACAAGCGGTGGCAGGAAAGCCGCAAGCCCTAGGGGGCTCTCCGCTCTCGACCACTCTCCTCCTCGGCCGCATCCCGACGCTCCTCGCGCCGCTGACGGCCCTCCTCGACACCACGGCCAATGGCCGTACCCAGCAACTTCAGGAACCCCTCCTCGACCTTCAACTGCATTCTCATGCCGTTGTCGGACGGACGGACGTCCACCTGCAGCCGGTCTTTGCCACCCTGGAAGGCCTGGCGAACCAACCGGGTGAATGGCCGGTCGGCATCCAGCTTGTCAATCCAGGGGGTCATGTTGAACACGAACTGGAAAGGAGCGCCACGCTGGCGTTTGCCAACCGTCGCCCGCGCGGTGGCCAGCTTGTCGATCGCCTCCTTGGCGGCATCCAGCGAACCGCTGTCGCCCAGCGAGAACCAGACCACGTTCGCACCGGTACCGACATAGACCGAAGGGGTTCCGCCATAGATCCGCTGGTTGGCCGGGCTGACGGCCTGGGCACGGCTCCCCAGACGGTGGAACGACACGCCCTTGTGGGAGTCAATGTCGAGTTCCATCTCGGCCACTTCAGGATTTCGCTGAAGTTCGGAAAGGATCGAGCGAACAGCGGCAGACAGTTGCTTGCCCTCCTCGACCTTCAAGCCTCCGAAAAGGGCCATCCGTTCGGGGGGCACCACCTTGTACTGGAAAAACGCGTCGGCATGACCGGTGACGGCCGTCTTGTTCAACGCGGCAAAGAGATTGTGAACGGCGGGGGCAACCGGTTCGAGCTGGGCAGCAATCTGGGGCTCGAGAATTCTCAGAAAGTCGGTCGTGTTGTCCTGTTCCCGTTTGTCCATTTTCCACGACAGCGAGAAACTCAATGGAGCCTTTTCGTCGATCAGCGGAGCGAAATAGCTGGGCCGTGAATCGATCTTCTTCAGAGCCTTGGCCCACTTGCCGCTGGCCTTGGCTTCGAACAGGATCTCCAGGATCGCGTTCTTGTTTTCCTTCGAAGCATTGATTCCGATGGTGATCCGGTCGCCCTCGGCGATCAGCAACTCAAGAAATTCCAGCGTGTTGCCTTCGTTGTTCCGCCGCAACTTGTAGGGGCCGTCTTCCTCGTCGTCCCGCTGCTGCATGTTGGCATTGAACTGCGCTCGCAGCGTGCCCAGCAGCGTCGTCTTGATCACTTCGGGCACCGTGTTCAGCCGCAGCGTGATGGCCAGATCGTGACGGGCCGAAAGCCCCTTGGTCAGCTTGGCAGGGTCGAGGAACTTCTGGTCGAGGTTCTCGGCGTCCTGGCTGATGAACGCGTAACCGCCCCGCAGCACGATCTGCTGTGGGTTACCGTCCTGGCCGACCAGTTCGAAGCGGTCAGTCTCTCCCTCGACGCGGCGCAGCACCGTGTTGCCACCGCCACCGATGGTCTGTATCAGCTCCTCGATGTTGGCCACAGGCACGTAGGAGACCAGAAACGGTGTCGGCGGCAGCCCGGGAGCCAGAAAGAGCATCGCTCCCATCGGCTTGGTCCGCTGCAACCCCTTGAGGTTGTTGGCACCGACCAGGCCTTTGTCGATCATCTCGTTGATCTGCGGCTGCCCGGAGGCCTCAAAGAGATACCGGACGTCGCCAATCAGCCGATCGACACTGGCAACGTTGAAGATCACAAGCGGCTGGGATGCGGGCCTCGCCTTGGGCTTATCCGCGTCGTTGTCCTGGGCCCTGGAGACCGCAGGCACACCCATCGCAATCAGCCCAACAACCAACAGGGCCAACACACGCTGCCACGTCTGGAACCGGAGCGACATGATTCCTTACTCGCACTAGTCGATTGATTGTTCGTCCGGACAGGCATCCCGCCTGCCGGAAAACAGCCGTCCGACTGCGGGCCAATCCCTGACCCGCAAGTCGGACGGAACTTCAGCTTTCGTTCATCTCGTCTCGAACAACAAAGCAAAACCGGCGGTTCAGGCTTCGTTGCGCTTCTTCTTGGTCCCACCGGGACGCTGCGGACGCTTGCGTCCGTTCTGTCCCTTTCGGCTGCCACC
>DLVV01000110.1:0-3339 GCA_003445035.1 Planctomycetaceae bacterium | reverse complement strand
TGCCACCGCGAGTGCCCCTGGTGCGACGTGCGAGCTCGAACTTGGGTCCCTTGAGCTCTTCGAACTTCGTCTTCTGGGCCGCAGTCAAGACGGCGGCAATCGTCTTGTCGGTCTCGGCCCGAATCGCCTCGCCCTTGGTCCGCAGGTCGGCAAACCGCTTGGTGAGTTCTTCGCGAGACGGACGCTTGGTGTCCTTCTTGTCCTTGGACTTGGACTTGGACTTGGACTTGGCACCCTTGGCGTCCTTCTTGCCTCTCTGGCCTCTCCCACCGAAAGCGCCTCGCAAGCCTGCCGTGAGCTCCTGCTGCTTCTTCTGACCGGCAGCGGTGGCAGTCTTGATCTTGGTCACCTGTGCTGACGAGAGCCCGAGGGCCTTGGCCGTTGCCGGCTCGGTCAGGGCACGGTTGCCCTTCTGCTGCAGAACGATCTGCTTGAGCCGACTGGCCTGGCCTTCGTCGAGGATCAGGCCGTAGAGATCCGCTTCGGCCTCTTTGGACTTCTTCTCTGAGGACGTCCGCAACTCGGCAAGCTTCTTTTCACGATCTTCCCGCGACAGGTCGCGGAAGCCTTCACCGAACAGTTCCCGGAAATTGGGGCGAGAGGAGGTCTGCAGTTCGCGGATGATCCCCTGCTGCTCTTCGGTGATCTTCAGCTCTTTCCGGACCTCTTCCCGGCCGATCAGCTGCAGGGCACCAGCGCCCCCTCTCTGACCGCCGAAACCGCCACCGCGCTGACGGGACTGGCCTCGCTGCTGGCCTCGCTGACCCCGTTGACGCTTCTGCTGCTGGGCTTCGGCAACCGAAGCCGCCAGGAGTGACACTGCCACCAGGGTGGTCAGTCCACGCAGTTTAGTGATCGATCGCAACATGTCTCGTCGCTCCTTGAAAAGGACCTGACTGAATTGAACGAAAACTGACGAAAGTCAGCGATCTGAAAGCGAAAGTCGTTTCTAACACTTCTAGTTGACCGGAACAAGTAGGAACGGCACCCCTGGAGTGGGGGCCCCAAGGGGCCGTTCCCGATGGTGCAGATCCCGTACGAAACGGAACGCCGCACAGGGTCATAACCCCCATGGAACGGCAAGGTTTCGCAAAATTTCGCCAGATTCCGGAGAAATCCTGATCGATGAAAAAGCCGTTCTGCTCTCAACAGGTTCAGATCGCCGATTTCGGAGCAAATGTCACCGCCATCACTCATCAGAAACGTTCACTCGGCACGATCCGCAAAACCGATACATTCCAACACCGACTGCGGATTAACCGGGGAATTAAGCCGATCGGTGGTCCCAATCTGCGGCCCGGTCGTTTCGACGGCAAATCCTGGTGCCCAACGTGTCGCTAAAGAGCTTTCCACATTCGGTTGCTGCTCTCGCCGTCGCCTTGGCGTTGCTGGGAACCGAAGGTACTGCCGGAGAACTGGCCGGCACTCTTGCCGAACTGGACCGGTCAGTCGACACGGCCGACGACTACGTCACACGGGTCGGTGTCGGTCACAACGCAGGATCGGGCGTGGGATACTCCGAAGGCTTCACCACTCTGGAGGGACTGATCCCACTGATCGAGGATCCGGAGCGAAGCCTGTTTTTTGCCGACCTGAGAATGCTGTTGAGCAACCAGGCCACCATGGGTGCCAACCTGGGAATCGGACACCGGGTTTTCGACGACGACCTGGGCCGCACCCTCGGGCTGTTTGCCTGGTACGACTTCCGCAACACGGGCAACCACCAGTTTCACCAGTTGACACTTGGATTCGAGACTCTGGGCGAGCACCTCGATTTCCGCAGCAACGTCTACATTCCCAACGTCAGCGATCGCCAGAAGGATCTGTCCAACCGTTTCGGTGCGGGACACCAGATGTTTGTCGACCGCACCGAGATCGCAATGACGGGCATCGACATGGAAGCCGGCGGGGCGGTGCTGAACCTGGACCGGTTGCGAACCAGGGGCTTTGGAGGCGGCTACTACTTCACGTCGCCGGAAAGTGACGGGATCTGGGGTTGGCGGGCGCGAGCCGAAATCAGCCTCGCCAACAACATCGACCTCAGCGTCTCGGTCCAGGAAGACGACCTGTTCGGGACGACGGTCAACATCGGTGCGATCTTCCGGTACCTGCAACCTCTTCGCCGGCCGGGACCGGGACCGGAATACCCGCCGGTTCGCTCGTTCCGCCGCCCGGGTGACCCGGTGGCTCATCGGGACGTCCGGCAACGCCTGGCAGAACCGGTACCCCGCTTCCGCAACATCGTCGTCCACACCGACGAGACAATCGCCCTGGCCTCTGCCGGCGGCAGTGCCATCAACATGCTCCACATTTCTCCCGCCGGCACCGGCGACGGTTCGTTCGCGAGTCCCTACGGGACCATCGCCGAAGCCCTCGCCGATCCGCTGGCCGACAGCAGCGTGATCTACGCCTCCCGTGGCGGGACCTTCACGGAGAATGTCGTCCTGGGCACCGACACCACGGTCCTCTCCAACGGACCCACCCAACAGGTCACCACCCAGTTCGGACTGCAGACGTTGCCACTTTCGGGAAGCAGCCCGACGGCATTGCCCCAGATCGTCGGCGATGTCGCGTTGGCCGACGACTCGACTCTCTCAGGTTTCCAGGTCACCGGCACGGTCTCCGGCAACGGCGTCAGCAATGCCGTGTTCACCGAGAGTCGTGTCCACGACGCCCCCGGTTCGGCGATCAGCCTCGTCGCCAGCCAGGCCACGCTCAGCAATCTCACGATCGTCGATGCCGGGGCGGCCGGCATTCACCTCTCCGACAGCGACGCAACGGTCACCGGCGTCACGATCACCGGAGACGCCGCCACCGCGGGCACCGACGGTGTGCTGGTCGACACGGACGCAACCAGCCGCACGATCACGCTCGAAAACCTGTCCGTCAGCGACGTGACCGACGCCGGCGTGGAACTCAATGTCAACGGGACAGGCACGCTGACGGCGTCGATTTCCGGCAGCACCACCCTCGCCGCGGCCGGCAACGCTCTGGATGCGGAAACCACGACCGGTTCCACCGGGGACCTGCTGCTGTCGGTCTCCAGTACCTCCGTCTCCTCCAGCGGGGCCGCCGGCATGCGGCTCGACGGTTCGGACGGGGGCGGCACGCTGACGATCACCGGGTTCACCGGCAACGGCGTCACGGCCGCCGGGACGGGAGGCATCCTGGCCGACACGGTGACCTTCGACAGCAACCCCTCAACCGTCGCCATCGAAAGCGTCGACGTCGAAGACCTGACCATTTCCGCAACCGGTGACGGCCTGCAACTGCTCTCACCCTCCGGCGAACTCGATCTCGGCACGTTGTCGATCACCAACAGCAACGGAACCGGCCTGG
>DLVV01000336.1 GCA_003445035.1 Planctomycetaceae bacterium | reverse complement strand
GGACGGCGACAAGGTGATCTTCAGTTCCTACGCCGGCGATGAAATCCAGATCGGTGACGAGGAACTGCTGTTGCTCCGCGAGAGTGACATCCTGGCAACCTTCTAGGCTGCCGACTCGTCAACCGTCCCGACATTCCAGCAACACAGCCAGAGACAGCTTCTTAGAGGAGTGATACAGCTATGGCAAAGATGCTTGCCTTCGACCAGGACGCTCAGGAATCGATGCGACGCGGCGTCAGCAAGTTGGCCCGTGCCGTCCGAGTGACCCTGGGACCTCGCGGTCGCAACGTGATCTTGGAGAAGAGCTTTGGATCACCGACGGTGACCAAGGATGGTGTGACCGTGGCTCGCGAGATCGAGCTCAGTGACAAATTCGAGGACATGGGCGCCCGGATGGTCAAGGAAGTCGCCAGCAAGACATCCGACGTCGCCGGCGACGGCACGACCACCGCAACGATCATGGCCGAGGCGATCTACAACGAGGGCCTCAAGGCTGTCGTCGCAGGTGTCAGCCCCATCGAGATGAAGCAGGGCATGGAACAGGCCGTCGAGGACGTCGTCACCAAGCTCCGCGGGATGGCCACCGACTGCAGCACGGCCAAGGCTGTCGCCCAGGTCGGCACCGTCGCCGCCAACGGCGACTCCCAGATCGGCCAGATCCTGTCCGACGCCATGGAACAGGTCGGCAAGGACGGCGTGATCACTGTCGAGGAAGGCAAGAGCCTGACGACCGACTGCGAGCAACTGGAAGGCATGCAGTTCGACCGTGGATACCTCTCGCCCTACTTCGTCACCGATCCGCAGTCGATGGAGGCCGTCTACGAAGACGCCTACGTGCTGATTCACGAGAAGAAGGTGACCAACGTCAAGGACCTCGTCCCGGTACTCGAGAAGGTTGTCAACGCCGGCAAGCCGCTGTTGATTGTCGCCGAGGACATCGAGGGCGAAGCGTTGGCTACGCTGGTCATCAACAAGCTCCGCGGCACCTTCAAGTGCGTCGGGGTCAAGAGCCCGGGCTACGGCGACCGTCGCAAGGCGATCCTGCAGGACCTGGCCATCATGACCGGTGGCACAGCCATCTTCGAGGACCTGGGCATCCAGCTCGAGAACGTCCAGTTGTCCGACCTCGGCACCGCCAAGAAGATCATCATCGACAAGGACAACACGACGGTGATCGAGGGTGGCGGCGAAACGAAGGACATCAAGGCCCGGATCGACCAGATCCGCCGTGAGCTCGAGAATTCCACCAGCGACTACGACCGTGAGAAGCTCGAAGAGCGGATCGCCAAGCTCAGTGGTGGCGTCGCCCAGGTCAACGTGGGAGCCGCGACCGAGAGCGAAATGAAAGAGAAGAAGGCGCGGGTGGAAGACGCACTGTACGCGACCCGGGCGGCTGTCGAAGAAGGCATCCTCCCCGGTGGCGGCGTCGCCCTGCTGCGTGCCTCCTCGTCGTGCTCGAACCCCAAGGGGCTCAACCACGAGCAGGAGACCGGCTACAACATCATCCTGCGGGCCTGCCGGGCACCGCTGACCCAGATCGCCGACAACGCCGGAGCCGATGGCAGCGTGATCTGCGAGAAGGTCAGGGAACTCGACGGCAACAAGGGCTACAACGCCGCCACGGGCGAATTCGAAGACCTGGTCAAGTCGGGCATCATCGACCCGACCAAGGTCACCCGCACCGCCCTGCAAAATGCGGCCAGCGTCTCAACGCTGCTGCTGACCAGCGACGCGTTGATCGCCGAGAAGCCCAAGAAGGACGACCACGCCGGCGGTGGCGACGAGTCGATTTACTAGGCCCGAGGGTCATCTGCGAGATTTTGACACCAACGGCTGACAAACACCCCGGCAGGACCACGGTCCTACCGGGGTGTTTTCTTGTCCCGGCTCCTATCGCTGCTCCAACCAGAGTCTCAATCGATCACGCAGTTGATCTCGACTGGCCGTCCCCGTCCGTGCCAACTGCTCGACCGTGATGGAAGCCACCAGGTTGCCCACCAGCGCTGCCTCGGCCAACGTCCCGCCGCTGGCCCACCCCAGCACGCACCCTGCCGTCGCACTGTCCCCTGCCCCGGTGGTGTCCAATTCGCCGCTCAACTCCACGCCCGGCACGTGCGCGGGATCGGGATCGCTCACCAGCATCCCCCTCTCTCCCAGTGTCACCACCACGGCCGCCCCCGTCGCTTCCCGCAAACCGCTCGCAGCCGCCGTCACTTCGTCGATCTCCACCCGCTCGCCGGGCAACGGGAACTCCCGCCCCACAGCTTCGAACTGGTTCGGCTTGATCGTCAATCCTCGAAACCGGTCGATGCGGATCCGACTGTCGACCCAGAAAATCACATCCGGATACTCCCCGGCCAGCCGCGACAGTGCTTCACGAACTGGACCCGTCACCACCCCCCGGTCCTCCTCCTCGACCTGGTCGGCCACGATCACCGCGTCCACATCCCCTTCGGCCAAGACCCTCTCCAGCGACCCGATCACCGCACGACACACCTCCCGGGACATCTCCCCCCGGTTCTTCGTGTCGTACCGTTCGTGCTCGCCCGCCAGGCTGGCGTCGGTGCGGTCGCGCGGCTTGAGGTAGGTCGGCGTCATCAGGCTCTCGAAGGCATGAAGGTGACCGGACGCGCATCGCAGCTCCTCCAGGCACCGACGCAACTCCCAGGCCTCGCCGTCTGCTCCCACCGCTCCGATCGCCTCCAACCGACCCGTCCCCAACGCGGCCAGGTTGTTGACCACCGTGCCGGCCACTCCCGCGCTGGTGCGGATGCCGGTCACCTGGTGAGCCGCCTGCCCGGTCTCGACGCTGTGCTCGACCAGTGACGGCTCGGTGTCCAGATACTTGTCCAGGAAAAAGTCGCCGACCACCACGATCCGGCACTCACCGAACCGCTCGATCAACCCGTCCAACCGCTCGGGGGTCATCATCACGGCTCCTCCGGCCGTCGGTCGGCCTCGTCGATCAGGTCGTACAGCGCCGGCACTGTCGCCTGGTGTTCGCCCCGCACATAGAAACTCTCGCCGCCATCGGCGACCGTCCGCACCAGGATCGTCTTGAATGGCCGGAAGTAATACCGCGGGTCGTGCTTGGGGGCCTCGGTGTCCAGGTCGTCGCCCAGGTCGGGCAGGTCGAAGACAGCCGTCGTGAACCGGCTGATCGTCTCGCCGTCCTGGTGAGCCACGTTGCGGGCCATCGCCAGAGCCTTCAGGTACACCTCCGGCCCCATCACCGCCGTACCGATGTTCAGGAACACGCCCCCTTCGAGTCGAGTGACCGTGTCGGCATAGCACAGAAAATCGGCGTAGGACGCGGCGCCGGTCGCGGCGGCATCAAAATTGGGATGCTCGTGGACGATGTCCTGCCCGATCGAGACATGGATCGTCACCGGCACGCCCAGCCGGTAACCCGCCGCCAGCACGCTGGTCTCTCCGTGTGGAAACTCCTCCTCGAGGATCATCCGTCCGATGGCCTCTCCCATTCCCAACCCGTCGCGGTACCCGGCGGTGACGGCATCGTTGAGCCGGGCCGTTTCACTCCAGAGCCCGAACTGTCCTTCGCTGACATACCGGGCCACGCTCTCGCACGTCTGACCGATCATCGCCAGTTCGAAGTCGTGTATCGCCCCGGCGCCATTCAGGGCCAGGTGGCCCAGCAGCCCACGTTCCATCAGGTCGATCAGCAACGGCGCGCTGCCCTGACGCAGCACGTGGCCGCCACAGGCCCACAACACCGCCCGCCCCGCCCGGGCCGCAGCGACCGTTCGCTCGGCGAGCACCGGCAGTGCCGGATGCTCGAACGCGATCCGCTCGCCGCCCGGCCGCTTCAGGATGTCGGGCTGCTGCAAGTCGTGCACCCGTTCACCCAGCGGGCGAATCGACAACCGGCCTCGATCAAACTGACTCCTGGTCATCTCGGCGTCTCCCCTCGTAATCTCGCCACCTGCCGTCACTCGTTCCACATCCAGCTCAACAACGCCGCGGTTTCCTCGAAGTCGGGCACGATCACGTCAGCCCCCACGCCAACCAGGCGATCCCGTTTCCAGGCATCGACCCGACCGTTCCGGGCCGATTCGTCGGTGGCCACGCCGACGGCCAGCCCACCACTGGTCTTCACGTTGTCGATCTCGACGTATCCATCGCCAAACCCGACCAGCCGCGACGCGTCGACCTCGTTGTGGTCCAGCAACCGCTCGATGACCATCTGCTTGGAAAACGATCGGAAATCATCGACGGCCCCGTAGATGTGGGAGCCGAAGAACCGGTCGATCTCCAGCAACTCCGCCTCCTCGCGAACAAACGCCTCGTCGGTCCCACTGGCCAGGTACAGGCTCACCCCCCGATCGGACAATCCCTGCAGCATCTCCAGCGACCCGGGCACCAGCATCGACTCGGCCTCCGCCTCGCCGCTCCGCAATCGGTCCCGACGAACTTCGATCCGTTCCATCAGACGCTCGTGGTAAAGATGCTTGTACTCGAGCGGCTCGGCAGCTCTCCCACCCCGCTGCCGAACCTCTTCGGCCAGCCGCATCATCTGGTAGATCGTCTGCTTGCCCGTCAGTTCGTCGACAAACTCGCGGCAGACCACTGCCAACTCATCGGCGGACTCGGCGACGGGAGCCTGTTGCAGGATCTCGACCATCATCGGCACCATCACGTCCACCCACCCCTCGCGAACCAGGCTCAATGTGCCGTCGAAGTCAAACAGCGCGTAGGCGGGGGGAAGGTCGCCTCGTCCATCGGAGAAGATCTCGATCGAAGTGCCCGGCAAGAACTCTCCGGTGGCCTCTTCGACGCGTCGGTGATAATCGTGTTCGTGCGACCCGGTCATGGCAGGCAGTCTACGGACTCGAACGCCCGATCGGAATTCCGCCGTCCCGGATCACGTCCAGGGCGGACGAGGTCCGGCGTACTGGAAATACGTGCACTGAATCGGGCCGTTGTACAACTTCCGCCGTCTCACCTGTCCGGTTCGACCCGATGCCTCCTCGAAGATCGCCTCGAACCCCTTGTGAGCCGACAACGCGTACACGCTCCAGGTGTCCAGGCGGCGAGCCAACCGCCCCAGGTCGCCGTAGACCGCCTCGGCCTCCTTCTTCTCCCCCATCCTCTCACCGTAAGGAGGATTGGTCACCACGCAGCCGTACTTGTGGTGAGGTCCGAAATCGGCGACGGCCACCTGCTCGAACTCGATCGCCGCGGTGACTCCCGCCTGCTCGGCATTGCGTTTGGCCAGCTCCAGGGCTTTCGGATTCAGATCTCCACCCAGCAGCGGGACCTCCGGCGGCTCCACCACCAGGTCCTCGGCCTCCTGGCGGGCGTTCTTCCAGGCTCCCCCACCCAACGGCCCCGCCAACCTCGGCCATTCTTCGGCCAGGAATCCCCGTCCCAGTCCCGGTGCCCTGTTGGACGCCATCCACGCGGCTTCGATCAAGATCGTCCCGGTCCCACAACACGGATCGGCCAGCACACGGCCCGGCTCCCAGTAACTCAACTGCAGCAGGGCCGCCGACAGTGTCTCCCGCAACGGCGCGCCACCTGTCCAGATCCGGTACCCACGGCGATGCAGCCCCCGCCCGGTGGTGTCCAACGACACCGTCACCTGGTCCCGGCGAATCGTGACGTCGATTGGCATCTCCGGACCTGTCTCATCAAACCAGTCCCGAGGCCACGTCCGTTTCAAGGCCTCGACGACCGCCTTCTTGACGATCGCCTGGGTGTCAGGTTCGCTGTTGATCTGCGACCGCACGCACCGGGCCCGCACCGGAAAACTCGACTCCTCGGTCAACCACTCCGCCCAGGGCAACTCGACCACCTGGTCAAACAACTCCCCGAAATCGACCGCCTCGAATCCGGCCAGCTTCACCAGCACGCGATCGGCACTCCGCAGCCACAGGTTGGCCCGCGCCACGGCGGACGCATCCCCGGTGAACTCCACCCGACCGTCGCTGGTGGTCCGTTCAGTGTAGCCCAGCGCCTCGAGCTCTCTCGATACGACGGCCTCCAGCCCGAAGGCGGTCGTTGCGATCAACTGCAGCGGCTCCATCCGTGGTGACCCCGTCTCTAGAGAATTCCGTGCAACGGACCACCCGCAGCCGCCAGTTGGTCCACCCGCCGGGTCACCTCGGGGTCCTCGATCAGAGGTGGCGCGTGATCCGGCTTGGTGCGGGCGTCGATCACGACCGATCCACGACATCCCCAGTGCTTGTCCTCGATGAACGCATCGACACCGTGAACGTCCGAGGCCGGATTCGACCGGGTGAAGGTCACCCAGAGAAAGTTCTCGAGCGTCGTGGTGGCGAACTGGCTGTCATCGACCACCGCGACCAGTGGAAAACCGTTCAACGGGTGATCGCCTCCACAACCGTCAACCAGTCGAGCGATATCACCGGCCCGGCCACCGGCCGGTCCCTGGACAGCCAGCACTCCGGGCAGCGCGACACGGGGGTCACTGAAACCATCGGGCAATTCCATTCCGGCCGGCACCTCGATCGGCAACTCACGACGAACCGGACCGGCCGCGGCCAGCACCAGCTTCGAGCCCTGGTTCAATCCGGTGCCGGTGTAGTCGAGCGTGTCGATGGTCGTCGACGTCTGGAAATGCAGATCGCGGGACGGGTCGATCCGCTCGAGCACGTGGCGGAATACCGACACGATGTCGTGGATGTTCAGGCCGGGATTGTCCTCTCGAGCTGCGATCACCAGGTACTTGGCCAGTGACAACTGGCCCTGCCCCAGGATCGCGTTGGCACAGGTCAACAACTCCATCGGCTGTCGCTTCTCGGCATACGGCACGTACCGCTCGCTGCCGATGGCCAGCAACAATGGGTGCACTCCGGCCGCATCCACCGCGTGAACCGCGTGCACACCCGGGACCACTGTCGGGATCGCCGGACCGGTCAACTCGTGAATGATCTCGCCAAAGGACGTGTCCTCCTGTGGCGGTCGCCCCACCACGGTGAACGGCCACACCGCATCGCGGCGGTGGTACACCTGTTCGACCCGCATCACCGGGAAATCGTGGGCGAGGCTGTAGTAACCCAGGTGATCCCCGAAGGGCCCCTCGGGCAACAATCGCTCCGGGTCGATCGTCCCGACCAGGCAGAAATCGGCCTCGGCCGGGACCGGCAGGTGACGGGTCGACCGCACCAACCGCACCCGCCGTCCCCCCAATGCTCCGGCGAATGCCAACTCGGGCAAGCCCTCCGGCAGTGGCATCACAGCCGAAAGGGCCATGGTCGGCGGCCCCCCCACGGCGACGGCCACCCGCAAGGGTTCACCCCGCTCGATCGCCGCTGCATGGTGGAACCCGATCGAACGATGGATCTGGTAGTGCAGGCCCACCTCCTGGTCGGGTTGGTACTGGCCACCGGAAAGCTGCACCCGGTACATGCCGAGGTTCGAGTGTCTCCAGCCGGGTCGTCGAGGATCCTCGGTGTAGACCTGCGGCAAGGTGATGAACGGGCCGCCGTCGTCGGGCCAGTTGCGGATCGCCGGCAAATCCGACACCCGTGCGGTGCACTCGGTCACCGGCCCGCGACGTACCTGCCTGGGACGCATCGACCACGCGGTACCCAACAGGCCCAGGCTTTTCAACGGATTCTTCAGAGCCGCCCCCGGGTCACCTTTCAACTCGACCAGCCGCTTGACACTCTCGATCGTGTCCCGAAACAGGAACCGGGTTCGCTCGATCGTGCCGAAGAGGTTCGAGACCAGCGGGAAGCGGCAGCCCTTGACTCGAGAATAGTAGACAGCCGGTCCGCCAACGGCGTAGACCCGACGCTGGATCTCGGCCACCTCGAGTTCCCCGTCGACCTCGTGGTCGACCCGGACCAGTTGGCTGGTTCGTTCCAGGTCGTTCAGGCACTCACGCAGGTTCCGATACCCCATGGCCCTGTTGTAACGCGACGCGACTTTGTAGTACCACCCTTCACGGATCTTCGGAACGGCTCCTGGTGTCCCGTGAGCGTATTGACCAACTTCCTGCTACTGCTGGCCTGGTACGCCGGCCACTGCGAATTGTGGACCGCCTGGCTGAACCGGGTTTACGCCAACGCCTGGCCGCGACGTCGGCTGGATCGGTGGCGCCGCTGGCACGACGGAGCCCTGTTGCTGGGACCACCGCTGCTGATCGGCTGGATCGGACTCTGGCGGCCCGGCGTGCTCACCGGAGGCGATTGGGCCCAGATGGCCATTCCCTGGAAACTCTACGCGGGGTGCTGCGCCGCGGGTCTCACCTCCCTGGTGTCCCACTCCATCTGGCGACGGCTGCGGCGACGGCCGCGGGCTGTCCTCGGCCACGATTCACAAATCCTCGACCTGGCCGCGCGGCTGGGCGGCCGCCCGATCGGCAAAGGCCGTCATCAGCAAATGGCACGCCTGCCCTGGAACCAGGCCTTCCAGCTCGACGTCACGACCCGGACCGTCCGCCTGCCCGGCCTGGCGAGTGCCTGGGACGGGTTCTCGATCGTCCAGTGGACGGACCTGCACCTGACCGGCACCGTCGACCGCCGTTGGTTCGAAGCGGTCGTGGAACTGACCAACCAAATGGAGCCGGACCTGGCCGTCTGCACCGGAGACCTGATCGACGAGATGACACTGGTCGACTGGCTGCCCGAGACACTGGGACGGATCGAAGCCCGGCTGGGCCGCTGCTTCATCCTGGGCAACCACGACTGGCATCACCAGCCCGAACGGATCCGGCAGGTGACCACCGACGACGCCGGCTGGACCGATGTTGCCGGCCGATGCATCGCCTTCGAACACCACGGCCTGCAACTTGAAGTCGCCGGTACCGAATGGCCGTGGATGGGCGAACATCCCGAATTGGAACCGAAGTCCGACGACACGTTTCGGCTGCTGCTGAGCCACACGCCCGACAACATCGGTGTGGCGGCCGGGCAGGACGTCGACCTGGTCCTGGCCGGCCACAACCACGGCGGCCAGGTCTGCCTGCCGTTGATCGGGCCGATCTACTCACCGAGCCGATTCGGCATCCGTTACGCGTCCGGCGACTTCCAGGTGGGCTCGACCCTGATGGTCGTCAGCCGTGGCCTCTCGGGACGTCACCCGATGAGATTTCTCTGCCGGCCCGAACTGACACGGATTGTCCTGCAGGCCGACTGAGACAGCGGCGACCGTCTCCAAACCGGTGGTCGACTTCAGCTGGCCCCTCCGGTTGGTCAAGATACACGCCCCACTGGAGATCACGCCGAACGGAGACCACCCGATGGCTTTTGTGAATCACTTCGGAGCAGCCGGCGACGGCCAACGCGACGACACCGAAGCGCTCGAACACGCCCTGGCCGCCGGCGACGGGGTGCTGGAACTCGCCAAGGGTTCCTATCGCATCACCCGTCCCATCGTGATCGACACCACCCGGACCGGATACGCCTCGGTCCGGGGGACCGGTGGCACGTCGAGAATTCTCATGGACGGTCCCGGACCCGCCCTGCGGATCGTCGGTGACCACCGCGGCACGGCACAACCCCAGTCCTACCAGGACCACACCTGGGAAAAGGAACGGTTCCCGACGATCAGTGGCATCGAGATCCTCGGCCGGCACGCCGAAGCGTCGGGAATCGAGCTGCGGAAGACCACCAAGACGACCATCCGTGAAGTGCTGGTTCGACGCTGCGTGGACGGCATCCGGCTGGTCGAACGCAACCGAGACTTCATCCTCAGCGACTCGCACCTCCTGGACAACCACCGCTACGGGCTGTTCTTTGACCGCTGCAACCTGCACCAGATCATCGTGCACGGCAACCACATCAGTTGGAACAAGCGGGCCGGCATCAAGTCGCTCGACGGAGACGTCCACAACCTGCAGATCACCGGGAACGACATCGAGTACAACAACCATCCCGGCGTGGACAAGTCGCCAGGTGGCGAACCGCGGGGTGCGGAAATCTGGTTCGAGGCACCCGCGGGCGTGATCAGCGAGGTGACGATCAGCAGCAACACGCTGCAGGCGACCATCCAGCCGGGTGGCTGCAACGTCCGCATCCATGGCCAGGACACCACCGGGGCAGCCGCGGCAAGGCTGGTGACGATCGCCGGCAACGTGCTGGGCTCGCAGATGCGGGGCATCGAACTGAAGCACGTGGAACGTGTGGCGATCACCGGCAACACGATCTACGACTCCCAGGACCTGTCGATCCTCGCCGAGGACTGCTCGGGACTGTCGATTGGCAGCAACACCTTCGTCTGGCGAGGCGACGACCAGGCCCCGCCCCGTGACGGATTGAAGTTCACCAGGTGCCGCGACGCCTCACTGATCGGGCTCGTCGCCCGCCGACTCTGCTCCGGAACCGCCGACTCGGGAGCAGCAATCACGCTCGAGAAATGTCACGACTTCGCCATCAGCGAATGCCAACTTCTCGACTCACTGGTCCGGGGCATCGAAATGACCGACTGCCTCCGCTGCCGTATCTCGGGAAACAGCATCATCGATCGCCGCGAGAAACCGTCGATGCGGCAGGCGGTCCGCATTCGCGGTGAGAGTCGTGACAACCTGGTCCAGAACAACCTCGTCGGAGGAGCCACCGCCGAACCTCTCGACGTTCCCGCAAACACTGCAACCGTGCGGGGGAACACACTGCTGTGACACGCCGCAACGTTGAACTCAAGGCCCGCTTTCCCGACCTCCAGGCCGGACACGACACCGCACTGCGGATCGGTGCCGTCGACACCGATTCACTCCAACAGGTGGACACCTACTTCCACGCCGCCGACGGACGACTGAAACTGCGGGAGATCGACAGCCGTGTGGACGGTGTTTCGGCCGAGTTGATCTGGTACGCACGCCCGGACCAGGTGGCCGCCCGGACCAGCCAGTTCCACGTTGTTCCCGTACCACGGCCGGCTGCCATTCTCGAAACCCTCGACGCGGGGCTGGGCGTCCAGGTCGTGGTCCGCAAGGTGCGACGACTGTTCCTGCTGGACAACGTGAGGATTCATCTCGACGAGGTCGACGGGCTGGGCAACTTCCTCGAATTCGAGGCGGTCCTGAACCCCGGGCAAGACGAGGCCGACGGTTACGCGCAGTTGGAGGAACTGCAAGGCGAATTCGGAATCGCCACCGAGGCGATCATCGGGGAGTCGTATTCGGACCTGTTGACGGCAGGCTGAATCGACCCGCTACATCCATTCGCGGATCGGCTTGCCCTCGATCAACTGCACCGGACGGCCGTCGGGCGAGTGCACGACCAGGTCGTGCGGTATGCCCAGTTTCTTGTAGACCGTCGTGGCGATGTCGTCGCTGTGGTACTCGTTCTTGACCACCCGACCACCTTCGCCATCGGTCTCGCCCAGGATCTGTCCCTGGGGAATGCCCGCTCCGGACATGATCGCGAACCCCGAGGTCGACCAGTGATCACGGCCGCTGGCCGAGTTGATCTTGGGGGTGCGGCCGAAGTCGGTCAGCCACATCACCAGCGTCGAATCGAGCAGCCCCCGGTCGGCCAGGTCTTCCAGCAACACCGGCAACGCCTTGTCGACGGGCGGGATACGGCTGTTCTTCAGCGAGTTGAAGTTGTTCTGGTGGGTGTCCCAGCCACCGTCGGTGACGGTGACGAAACGGACACCCGACTGGATCAGCCGGCGGGCCAACAGGCAGCTCTGGCCGAACTTGTTGCGGCCGTAGCGGTCACGCAGCTTGGCGTTCTCCGAATCGACATCGAAGGCCTTCTTGGTCTCCGGCGCGGTGATGATGTTCATCGCCGCCTTGTAGAAATCGTCGAGGGCATCGAAGGCCACCGGTTGCAGGTCGGCGCGACGCTGCAGTGCGTCGATCTTCGAGAGGATCCGTCGGCGACGGTCGACCCGCTTCATCGACACGCCCGTGGGGGGAGTGATGTCGCGGACGTTGAACTGCTTGGCATTGGGATCGGCCAGCATCTCGAACGGGCTGTGCTCGATTCCCAGGATCCCCGCCGTCCCCCCGCCGTAACGACGGTCGATGTCGCTGCCCAGTTGCACGAACGGCGGCAGAACGCTCTTGAAGCCCTTGTGGTGGCTGACCACCGAACCGTAGGTCGGAAACGCCATCGCGGGGTTGAACCGCCGGCCGGACATCACCCACTGGTCGGCGGTGCCGTGGCTGCCGTTGCGCGGGTTCCAGCCCCTCAGGACCGAGTACCGCTTTGCCTCGCGGGCCATGTTCGGCACGATCTCGGTGAACTGCACACCGGGGATCGCCGTATCGATGACGCCGAACTCACCCCGGACGCTCAGGGGCGCCTCGGGCTTCGGGTCGAACGTGTCGTGGTGGCTGGTGCCGCCACGCGTCCAGACCAGGATGCAGTTGATCTCCTTGGTCGTCTCGCCCCGTGCCGCGGCCGCCTGGCGTCCGGCCAGCATCGTCGGCAACGACAGACCCAGGCCGGCCAGGCCACCGACCTGCAGCAGGCAACGACGGGAAATCCTTTCGCAGTCGCGGTCGAGTCCGGGCAGAAGATTCAGCATGAATTCTGTCTCGTTGAAGGATGTCGGCTGCAGGGCGGCTCTCGCCGCCAAAACCGAATTCGGAGCCAATCGGGACGGCCCCGGTGGGGTCCTGATTCTACCAGTAGAGATTTGGATGTATCAACGCAGATTGACGCGATGGCCCTCCTATAGCATCGGCTTCGGCCACCGGACATAATGAACCCACCTACCGGCGATCGCCTTGCCACTTTCGCCCTCACCGTCCCTGCCTCGCTGTTTGGCCGAATCGGCTTCGATAACACGATCCGCTCGTTCGGCAATCACTGGAGACCTCATCGTGAGACACTCCCCGTCCCGTTCCCTGCGGCACCTTCTTGTCGGATGGCTGCTGTTGGCGACATGCCTTCTCTCTGGTCAAGCCATCGCTGCCGGGGAACCCCGGATCGAAGTGGTCCCCGAGAAGGCCACGCTGGCGGGCAACTTCGCACGAGTCCAACTGGTTGTCAGCGAAGTCATCGATGGAAACAGGTCCAGCGACCGGTCAAGTGACCTGACACGCAAGGTCCTGTACACGTCGCTGAACCCCGACGTGGTCAGCGTCAGCCGCTCGGGTGAACTACTGGCCCGTGGCAACGGAACGACTCGAGTCGAGGTGATGGTTCCGGGCGGCGGCAAGGCGGTGCAACTGATCGAGGTGACCGTCAGCGGAGTGACCGCCGATCCGGCGATCGGTTTCCGCCAACAGATCAGCCCGATCCTCAGCAAGCACGGCTGCAACAGCGGATCCTGCCACGCCGCCCAGTACGGCAAGGGCGGCTTCAAGCTCTCGGTCTTCGGTTACAACGCCGACTTCGACCGGAAGGCGATCATCCGCGAACGGCATCAGCGACGAGTCAGCCTGGTGTCTCCCCGAGAAAGCCTTTTCCTGCGGAAGCCGACGATGCAGGTCCCCCACGGCGGTGGCCACCGCCTGGACCAACAATCGGTCGACCACGACATCCTCGTCGCCTGGCTGCTTTCCGGGGCTGCCTTGTCCAGCGGCAAGGCCCACGAGGTCACTCGCCTGGAGGTCTTTCCCAAGCGCCGCGTGGGCACCGTCGGCACGACCCAGCAGTTGCGGGTCATCGCCCACTACAACGACAAGACCGTCCGTGACGTCACCGCCTGGGCCAAGTACGACTCGATGGACGAGTCGATCCTCGAGGTGGCTCCCTCAGGCCTGATCACCGCCAGCGGCCGCGGCCAGGCCCCGGTGATGATCCGCTTCGGGAGCCAGGCCGACATCTCGATGTTCGTCACCCCCTTTGCCACCAACGCCAGGCTGGACGGCTGGAAGAACAACAACTTCGTCGACGAACTGGCGGCGGCGAAGTTCCGCGAACTGGGCATCGAGCCCTCGGGACTGTGCGATGACGCCACCTTCCTCCGCCGGGTCACGCTCGACCTCATCGGCACACTGCCCTCGCCGGAGATGGCCCGGGCCTTCATCGACTCGAAGGTCCCCGACAAGCGACAGCGGATCATCGACGAACTGCTGGGCCTGACCGG
>DLVV01000125.1:1289-23952 GCA_003445035.1 Planctomycetaceae bacterium | reverse complement strand
GCCGGCAACGACACGCTGACCGGTGGACGGTTGCATGACTTGATCATTGGCGGCGAAGGCGATGACAAGCTGAATGCCAAGAGGGGTGACGATTCCCTGGAAGGCGGCAACGGAGATGACACCCTGCTGGGCGGATACGGAGACGATACGGCCATCGGTGGTGCCGGGGCGGACTTCATCAATGCCAACACCGGTGATGACCTGGTGGATGGTGGTGATGGAGATGACCGGCTGCGGGGTTCCGAAGGGGCCGATACCATTTTGGGTGGAGAGGGTATCGACCAGCTGGATGAGAATCTCGCCGTCGGAACGCTGATCCTCACTGACACGACCCTTGGCGGAGATCTCGGGGACAAGGAACTCAGCGGAATTGAAAGTGCGGTGCTCAATGGCAAGGTCGGTGCCAACATCGACCAGGGCGAGAACTTCTTCAGTGCCAGCATGGCCACGATCCCCGTCACGATGATTGGCGGCAAGGGGAACGACACGATGATCGGCGGGCAGGCCGCCGATTTCCTCAATGGCAATGGAGGCAACGACAGCCTGAACGGCGACCTGGGCGACGATTCCGTGAAGGGCGGAGCCGGCAAGGACTTTTTGGCCGGTGGTGAAGGCGACGACACGCTGGAAGGCCAGGGGGCCAACGACACGCTTCGCGGCGGGCCCGGTGACGACAGCCTCGACGGCGGTGCCAACGGTTTCGATCGGGTGTTCGAATCGGGTGACGTGAACATCACGATTGACGACTCCCAGATGAGCGGAGGGCTCGGGGAAGACGCGATCAGCAACTTCGAAGAAGTGAAGTTCTCGGGAGGTTCTGCCGGGAACAACTTCGACGCCAGTGGGTTCTCGGGGCGAGCCGTGTTGTGGGGAGGCCCCGGGGCCGACACCCTCACCGGTACGGGCAGCGCCGACCGGATCAACGGTGGCCCGGGCGACGACAGTCTTGTTGGAGGCGGGGCGTCCGACACGATGTTCGGCGGATCCGGGAACGACACCATCGAGGGAGACGGCGGGGACGATGTCCTTTATGGACAGCGAGACGACGACTCGTTGAAAGGCGGGCTCGGCGAAGACTCACTGCTCGGCGACGATGGGGACGACACCATCAACGGCGGAGAAGGCAACGATACGCTGCGAGGCGGAGCCGGGGCGGATGGACTGTCCGGGTGGACCGGCGACGATGTTCTCAATGGCAATTCGGGTCGCGACATCCTGGTCGGGGGCACCGGGGATGACCGGCTGTTTGGCGGTAACGACCGGGACAGCATCCTGGGTGAGGACGGCGACGACTTCATCAAGGGGCAGTCCGATGAAGATGTGCTTTCCGGCGGCACCGGTGACGACAAGGGTGTGGACTTCGCTGTTTCAGCCATGGGGAATCTGCCGATCGAGATCGACGAGGAGTTCACCTTCTACGACACGTGGATCGATAACGTCTGATCGGGGCGGCGGCGATCAGGAGGGCACGCAGGGCGATGTGTGCCGGGACGGTGATGATGGCGGCTGTCGAGATCATCGCGCGCAAAAGAGCGGGCGAGAAACTCCGCCGAACAGACCTCCAGGAGTTCATCCAGGGGGCTGCAGGGGGCGGATGGCCTGGCGAGCAGCTGGCCGCCATGCTGATGGCAATAGCATTGGTCGGCCTGGACCCCGAGGAGACCAGCTGGCTGGTGGCAGCGATGGCCGGCAGCGGGCGTCGGATAAGCCCCGAGAGGTTTGATCGTCCGGCGGTGGACAAGCATTCCACCGGTGGTGTCGGGGACAAGGCGTCCCTGGTGATTGCCCCGTTGGCGGCAGCGTGTGGGGTGGATGTCCCGATGATCTCTGGACGCGGCCTTGGTCACACGGGGGGCACGTTGGACAAGCTGGAGTCGGTCCCGGGGTTTCGGGTCGGGCTGTCAGTCGACGAGTTGGTGGAAACCGTGCGAACGGCCGGATGCGCCATCTGTGGTGCCAGCGAGGAAATGGCGCCCGCTGACGCCGTGTTGTACGCGCTACGTGATGCCACGGCGACGGTGGACAGCGTACCGTTGATCTGCGGCTCGATTCTCAGCAAGAAACTGGCCGAGGGGATTGTGGGACTTGTACTGGACGTGAAATGCGGGGCCGGCGCGGTTTTCAGCGACTTTGACGACGCGGATACACTGGGGCGAGCTCTGGTCGAGTCCGGGACATCCTCCGGATTGCCCACGGTGGCGTTGGTGACCGATATGGATGCTCCACTGGGAATGGCCGTTGGCAACGCGATTGAGGTCGCCGAAGCCATCGACTGTCTGCGAGGTCACGGTCCCGCAGACCTCCGTGAACTCTCGGTGCAAATCGTTGCTCGAATGCTCGTGGCCGGTGGCGTGAGTGACGATCTGGAGAAGTCTGTGGCGCGGGCAGTGGCGGCCCTGGACGCAGGGGCCGGCCTGGAGCGATTTGAGATGATGTTGATCGCCCAGGGAGGCGATCCTCGGGTGGTGTCCGAGCCGGGCCGACTCGGGCGAGCTGTCAGGATGAGGACCGTTGAAGCGGATCGAAGTGGCTGGCTGAATCGCCTGGATGCTTTGCAGATCGGGCGAGCCGTTGCCCGGCTGGGCGGTGCACGGTGTCGAGACGACGGCCGAATCGATTTGGCGGCAGGCATTCGGATACGGGTCCCGGTCGGAGCTGAGGTTGTCGCCGGGGACGGCGTACTGGAACTGCAGGCCGCGGATGAGGATCTGCTGGAATCGGCTGCAGAGTATGCGAGGGCGGCGATGACGATCACTGACGAGCCGGGCGTGCCTCGGCGGTTGGTCCTCGGTACGATCGAGTCGTAATCTTCCGCAGAGCCGAATTCATGACGATCGTTCGCGGGCTGACCGGCCTGTTGTTCTTCTGTCTGGTGGCGTGGGGTTTGTCGTCGGAGCGACGGAGGTTTCCGTGGCGAATCACGATTTTCGGCTTGGTGATGCAGGCGGCGCTGGGCTGGGCCATCCTGGGCACGGACACTGGTGGGCAGGTATTTGAGTATCTTTCGGCCGCGGTTCAAAAGTTGATCGAGATGGCTGAACCCGGGGCGAAACTGGTGTTTGGGCCCCTGGCGGATCCGGCGGTGATGGAGCAGGCTGTCGGACCCAAGCATGCGTTCGTGTTCGCTTTTGCCGGACGCGGACTGGTGGCAATCATATTTTTCTCGGCACTGATGGGTGTGCTGTATCACATCGGGGTGATGCAGGTGCTGGTGTATGGGTTGGCGCGTTTGATGAGCGCGGTGCTTGGAGTGTCTGGCTCGGAATCCATGGCGATGGCGGCCAACGTGTTTGTTGGGCAGACCGAGGCGCCGCTGGTGGTACGTCCGTATATCGAGAAGATGACGGCGTCGGAACTGAATGCCTTGATGACCGGCGGGTTTGCCACGATCGCGGGTTCGGTTCTCGCCGTGTACATCGGAGTTCTGGGCGAGGAATATGGCCCGCACCTTTTGGCGGCTTCGGTAATGAGTGCGCCGGCGGCGTTCCTTATCGCGAAGATCATGTTGCCGGAGTGCGAACAGTCGGAGACTGGCGGAAGGGTTGAGTTTCGCCTGGAACGGACTGCCACCAACCTGGTGGAGGCGGCTGCCAATGGCACAACTGACGGGTTGAAGCTGTGGCTGAACGTGATAGCGATGCTGATCGCTTTCACAGGGTTGGTGGCTCTCCTGGACCTGGTTCTGGGGGCGATTGGTGGTGGCATCGCTTCGAGCAGTCTGGGCCAGTCGGTCCCACTGCTCGGTGATGCGTTACAGGACCTTTCGCTGCAAAAACTCTTTGGCTGGGTGCTTTCGCCGGTGGCATGGTTGATGGGTGTCGATGGCGCCCACGACTGCCAACTGTTCGGCGGATTGCTGGGAGCCAAAGTGGCTGTCAACGAATTCGTGGCTTTCACACAGTTGCAGTCCATGCTGCCCTCGGCCGGTGCCGAGATGGTGTTCGAAAGTGAAAAGTCCGCCAAGATGGCCGCATACGCGTTATGTGGTTTCGCCAACTTCGCGTCGATCGGGATTCAGATTGGCGGAATCACCCCGTTGGCACCGTCCCGGAAAATCGATCTCGCAAGGCTGGCGCCGCGGGCCATGCTCGGTGGCGCGATGGCCTCGTGGATGACGGCGACGATGGCCGGGATGTTCCTGTAATCCGACAGAAGTGGCATGGCAGGAGATGGCTGTGGAAGAACTTATCGCCAAGGCTGCCGAGGCACGCGGGCGTGCCCACGCGCCCTATTCCGGATTCGCCGTGGGCGCTGCAATTGAGGCGGACGACGGTCGGATCGTCGTCGGGTGCAATGTCGAGAACGCGAGTTTTGGGCTGGGTGTCTGTGCCGAGCGGGCGGCAGTGACGGCAGCCGTCAGCCAGGGAGTCTCCGGTTGGCGGCGGATTGCCGTGGTGGCCGACTCCACTGAGCCGGTGGCACCGTGTGGTGCGTGTCGCCAGGTGTTGGCCGAATTCTGTGACGAACTGGAGATCGTACTGGCCGATAGCAACGGGGTGCGGATGGTGACGCAGTTGAGCGAATTGCTGCCTCGGCCATTCGGAGCCAATCAGCTGGGTGGCGACGAACACCAGGACCGGCCTTAGAGTTGGCAGGCTTGACTATGGAACGGGATGCGGTGAGTGGCGAATGGGTTGCCCGGTTTCGCCGCAATGTCCGTCGCTGGTACGCACGTGGCGGCCGCGACTTGCCCTGGGTGGGTGAGAGAGATCCGTATGTTGTCTGGGTTCGCGAGATCATGCTGCAGCAGACGACCGTTACGGCCGTCGTGCCATATCTCGACAGATTTCTCAAACGGTTTCCGACCGTGGAGAGTTTGGCGGGGGCCGAGTCCGCCGAGGTGCTTCGGGTTTGGGAGGGATTGGGTTACTACAGCCGGGCGAGAAATCTGAGCCGCGGGGCGAAAATGATCGTCGAGGAATGGGGAGGGCAATGGCGAAACACAGCGACGGAATTGCAGTCCCTGCCGGGTGTCGGGCCGTACACGGCAGGTGCGATTGCCTCTTTTGCGTTCGATCAATCGGCGGGAATCGTCGAGGCGAATACGGCTCGGTTCTACGCGAGGCTTTTGGCCCTGAGATCTGACCTGCACAGTGGTGAGGGACGTCGTCAGTTGTGGTCATTGGCCGAACGGATTGTTCCGCGGGATCGCCCAGGCGAATTCAACCAGGCGCTTATCGATCTCGGGGCGACCGTCTGTGGTGTCACGCCCCAATGCCAGGAGTGTCCGGTGCGGGGATCTTGTCGATCCCTCGAACTGGGGGAAGTCGAGCGTATCCCGGCCCGCGCATCTCGTCGTGATGTGACGGATGTGTTTGAACTCCTGGTGGTTATGCGGCGGGGCAAACGTCTGTTGTTGATCCAGCACCCCGATGGAGAGAGATGGGGCGGAATGTGGGGGTTTCCGGCATTGTCGCGGGATCGTGCCCTGGCAAGAAGTCGATTCGACGAACGGCTGATTGAATCCGAGGTGGCCGATTGGGGCTGTGACGTCGAGTTTCAGGAGTGGATGGACGAGTTCCAACATGGGGTGACACGTTTTCGGCTTCATCTTCAACCGATTGTCGCGATGTGGCGCTCCGGAAGCTGGGAGGGTCCCGTGACTGCCGAATGGGTGGGAATTGACGAGTTGGCGACAAGGCCGCTGTCGGTGGCAGGGAGGCGCGTCGCTACACGTGTAGAGCGGATCCTGCGGCACAATGGGGCGCAGGCGTGAGCCCCATGGGATTGTCGATGTAGAACAGTGAGCTAGGATGTTCGGGGGTGTGGAATCCGCTTGACGGAACGGGCGGCTGGTTGCGAGGGGCGAAACCGTTGACGATTCGTTAAACGGAAGACGAGGCAGTCTGTGAAACGCATCCGAACTCATCTGCAGCAGCCCGATGCGTGGTGGTCGTTGCCAGGCGACCGACAGGTGAGACGGGCGGGGCTGACCGGCGTGAGCGGATCGTTTTTACTGCACGTGGTGACGTTGTTGGCGCTGTCGCTGCTGGTGTTGGACCAGTGGAACGACCCATCGCCGTTGTCGACGGAATGGACGCAGTCGGATGAGGGGCCACCGTCCTTGCCGGAATCCGCTGCCGGACCGCTGGAAATCGAGTCTGCCGTCAATCGGAAGAGCCAGTCAGCCAAGATCGACACGGCCCTCCTGGAGGGCCGGGAACATGTTCTCGAGGATTCGCTTTCGGAGGTGATGGCCGAGATCGTGTCGGATTTCGATGCGAACAATCCAAACTCCGGCGGGTCGGTTCTGAAAGCTCCGGATGGAAGTCGCGTCGTCAAAAAAGGCAGTTTCTCGGTGTGGACTGTGCCCAAGGATCCGTTACCTGAGCAGGAGTACCAGATCGTGATCCAGGTTCGGCTGCCGAATTACGTGCGTCGCTACCGCGCCACGGATTTGTCCGGGGAAGTTGAGGGGAGCGACAGATACCGACAGAAGATCCCATGGGATCCGAGGTGGAAGAATCGGACCGACGTTGCGTTGACCGTAAAAAAAGGACGATTGGTGGCACTTCGTCGCGGTGACTTTCTTCCCGTACGTGATCGGATTGCGCAACTGGTGATACGGGTTCCTGCGGCAAAGAAACTGGTCCGCGACAAGATTCGGATCCAGTCGAAATTGCTCAAGGAGCAGCAGTTACTGGAGATCGTGTTCTAGAAGTCTGCCGTATGACTTCAGCATCATAAGGCACGACGATCTCTGCGGGGATGCGGTGGTCGGTGTTGATCACGAGGTCGGCGACTGCCTCAAGCCAGCCGGCCAGTGAGTCGTCGACGGCTTCCACGAGAATTCTTTGTACGGAATTCGACATTTCCAGACGCAACTTCTGCAGGCCATCGATCATGCGGTGCACGGGGGCCAGGGGAGTCAGCGTACCACCGGTTTCCGGATCGGCCGGATCAACGCCCGATGCCGATTGAAGCGAATCAACGAGGCGGTCGACGCGAAACAGGTTACCGCCAGAGGTTGGGCTGTAGTCCGAAAATGCCAGGTCTGAAAGCCGGAGGACACCGGGAGTGCAATGCCACTCACCGGGAAAACCGATCCGTGCGGTGTCTTCAGCCTGTTCGATGTCCGACGTGAGGCCGGTGGCATCAGGGCCGTGGACCAGGTCGTCGAGAAGGCGGAGCGGATTCCATGACGGAAGGCTGGCGACGTTGTGGATCATGGAGTTGAGATCGGAAGGTGAGTGCGGAACGTTGACTGTCCGCGGCAGTTCTGCAGCTGTCGGTCGGTGGGACGTCTGCAGAGCGGTCCAGTCGGTCAGCAGGACGTCCGGCCAGGCTACGGGTGAAGGTTTGGGAGGGGGCGTTCCCGTTTCGTGGAATTGGCGGATCGGTCTCCCGTCGAAAGACTGATCGGATGAGAGACGGCCGAGGCAGTCAAGAATGGTTGGTGTCAGGTCGGTCAGGCGGCAGGGGGTTGTGATTCGAGTGTTTTTGCGAATGCCCCGGCCGGAGACGAACCAGGTTGAGAGCATCGCGTCTCGGAGCGGGTGCCCGTGCATGGTGCCGGAAGTGGGCTGCTTCCCGAAGTACCATCCACGGGAGGCGGTCAAGACGATGTCGGGTGCGTGATGGCGGGCGACCGCGTCGATTGAGGGCACCCAGAGCATGGACCGGGCCAGTGAAACGACAGCGTCGGGGTATTCGGAGTCCCGCATTGCCGCCAACCAGGATTGATCGTCATGTTCGGACGCCAGGAATTCGGAAGGGACTGAAGCGACCAACTGCAGTGGATCCACTGCCGGGTGGGCGACGGCCTTCCAGGCGATGGTTCCGTCCGGGGCCGGTTCAAGGTTGTTGACGACCTGGTAGCGGAAGAGAAATCGCCGCTTCGAGTCGCGGCGTCGAGTGATCACCGCCGCCCCCTTGGTCTTGCTGATCAGCAGCAGCGAATTGGGGGTGTTGCGGACCAGTGCCATGTCAACAGGGTTGTCGTCGGACCCATCGACCTGTGCGTTGATGAGGCGGCGGATGAGATTGACCGGCGGGAGTTGGTCGGAGATCCGGTAGTTGAGCAAGTCGGCGGGGCGAGCGGGGGAGGTCCAGTCTTGTGAACGGTAGTCGGTTCGGGGCAGGTAAATCCGGCAAGTGCCGTCGGGGATACTGTCGACGAAGACGAAGTGTTTGTCGTGGGGATGGCGAGAGGTGGATTGGTGCTGGTGAACCGAAAGCCCCAGCCCGCCGTTGAGCCAGCGGTGATCCCGGGACACTGTTCGTGTCCGGAAAAATACTTCATGAGCCACATCGAAGTGCCGCAGCGGCTGGCGACGTCCTCCATGGTGACCGTGATCACTGACCAGCATCAGTACGGTGTCGTCAAGTTGCCCGCGACGGTCCAGGTGGTCGACGACGGAGCCGATCAACAGGTCCGCCCTGGCCAGGGTGTGGCGGGTCGCACCGAATTGGCCGCGACCACAGGTGTGGCTCACCGAATCGGTTTCCGGCAGCCAGATGACGGTGACCGGCCTCTGGAGATCGACAAGGTGCCGCAGTGCGTACGTGGTGTTGGCGTCGTCGAAGTGCTGCCAGGCCTTGTCGGCTCTCAGGAACGGCAGGTGTCGCAACAGGCTGCGGCTCCAGAGTGGTGGGGTAAGGTGCGGCATGATCGGCAGAACACCAGTGGCCCAGTCCGTGCCCTGGCGGTTGAGGAGTGTGTAAAGCGGTGTGGCGTGGTCGGCGGAAAGGGGGTCGGGAAGGGGGGCCCCGACAGCATTGTGGATCGTTTCATTTGCCGTTGAGGCCAGTCCGATGAGCCCGACCGGACGGAGTGATTCAGCGGCGCGTACGGGGCCGAGTGTCGACAGGTGCGACTGGCTGGCCTGTGTGCGGCGGTCAAAACGGATCATCGATGTCAGTCCGTGGCGGTCAGGAAAGCAGCCGGTCCACATGGACCCGTTGGCCGTCAGCGTGCTGGATGGAAAGACCGTCGTGGTGTTCTCCAGCCAACTGCCACCTTCAACGAACAGCCTGTGGATGGTCGGCAGATGGCCCGTGAGAGACATTTCACGCACGACGTCAGCTCGGAGACCATCGATGTAGAAGATCAGGACGCGTTTTGCAGGAGACGGTGGAGGAAGCGCTCGCGATGGTGCCGTGAGTACGGTCTCGTGCCATGCGGGTGATGGCGATTCAACACGATTGACGTGGATGGAAAAGTGTCCCGCGTTGTCGTGGGGAGTTGCGTCGTTGACACGGAATTGAAGGCGGCCAGCGCTGCTGGCGCGAATTCCGGCACGACGTCCGACAAGGAACGGCCGGCCAGCGCCGATGCGGCCGATCAGGGCCAGGGAGGGGGCCGGTCCATGCTCGCCGGTGGGGAGCGGGTCCGAGGAGCCGTCGTGCGGGCCGGGGGACAGGTAGGTGCCCGACGGGTCAGACCACAGGGCCGCCGTCTCCTGGGTGCTGGGAGGCAAACGGTCCCGAATCCAGCCGGTGGCAGAAATATCCACAGCGTCGCCGTTGGCTAAAATGACGGGAGAATCCGTCCATTTCGAGGTGGCGTCGAGCAGAAATGCGTCGGGAACGCTGTGAACAGGTTGGCTGATCTGGGCGTGACCGGCCGGAAGGGCGCAGCCCGCGGCCAACAACGGGAAGAGGACCAAAAACGGTGAGAAGCGGCCAGTCATCCGTGACCGTGTGAAAGAGAGTGTGGTTTGTTGTTCCTAGTAGTTTGGATCGACCATTTTCGATCGGAACTGCTGTCGCGGTCGTGCTGCTGGGGTACTGGAACCGGATTGGTCATCAAGGTCGTTTACTGCCATCCCGAAACAGGCTAAACCGGACGCGGTGGTTTCGGCCACGGGAGTGCGGGCAAGAGGTTCCGGTTAGGCGGAATGGGATGAGTGGTCGACTGTACGTATCGAATTTTGGCTTCGAAGATGAGTTGTCCGGCGAGACAATCTCACGAACGGCCAGGGCCGCGACAATGGGCCTGTGCGGCGTTTGGGCGCCGATGCTGGGCCCCTCTGACCAGATCGCATCCTGGGGTGTTGAGGACGAATCTGGAGCCTCGGGCTGTTGGAAGTCTCCACGATGCGGACACGGCCAGTTGGAACTTGTGCCGTGGGGTTGGAGTCCTCCGATGGCCGACCTCGTCGAAAAGGTCGGATCGATGCAGGCTATCCCGGATTTGGACGTGGTTGAGAGAGTCAATCGTCGAGTGTGGGCCTTCGAGCGAGAGTTGGAACTGCGAATGTGTCCGCTTGGCGCCGGCATTGTCGAGAGCATCGGCGAATTGCGGTCGATGGTGGCCAAAGGGCATGACGGTGAGGGTGGATGGCTCGTGAAATCCGACCTCGGAGGCGCAGGCCGGGGCCAACGTCGGATCCGCGGCGAGACAGTTGACCGGGTGGTCCTGGACTGGGTGACGGCGATGTTGAATCGGGACGGCCTGGTTGTCATCGAACCGTGGCTTGAATCGATCAAAGAGGTCGGTCTGCAATTCGAGATCGAATCCCCCGGAAAGGTACATCGGTGCGGGGTGACCGAATTGTTGGTGACCGGGACGAGGGGCTACCGGGGGAGCCGTCTGGGAAACCGGTTGCCCGGAATCTGCCCGGAGAGCGTGGAGACGTTGCTGGCAATCGTCGATCCGGTGGTGACAGAGATCAGCCGAACCGGATACGTCGGCCCGCTGGGAATCGATTCGATGTGGTACCGGGCTCCGTCCGGTGAGTTGTCGTGGCGGCCGTTACAGGACATCAATGCCCGGTACACGATGGGCCGTTGCGCGTTGGAGTGGGCCAGTCACATTCCGCACGAAGCCGGCGCTTCGGTAATGGTCGCCAGTTGGCCAATCCGCGAATCGGTGGACCGACGACTGGCCGATGTGGAATCCAAGACCGCTGGATTGTTTAGCGCGTCCCGGTTTTCACCACAAGGCGCATCTCTGGAAACCGAGAGCGGTCTGGTTTTGCTGGTGTACGACCAGTCGGTGGAGATCGACCAGCTTGAGGATCACGTGTTGCAGGAACTGGAACGGACTGATTAGCCGTTTTCGATTGACGGTGGGGTGATGCTTCGGAGTTGATCTCCGTGCCCGGCTTTCAATTCGAATAGTCCGAAAATGTCCTGGGCGTCGAGGCTGAGGCTCGCGTTGCTCATCTCGGAGTCACCAAGGACGGCCTGGAACAGTTCGCGTTTTTGTTGGAGAACCTTGTCAATCCGCTCCTCGATGGTATTGCGGCAGATGAACTTGGTGACGAGGACGGGATTCTGTTGTCCGATTCGGTGGGCGCGGTTGATTGCCTGGTCTTCGACAGCCGGGTTCCACCAGCGATCGTAAAGGAAGACATAGCCGGCGAACTGTAGATTTAGACCGACGGCTCCCACTCCGTAGCTCATCAGCAGGAGAGGGCAGTCCGGGTCGCGACGGAACCGTTCCAACACGGCGTCGCGCCGCGAGGAGGGGACGGCTCCGTGGTAGATCAGTGGCCGAAAGTGCTGGAGCTTCTGGTTCATCCAATCGAGTGACTTGGTCCACTGACTGAAGAGGATCGCCTTGCCGCCGCTGTCGGAGATTTCCTCGATTTCGGCCGCCAGGCGGTCCATTTTGCAGCTTTGGCCCGTAAGGGGGTCGTAGTTACAGATCTGTTTCAGACGGAGCACGAGTTCAAAGACGTGTTGTATCGTGATGGACTCGCCCAGTTCGTCGAGGCGTACGATTCCCTCTTGTTCGGCAGTGACGTAGGCCGTCTGTTGTGCGGGAGTGAGTTCCAGGAGTTCTTCACGATCAAGCCGAGGCGGAAGGTCCTTCAGGACCCGGTCCTTGGTTCGGCGAAGCACATATTTGTTGGCCAGTCGGTTCAATTGCCGAATGTCGGTGACGCTGTGATCGGGGACAGCACCGAGAAATTCGAGCAACGATACGAACTCGGATGGCCGATTCTCTATCGGGGTTCCGGTGAGGGCCCATGATCTGTGCCGTTTGAGTGAGTGGGCGGCCTGGTTGGTTCGGGATTCACGATTTTTGATTCGCTGCGCTTCGTCGAGGATCAGAAGATCGAAAGCGGGAAAGTCGTCTTCTCCGATCATCTCGAGGTCGCGAACCAGCAATTCGTAGTTGGCGACTTTTACCGGCACGTTGGGCATTTCCCAAAGCATGCGTCGTCGGGCCGAGGGGCCTTCAATTGCGACAACCGGGATTTCTTCAGCCCACATTTGCAGCTCTCGCTGCCAATTGGTGATCAACGGCTTGGGGCAAACCAGCAGCACGCTTCGGATCTGCCCTGCACGCATCAGCAACCGCAAGGCGCTGATGGCCTGCATTGTCTTGCCCAGTCCCATTTCATCAGCGAGCAGGGCGGATCCCTGAGAGAACAGCCACGCGATCCCGTGGTACTGAAACGGAAACGGCTCGAAGGGCATGACCAGTTCCTGGCCGGAAAGCAGCGTCTCAATCGGGGGCTGGAGCAGATAAAAAAGGCGATCGGTGATCGACAGGGCGTCGGTGGGCACGGAGATCCGGGTGGTTTTGTTCCGAGCTCTTCCGCGTGACAAGGATTTGGCGTGGGGGGAGGCTTGTGGGCCAGGCTCCGGGACATCGAATGCCCCATCGAGGTTGCTGCCGAACGAATCGGTGGTGGGCGATTCCGCGACCGGGCATTCGGGGAAAGAAACGCCGATGCTTTTCACCGGGCCCCAGTTGGGCTGCCAGGCCGGGAGCAGCCTGGGGGTATTGATCAGTTGCTGTGCCGCGACGTGACATCCGGGTGGGCGGGTGATGCCTGCACCCAGGCCGGAACTGAACAATTGGACATCGAGATGAAGCGGCAGCGCGCGGGCATCGACCCGTGGCGGTTGGACACCGGTTCGTTGACGATCAACTGCGAGTTCCACTCGGATTCCCCGATTGTTGTCCCTGGAGCGTCTCGGCAAGTGCCTGTCGTACACGTTCGATCGGTTCTTGAAGATCCGCGTCAGCGGTCACCTGGGTTGCGCCGTGGTGTAGAGCAGCGATGTCGGTTTCGTGTGCCGAATGAATCGAGAGGATGCGTCGACCCATTCGAACCCGTCCAAGGGGCGGTGCAGTTGTGGGACCAGTTGAGTCGTCAGCCTGGGGTTCGACACGAGCCATGGGAATGGCGATGTGGTGCCTGAGGTCGAGAATGTGGTCGTTGTCGGTGACAAGAAGGTCTGGAGGGGATCCCAGGCGGTCCAGAAGCGCACGACCCATCAGTTCTCCAAGCAGGAAGGGGCGAAGTGTCTCGCCGTAGAGCAACTGTTGGGCGTGTGTCGGACGAACCGGGCTGGTGCACTGGAATTCCAGTGGGCGGCCGTAGCGGTTGGTCACAAGAAGACCAGCGACGAACGCACCGTCGTCGGTTTCCAGCGAGGCCAGGAAACCGATGCGAAAGGCGCGGGAATTGACAGCCGGGCCATTCATCGAGCTGATGTCCGGGGGGTGCGGGGCAGCTTGGCGTGTGGCACGCCACTTACTCTTTGTCGGCGGTTGGAAATGGCCACTTGAGTGGTTCGGAGCAGTTGGGGGGTCGTTACAATTCTGTGATTGATAAGTGGTTACGTTGCGGTTCTGGTGGCCCGAGAGGTCGGCGAGATGTCATTACCGGAAGATCTCTCACGAGAGGAACTGGAGGCCGTTCAGTTGGAACGGTTTACCGTGCTGGTCCAGGACGTACTAAGTGGGAATGCGTTCTGGAAAAAGCGTTTCGAGGAATCGGGCTGGGGGTCGGCGGTGGACGTGACAACCCGCTTGGACGGCCTGCGGTTGTTGAGTGAATTTCCTGTTTGCAGCAAGCAGGACTTTGTGGCCGACCAGGACGAAAATCCACCATACGGCACGAATCTCAGCGAACCGCTGTCCGGTTACACTCGGCTTCATCAGACATCGGGAACGACTGGTCGTCCCTTGCGGTGGCTGGACACTCCGGCGGCGTGGCGGAATCTGCTGGACGCGTGGTCGCAGATGTTCCGGATAGCCGGTGTGACCGCCGAGGACCGTTTTGCGTTCCCGTTTTCATTTGGCCCGTTCATTGGGTTTTGGGCGGCTTTTGAGGGGGCGGTTGAATCCGGGCATCTGTGCCTTCCCGGCGGGGGGATGAGCAGTGGTGCCAGGCTTCGGCTCATCGAGGACAACCAGGCAACAGTTCTTTGTTGCACACCAACGTACGCCCTGAGACTGGCGGAGGTGGCGAGGGAAGAAGCGGTCGACCTGGCGTCGGGTTCGGTACGAATGTTGATTGTTGCCGGCGAACCAGGCGGCAGTGTGCCGGGAGTTCGAGAGGAGATCGAGTCGGCGTGGGGGGCGAGGGTCATCGACCACTGGGGGATGACCGAACTGGGGCCAATTGCTGTTGAGTGTGTCGAGGGGCCGGGGGGGATGCACGTCCTGGAAGGCGAATGTGTTGCGGAGATCGTCGATCCGGACACCCTGGAGAAGGTTCCGCCGGGTGAGCAGGGGGAGCTGTTGGTCACCACGTTGCGGCGGACCGGGAGCCCGGTTCTGCGATACAGGACGGGCGACCTGGTGGTTGCGGATTCGGAACCTTGTCCGTGCGGCCGGGCGTTGTTGCGGTTGAAGGGAGGGATCCTGGGCCGCGCCGACGACATGCTCACCGTCCGAGGCAACAACGTGTTCCCGTCGAGTATCGAAGCGGTGATCCGGAGAGTGAGCGGGGTGGCCGAATTCCGGGTGGTGATTGGGTCGGAGTCCGCTCTGGATCGCTTCTCGGTCGAGATCGAACCCGTGGCCGGTGCCGCTGTCGATGAGGTCCTTGCCGGCGTGGAAGCGGGGATCCGAGAGACCTTCAACTTTCAGGCGGAAGTCTCAGCGGTGGGCCCCGGACAATTGCCTCGTTTCGAACTCAAGGGGCGACGGTTCGTGCGGAAGTGAGACGCGTCGGAAAACGCCGTGACGTTAGTCATCGGGTATCTCTCGTCCGTGCGGGTCGGTGTCCGGGGTGTCGAGTTCATGGGCGAGTTGGTCGCGAAGCTCGGGGTCGAGATAGTGTTCGACCTTGTGAGCCGTTTCGTGAAGATGGTCGGCAGGCACGTCGAAGTGGCGGGCCATGTAGCTCTCCCACAAACGATGCGCCCGGATCAGCTTCCTGGCCGCATGTCGTCCGGCCGCGGTGAGCTCGAGTTGGCCAGATGAGTGGAGAATGAGTCGTTGACGTCGGAGCCGCCAGGTGGCGTACCGCTGGGCGAAAGTCCGCCGGCCAGTTTGCAGCGGGATGTCTCGGGAGGTTTCGTCCTGACGGTAGAGCGTTCCAAGAAGATCTTCAGCAGAAATGCGGATGGACAGGCGGAAGCGATGTCCGATACGAACCAATACGCCATGGCGGGGTGCCAGGAACAGGGCGGCAACAAAAAGTCCGCCGGCGGCGGCGGCCATCATGCCGGAGGTGCTTGCGTCAAGAGAGTCGATTGGGACCCCGGACAGCAGGGGCTGTTCAGCAAAAGGCGCCATCAACACTGGGGGAAGGGACAAGGCCATGACATGTCCAATCGCCGCGGTGGAAGCCGCAATGATCGCAGCCAGGAGGAGCATCACCCAGAGTCGGTCCGTCAGCAGGTGGGCGGTTGCTGCGGGAACGATCAGCATGGCGATCACAAGGATGTTGCCAACGCTCTCGAAAGCCGCGACGGCCGTGGCGGCCGTCACGCCCATGAGAGCGTAGTCGATCAATGTGGCATTGATTCCCAGGGTGGTGGCCAGCGCCGGGTCGAAAGTGCTGATCCGCAGCTCCTTGAAGAAACAGCCGGCCATCGCGATGTTGAAAACCAGACAGCCGCCACTGACCCACGCCGCCCGGGGTACCTGGTCCGACCCTCCCCACACGGATTCCAGGTTGCCGTAGAGAACGCAATCGGGGTCGATGTGCACACTGTCGGCGGCCAGGCGGATGGTCAGCAGTCCGACTGCGAACATCGATGTGTAGACGACTCCGAGTGCCGCTGAATTTTCGACACCCCCGCGGCGGCTGACCCATTCGGTCAGGATGGCGGTTAGCACTCCGGTCAGCAGTGCTCCGCCGAACATGAAGGTGTAGCTGGTGGCGTCGAACGCCTTGTGCGGGTCGGCGGGGTCGGTGGAAATCCATCCCGTGGTTTTGAGGTAGTGGGACAGCAGGAATGCGGCAACGATTCCCGGGAGGACCGTGTGGGTCAGGGCGTCTCCCATCATGCTCTGTCGGCGCAGGACCAGGAAACTGCCAGGGATGGCACAAGCCATGGCTGCCAGCGCGCCGGTGATGACGATCCACGTGTCCAGCTTGCCCCAGTCGTCGATCAACCAAGTGAAGCTGGCGGTGAAGATGTCAGTGGCTGCAAGCATGAAGGGGTGGGGAATCAGGTTCCCGGCTCCAGCGGGTGCGGACTGGGGGGCATTTGCATCTGTGGGTAGCGTGCGGAGACGGTTTCGAGGAGTTGAGAGACCAGGTCGGGTTCCAGGACGTGTTCAATCAAGTCGGCATCCCGGTCGACGTGGTTTGGGGCGATGTCGGCATGGAGGATCAAGTAGGTTTCCCAGAGTCGGTGGTTGCGGGCCACCAGGCGAGCCTCCGCGGCGCCGGAAGCGGTCAGTCTCCAGCCGCTTTCGACGGCTTGGAGTAGCCCATCTCGCGTGGCCCGGTCGAGGAGTCGTGACAGCCGAGAGCGAGTCCAACTTCTTCTTGAGAGAACCTCGTCACTGGCGAAATGGATGTCGGCGAGCGGGTCGTCGGATGAGTCGGGCTCGGAAGATTCCAGGCGGGGTTCGAGCATCTCGTAAAGAGTCCTCAGCAGGTCGTGTCGCCCGATCCGACGATTGTTGGACCATTGGCGTAGCCCCCTGGGCAACAGCCCCCGCCGCGTGCCGAATGCGAGGCTGACCAGGAAAAACAGGGTGCCGGCAAGAACGATGACCGCACCAGCCGAGAACCTCGCGAATAGTGAACTGACGACGCCACCCAGCCAAGCGGAAAGTCCGCCCAGGACGGCGGCGATCACTGTCATCGATCCGAGGCGGTCTGTCCAGAACCGGGCGGCCGCGGGCGGGATAATCAGCATCGCCACGACCAGGAGCATGCCGACACTCTGCAACCCGGTGATGGCGATGCATACGACCAGGGCCATGAGGACGAGGTCCAGCCAGGTTGTGGGCCAGCCGTGGCTGCGGCCGAACTCTTCGTCAAAACACAGCAGGCCGAATTCCTTGAACAGGGCCGCGGAGACTGCGATGACCAGGATGGACGCCAGGCCAATCAGGCCGACATCAGCAGATGTCATTGAGGCCGTCTGGCCGTAGATGAACTGCTGCAGTCCGGCGACCTGTCCGGTGGGCAGTTTTTGGATGATCGTGAATAACGCGATGCCGATTCCGAAGAAGACACTCAGCACGATTGCCAGGGCGGTGTCTTCCTTGATGCGGCTGAATCGCCTGATGCCGATCGTGCAAAGGACTCCGAGCAGGCCGGCCAGCAATGCTCCGAAAAGCAGAACCGGTAGCGAGCGGCCTTTGCCCGGATACGCCAATTCAATGGCCAGGAAAGCCATGGCGATGCCTGGTAACGAGGCGTGGCTGACCACGTCGCCAACGAGCGATCTCTTGCGCAGCAGCATGAAGGTGCCAACCGTTCCGGCGCCGATGCCCAGCAGGATCGACCCCAGCAACACGATCCGCGTGTTGTATTGCCTCATCAGCAGGGTGTCGGAAATCTTGTTCCATCCGGGCCACCGGAAGCGATTGTCGGAGAGACTCGTTCCAGAGGTGCCGGTCGTGACTTGCGAGGGGACTGGGTGATCGTGGCCGGAGGGACCCGGGGCAGCGAGGAGTACGCTGGGCATCGCCAGTGCAAATGGCAGGGCCAACGCCAGCCAACGGTGCCGAAATATAACCGGCCGGACGACTGTGGCCGTGGGGCGCACTGGGCTCATGATCGGCCCTGGTTGAGCGTCATGCGATGGCCGACCTGGTCCAGCAGTGCGAGTTTGCCGCCATAGGTGGCTCTGAGGTTCTCGGGTGTGAAAACATCCGAGATGGGTCCGGTGGCCACCATTCGCATATTCAGCAGCAGGACGTGGTCGAAATACTCCGGCACGGTCTGGAGATCATGGTGAACGACCAGGGCGGACTTTCCGGCCTCGCGAAGCTCCTGGAGAATGACAACGATAGCGCGTTCCGTGGCAGCATCGACACCCACGAATGGCTCGTCCATCAGGTAGACGTCCGCCTGTTGTGATAGCGCGCGGGCGAGGAAGACCCGCTGTTGCTGACCACCGGAGAGTTGGCTGATCTGCCGGGCCGCGTAGTCGGCCATCCCCACTCGCTCGAGATAGTGCATGGCCTGGTCTCGGTAGCGGCGTGTGACGGGGCGGAACCAGCCGATCTGCTTGTAGAGCCCCATCGCCACCACGTCGAGCGCGTTGACCGGGAAGTCCCAGTCGACGCTGCCCCGCTGAGGGACGTATCCCACGCGGTGGCGGACCTTGTGGTAGGCCGAACCGAAGAAACGAACATCACCGGAGGCGCGGGGGACGAGGTCGACGGCCGCCTTGATCAGTGTGGTCTTGCCCGAACCGTTGGGCCCCACGATGGCAGTCAGTTTTCCGGGGGGGGCGTCGTAATCGATGTCCCAGAGGACGGGCCGCCTGTGATAGGCGACCGTCATGTCGTGGATTGCCAGTGGCGCTGAACTGGGGTGCCGGGCGTGTTCGTCGGGGGGCGGTGTTGCGGTCTGCGGGCCGTCGGTCACTTGGGGCTCCCGGTGCGAATACGTGGCGACCTGAAACGGTCGGGACCCGAAGGTCACTCTTTGGTGACGTGGGGCTTGAGCTTTCCGTGTTTTCCGGCCTCGGGTGCTTTGCCGCCCAGGGCACGCGCAATCGTCGTGGCGTTGTGATCCATCATTCCCAGGTAGGTCCCGGTGTAAGTGCCGGGGGCTCCCATCGCATCAGTGAACAATTCGCCACCGATGCGGACGTCCAGCCGCTTTTGCTTGCAACCCTCGATGATGGCCTGGATGTTCTTGGGGTTGACGCTGGATTCGATGAAGATGGCGGTGATCTCTTTTTCGACGATAAACGAGACGAGTCCGTTGATGTCGTCGACGGCCGCTTCGGATTCGGTGGAGATGCCCTGGACACTCTTGACCGGGATGTCGTATGCCCGAGAGAAATACCCGAAGGCGTCGTGAGCGGTGATCAGCCATCTGCGTTCGCGGGGGATTGTGGCAATCGTTTCGCGGACGTATTCGTCCATTTCTCTCAACTGGGCCTGGTACTGTTGCGACCGGCGATTGTAGGCGTCGGCATGATCTGGGTCGAAGTCGGCTAGCGCCGAGGTGACGACGTCGACACACTGGCTCCAGGCGGTGATGTCCATCCAGACGTGTGGGTCCCAGTGGCCCTGGAATTCCGGTGGCTCTCGAAGGTAATCGTGGCCGATCTTTTCGGTGACGGCGTAAACCGGTTTGCCCCCACGGCCAGCCCGCGTGAAGGTGTCACTCATGCGACCCTCCAGCATCAGTCCGGAATAGAAGATGATATCGGCCTCCAGTAGCTTCTTCTGGTCGTTGCGAGTGGGCTTGTACATGTGGGGGTCGACACGTTCACCCATCAAGCCGTCGACGGTGCCGCGGTCGCCGGCAATCGTCTTGACGATGTCGGTGACCATTCCGCAGGTGGTGACAATCTTGTAGGTGGGTCTGGCGGCGTCGGTCGCCGTCTTGGGTGCCGCATCGTCGGAAGTGACACCCCTGGGGGTGTCGTCGCAGCCGACTACGATCAGAGATCCCAGCGTGAGAATGGTCGGGAGGAGCACGCGGCGGGTTGACATGGGGGATCCTCCGGGCATGATCAGGCGGGGTGCGGGGTGTTGGCTGTGGTGTCAGCGACCTGTTGAAAAACGGACAAATGTTCGCACAAGCCAAGGTTTTGATTAGTCAAAACCTTGGCCAGCGTCAAGCCGCGCGGGAGAGGTGGGAAATGTCGGAGCCCCAGGCCAGTCACGAGTTTTCGTCTGGAACACTCGAGGACGCCCTGGTGTTTTTGAAACGGATCCGATCCGAATTGAGTGTTCCACGCAAAGTGCACGTCTGGCCGGATCGCTTCGGAGTCTTCGACGTCAACGACGACTGGTTTGAGATTTGCGGGATCGGGTATGAGTCCGAGGAGATCACCGAGCTGCTGGACGCGGTCAATGCGGTGTATCGCAAGGACAGCATCGGGAACCCGTTTGCCCGGGAGTACAAGGAGTTTCCGACCGGGAAACGTTACGCCTGGGGCGTCGATCGGGTGATGTAGACGCGAAAAAGTGTCCAGCACGCGCCGGGTTCAGCTGGGGCCTTGGCCGTAGATGTGCTGGATCGGCGTCTTGTGGCCCCAGGTGATGTCGGTGATGGCGACGCTGAGTGCTTCGGCGATCGCCGTCCGTTCTGCCGGCGACGGTGTCCATCGGGCGAGCATGATGGCAAGCACCCGATGTGGGTCCAGGCCGCAAATTTCTGTCAGTTGGTCGGGCGTCAGCGACCGTTCTTCACAAAGTTCCGCCACGCTGCGTGAGGCCATCAAATTTCTTCCTGCAGTCCAAACTGACGGTAGCGGACGTTGCGGGGATCCATGGTGTGGCCCCAGCTGATGTCTTCGACTGTGACGCCGAACGCGCCGGCAATTCGTTGTCTTTCGGCGGGTGCGGGAGTCCATCGCCCAAGGGCGATGGCTTCGGCGCGTTCCATGGCCATATTGGCCTGTTCGGAGAGATCTTCGACGGTCATCTGCTGCTGGTCGAGCAAGACATCAACAGTGGCTACTCGAGGGGTCATAAATAAAGCGGATCGATGTATACGGACTTGAACAACGTCGTGCAGGGGCTGCCTGTCGCAATTCTGAACGGCGAACCGAAGGCGGGCAAGCCCTGTTGGGGGTTTGTGGAGTCTTCGGAGGTGGCGCACAGACGGGGATTGCCGCAAGTCGGGTCACCTGCCATAATACATTTTTCTCAGGTCTTCCGCCGATTCGGGCCGTCGACCGGGGTGATGGTCTAGCTGCACACAAGTGGTGACTTGATGGCGACAGGAACTCTCGACGGCACACAGACTCCGGCCTCCGACGAGGCGGAGCAGAAGTTCCAGTATCCCGGGATCCCGGTGACCTGCGATGGCGCCGAGGCGGTGGTGTGGGTTGAGACCAGGATCTGCCAGGGGTCTGGCGCGTTTCCGATCACCAGTTCGACGACGATGGGGAGCGGATTCAACGCTGCCGTGCAGAACGGAATCCCCAACCTCTGGGGCGATCAACTGGTGTTTGTTGAGCCCGAGAGCGAGCATTCCTCGGCGACGTTCTGTGAGGGGTTTGCGGCGGCCGGAGGGCGAGTCACCAACTTCACATCGGGCCAGGGCCTGGTGTTGATGAAGGAGGTCCTGTACACGATCGCCGGCAAGCGGCTGGGCGTCGTTTTCAACATCGGCGCACGCGCCCTGACCAGCCACTCGCTGAACGTCCACGCCGGTCACGACGACGTGATGTCGGTTGCCGACTGCAACTGGGGGATCCTGTTTGCACGCAACGCCCAGGAAGCCGGCGACCTGTGCCTGATCTCACGCCGCGCGGCCGAGGCGTCTCAGGTTCCGTTCATGAGCGTGCAGGACGGTTTCCTGACGACTCACACGGTCGAGAGCGTGTTGCTGTGCGAGCCGGAGTTCATGAAGGACTACATCGGCAAGCCCGAGGATCACCTGCACAACCTGATGGATCCGGACAACCCGGTTATGTCGGGAGTGGTTCAGAACCAGGACTCGTACATGAAGGGCAAGATTGCCCAGAGGTGGTACTACGACACGGTTGAGGAACATCTGCAGGACGCGTTTGACGAGTTCTACACCAAGACGGGTCGCCGCTACGGGTTCCTGGACGCGTACCGTTGCGAGGACGCCGAATACATCCTGGTCGGGATCGGTTCCTACATGGAAACGGCCCAGACGACGATCGACTACCTGCGTGACGAGAAGGGCGTGAAGGCAGGATGTCTGAACATCTACTGCTTCCGCCCGTTCCCGGCCCGCCAGTTGGTCGACGCCCTGAAGCACTGCAAGGCGATTTCGGTCATCGAGCGGATGGACGATCCGCTCTCGACAACCGGCAACCACCTGACACGCGAGATCAAGGCGGCCTTCTGCGACGCGTTGGCGGGTCAGATGGGCCATGAGAAGATCGACCAGGCTCCACGGATCTACCACGGTTCCGCGGGGCTGGGCAGCCGCGACGTGCGACCCGGCGACATCAATGCGATCTTCGACAACATGATCAACGACGGCCAGGACTTCTTCGTTGTCGGGATCCAGCACGCGCTGGCTCTGGAGAACACCGACGACCCCGACTTGCGTCCTCCCGGAGCGTTTTCGATGCGAGGCCACTCGGTCGGCGGCTTCGGCTCGGTGACTTCCAACAAGGTGATCGCCACGATCGGGGGCCAGGTCTTCGGCAAGGACGTGCAGGCCTATCCGAAGTACGGGTCCGAGAAGAAGGGCCTGCCGACCACCTATTACCTGACCATCGCCGACTCGCACATCTTCTCACACAGCGAGCTCGAGCACGTCAACCTGATCGTGCTCAACGACGTCACCGCCCTGGACAGCGGCCATCCGCTCAGCGGCATGGTCGATGAGGGTTCGATCTTCATGCAGAGTCCGTTCGAGGACGCCGCCGATGTCTGGACTCGGAT
>DLVV01000125.1:0-913 GCA_003445035.1 Planctomycetaceae bacterium | reverse complement strand
GACATGGTCAACATCGCCCGCGAGGTGGCTTCGGTGGCCGATCTCGAGATGCGGATGCAGGGGATCGTCCTGCTGGGGGCATTCCTGAAACTGACCCCCTACGCCACCGACAGCGGCATGGACGACGAAGAAGTCTACGCGGGTGTCGAGAAGGCTCTGAGGAAGTACTTCGGCAAACGGGGTGAGCAGGTGGTCCAGGACAACCTGACCTGCGTCAAGCGAGGCTACAGCGAGATGCGGGAGATTCCCCAGGAGCTGATCCAGGGCAGCAACGGCGCCGCCTGAGCGGCGCGACACGTTCCGAGGCATGAACACAACAAGCATCTGCCTTCGGTGGCTTGCCGGAGGAGTTGAGAGACGAGGACAGCAGGCATGGCGACAACAGACAATACGACTTCGATCAACGAGGCGAGTGATCGAGATCCGTTCAACAACAACACCTACGGGACGTTGGTCGACAAGGAGTTCGTGCCGGTCGATCTGCCGGTGCTCGACGTCGTCGACTTCAACGAGCGGATCATCAAGGGCTACGAGGACGGTGTGGCCGAAAAGGGCCTGCCCGCGGATCTCTCGGTCGCCCGCTCGATCATCCCCGCCGGCACCGCCACGCTGCGAGACTTCAGCTACGTGGCACCCGAGATCCCGATTTACATTACCGAGAACTGCACCGGCTGCATGGACTGTGTGACCCAGTGCCCCGACACCGCAATCCTCGGCAAGGTGCTCGCCGAGAGCGACCTCACTACCCAGTTGGAAAAGATCGAGGACGTCGACGACCGCGAGATGTTTGAAGCACAGTGGTCCAAGACCCGTAAGTACTACGACGGGCCGCAGAAGAAGGGTAAGGAAGGCGGCCGCTTTTCGATCCTGATCGACCCGAGCAAGTGCAAGGGGTGTGCCGAGTGCGTGACGG
>DLVV01000372.1:19310-19456 GCA_003445035.1 Planctomycetaceae bacterium | reverse complement strand
GGGAATGTAGACAACCATCCCCTTACGAACCGGATACCGGTCGTCACCGAGCCTCAAAACGCCCTCACCGCTGACAACGTAGTAGATCTCCGACGCGTCCGGATGAATATCGGTGTCGCACTCTTCGCCGGGATGCAGCCACCACA
>DLVV01000372.1:0-19297 GCA_003445035.1 Planctomycetaceae bacterium | reverse complement strand
AAGCAACTGAGCCAGTTCGGCGGCGAGGTGATTGAGGACCTGATCGCCTGAACCGGCTACTCCACCTGTTTCCATCCCTGGCGTTCGGCCAGTGACTGCCCACTCGGAGGCGGCGCGAACGTCCAGAAGTAACACAGGTCCTCATCACCGGTGTTGAACGTCTGGTGTTCGACCCCCTGGGGAATGTAGACAACCATCCCCTTACGAACCGGATACCGGTCGTCACCGAGCCTCAAAACCCCCTCGCCGCTGACCACGTAGTAGATCTCCGACGCGTCAGGGTGAATATCGGTGTCGCACTCTTCGCCGGGATGCAGCCACCACAAACCGGCCGCCATATCCTGGGCATCGCAACTCTCGGCCGAGATCAGCCCCTGGACCTCGCGGGACCCGTCCAGCGCTTCAAAGATCGGAAATTGGCCGGGATCGATGACACAGTTTTCGTAATTGGGCATTATCGTTCCTTGGAAAAGACGTGACGTGACGAGGCCGCTCAAACCAACAGCGCCCCGCCGTTGACGTGCAGGGTGGCCCCGGTGATGTAACTGGATGCCGGAGACACCAGGAACACGACCGATTCGGCCAGTTCCTTCGGAGACGCCTGACGTTTCAACAGGGCTGCCTCGGCATATTCCACTCGCGCCTCAGGACCGAAGCTCTCCAGCATCGGAGTGTCGATAGACCCGGGAGCAATTGCGTTGACCAGGATGCCGTCGGCGGCACCCTCCTTGGCCAGTGACTTTGTCAGGGCAATCAACCCCGCCTTGCTGACTCCGTAAGCGGGGTGAGCACTCACGCTGCCCAGGAACGCACCGACCGACGAGATGTTCACGATGCGGCCGTATTGCCGGTCCCGCATGTGGTCCCAGGCGGCACGGGTGCAGTGAAACGCGCCATTGAGATTGACATCGAGAACCCGTTGCCAGTTCTCTTCGGTCACCTCCGACCACGGGACCACCGGGGCGATCCCCGCGTTATTGACCAGGATGTCAATGCGGCCGAACCGATCGTGTACCTCCGAAATGAAACCCCTCACCGCGTCCGCATCGGCCACATCGAACTGCCCGGTCACGACCTCCGCATCCAGCTCCGGCAGATCACACTCGGCCACGTCGATCACCGCCAGGCCGGCCAGTCCCGACTCGGCAAACAATTCGCCAACCGCTCGACCGATACCCGAGGCCCCTCCGGTGACGATGGCGACCTGGCCCTGCAGTGGTGCGGATGTGCTCATGTTGTGTTGTCGACAGGTTGGCGTCTCCAGAGGAGACGGGATTACTCATCCGGAGAAACTCCACCATCAATCTCAAAACCCACCGACGTCGGCTCGAGCTCGTCGGAGCCAGGCAAAGTGGGGACCGATTCAGCCGATCCGCCGTGATCCGCCGGTCGCCTGAACGCTCGCCAGATGGCCCATGGGGAACCATAGACAATCCCGGCAATCGCTCCGGCGAAGGTCGCCTCCAGAACATTGGCTCCACCCATCCCTATTCCAATCAACGGGATAAGCAACGTCAGGTAGGCCACGATCACCCCAAAAACGGGCCCGGTCCGCCACAGCTTCCAGACCACCACAGCGACCAGTCCCGGCACGACCAGGGACGTCAGAAACTCGGTGCCGCTGAACGACTGGTCCCTGGAAAACAGCTCAACAACCGAAGACCAGGCCAGCCCCGTAGCCAGTCCGGTCAGCAATCCGCCGCAAAGCACCTCGCGACCTGTCGTTCGCCTGGCGAGGACCGTCTTGGGCGGCTCCTGGAACGAATCCACCGACCACGCGTAGGAGTTCTCAACAGACGACTCACGCTCCGTCTCAGTCGAGGACTGAGAGTTTGTGACTTTCCCCGTCTCGTCTCGGGGGTGCTCCGATTCGCTCATCCCATTCCCTCGCTAAACCCACCGAATCCCAGCAGGCCGAAGCATGATACCAGAATCGATCACCGATACCTTTTGATGAAGCGGTCGGGTCCGTTTAGCCGTGGAGGCGGATGTGCGAGAATTTCGACTGCCCATTCTCCAGCCGGGACATCACGACTCGAAAGGACCACCGATGACCACCGACCATGCCCCCCGCCTGCCGTTCGGCGCCGAGGACCTGAGGCTCCCGGATGAACTGAGAGGCCCGTTGCGGGACCACCTGGCCGCATTGAAGGAGAATTATCTTCAACGAGGCTGGGGCTCGCGAGTCGGCTGGGGCGAGCGGCCGGCCTTGATCGTCATCGACATGGCCAGGTACTGGCTTGATCCCCAACTCCAGATCGGCAGCAACCTGGACAGCGTGATGGAGAGCACCTGCCAGGTCCTCGAAGGCAGCCGACGAGCCGGCTTGCCCATCTTCTTCACCTCCCTGGCCTGGGATCCCGCCGACCCGCCCAGCCCGCAGAACCGCAAGCTCCAGTGGACCGTCCCGGAGGGCGACGCAGCCGAGTTGTTTGCACTTGATTCAAGACTCGAGCATCGTCCCGACGAGAAAATCGTCTACAAGCGATATGCGTCAGCCTTCAAGGGCACCAACCTGCACGAGATGCTGACGTCGCTGTCGGTCGACACGCTGATCGTTACCGGCATCAGCACCAGCCACTGCGTTTATGCAACGTGTCGTGACGCGGTCGACAGCTTTCGCGTGATTGTGCCTCGCGAGGCGATCGGAGAGCGATGCGAGTTGATGCACGAGGTGAATCTGCTGGACATCGACATCGACCTGGGTGACGTGACCCCGGTCACCGACGTGGTCGCGCACCTCGACGGGCTCAGTCGCTGAACAGCCCGCCGACACCTCAGGCAATCAGGTCGGTCATCACGTGGCCGTGCACGTCGGTCAACCGGAAGTCCCGGCCCTGGTAGCGATACGTCAACCGCTTGTGATCGATACCGGCCAGGTGCAGGATCGTGGCGTTCAGATCATGGATGTGCATCGAACCGGGTGTCCATTCCTCCCGGTTGGGCTGCGGGTCCATCGGCTCGCCGTCCGGGTCGGCGATGTTGTACGCGTAGTCGTCGGTCCGGCCGTAGGTGATCCCCGGCTTGATGCCACCACCGGCCATCCAGACGGTGAAGCACCTCGGATGGTGGTCGCGACCGTAGTTGGTCTTCGACAACCCGCCCTGGCAGTACGAGGTGCGCCCGAACTCACCACCCCAGACCACCAGGGTCTCGTCGAGCATGCCCCGGCGTTTCAGGTCCTTGATCAACGCGGCACATCCCTGGTCAACGTCCCGGCACTGCGACTCGTGCTCGCGGGGCAAACTGCCGTGGGCATCCCAGCCGCGGTGGAACACCTGGATGTTGCGGACCCCCCGTTCGGCCAGTCGCCGGGCGTTCAGACAGCACGCCGCGAATGACCCCGGCTGGCGAGCAGCCTCGCCGTACAATTCGAACGTCTCCTTGGACTCCTGCGAGAGATCCATCAATTCCGGCACCGAGGACTGCATGCGATAGGCCATCTCGTGCTGCTTGATCCGGGCCAACACCTCGGGATCGGCGAAACGCCTGTGTTGTTCGCGATTGAGCAGTGCCAGCGTGTCGAGTTGAGCCCGCCGGTCCTGGCGATCCACCCCGGCCGGATTGCTGAGATACAACACCGGGTCGCCCTGGCTACGAAGCAGGATGCCCTGGTGATCGGAGGGCAGAAACCCGGTGCCCCACAGTCGGCTGAACAGGCTCTGCTCAGCAAAGCTCGTTTTGGCATGCATCACCACGTAACCGGGCAGGTTCTCGTTCATACTGCCCAGCCCGTAACTCAACCACGCCCCGAGGCTCGGACGTCCCGGAATCTGGCTTCCGGTCTGGATGTAGGTGATCGCCGGATCGTGATTGATCGCCTCGGTAAAGGTGCTGTGCACCACGCACAATTCCTTGGCGACGGTGGCCGTGTGAGGCAACAGTTCGCTGATCCACACACCGCGGTCGTTGTTGGCATGTTTGGTGAACTTGTACTTGCTGGGACAGACCGGCAGTGTCTTCTGCCGGGCGGTCATCCCGGTGATCCGCTGGCCGTTGCGGATGTGCTCGGGCAGCGGCTGCCCGTACATCTCTCTCATTTTCGGCTTGTCGTCCCACAGGTCGTGGTGACTGGGGCCACCGCTCATGAACAGGTAGATCACCCGCTTGGCCCTGGCCGGGTGATGCAGGCCGGACTTCGCATCGGCACCGGCGGCCTGCAGGTCCGACCCAAGCAATTGAGCCATCGCCGCGGTACCCAGTCCCAGGGCCCCGCGGCCGAACAATTGTCGACGGGTCAGGTTCAGTTCGAAGTCACGAAGCGTGTTCATGGCGTTCACACCAGGAGAGTCTTGGAGCATCACAGATCTGTCAAAATCGAATCGGAATCCGTCGTCAGTCCCTAGTACAGGAGAATGGCCACATCGCTGGCCAGCACGGTCACCGCCACCTGCGCCCATGCAGCATGTGCCGTGGCGTTCAGCCTGGCATCAGGCCGTGAGGCTCCCGTCGACAACACTGCCTGGGCATCCTTGGGAGACCTGGCATAGCGAGCTGTCATCACCTCAAGCAGTTTCCGGCAGGCGGCACGTTCTCGCGGATTGGGAGCGCGTGACGCCAGCAGGCCGAACAGCAGGTCCAGCCGACCGTCATCATCCTTGGCCTCCCGCAGCAATCGTCCGGCCAGAACACGCGCCATCTCCATCCGCTGGGTCTCGTTGAGCAGCCCCAGTGACTGAAGCGACGTGTTGGTTCGGGACCGCCGGACACAACTCGATTCCCGGCTGGGGGCGTCAAAGAGTGTCATCATCGGATGGGGGCTGGTCCGCTTCCAGTACACGTAGAGGCTGCGGTGATAGAGTCTCGCCCCCTTGTCCGCGACGTAAAGCTTGGTGTTACTGGCCGGATGCATCAGGGCCGACCACAGTCCCCCGGGCTGGTACGGCTTGGCCCCTTCGCCGCCGGCCTGTGAAACCAGTAGCCCGCTGGCCCAGAGTCCCACGTCCCGGATGACCTCGGCGTCTAACCGATGACTGGGTCCACGGGCAATCAGGCGGTTTTCCGGATCCTCTATTCCCTCACGCCACGCCGAACTCTGACGAAACGTCCGGCTGGTGACCATCAATCGCAGCATGTGTTTCAGGTCCCACCCGCTGTCATGTAACTCGACGGCGAGCCAGTCGAGCAAGCGGGGGTGTGTCGGCTGTTGTCCCTGGAGCCCGAAGTCCTCGGGCGTCCGCACCAACCCATCGCCGAATGTGCGTTGCCAGATGCGATTGACCAGCACGCGAGCCGTCAGCGGGTGAGCCCGGGAGGTCAGCCAACGAGCCAGGCCCAGCCGATTTCGAGGAGCCCCCTCGGGGAATGCCCCCATCGCGGTCAGGATCCCCGGCTCGAGCACGTCGCCCTGGGGACGGTTGTATTCGCCCCGTTCCAGGACCTTCGTGGCCCGCGGCTTGGGCAGGTCACGGGCTACCAGGGTGGAGGTGAATGCCTTTCGGACCTCGGCGATCCGCTTGACCAGTTCAACCGCCTGCTTGTGGAGTTCAAGCTTGTCGAACGGCCCCTTGGTATCGGCCACTCGGACCAACCGATCTGCGGGCTTGGCCGCAGTCCAGGCCTTTCGGTATTCGGGAGTTGCCGATTTCAAGGATTTCAATTGCTTGTCACTTCGCGCCAGAAGATCCTTCCGCATGACGTGCAAATCGTCCCAGGCCCGCCAGGCCATCAAGCTTCCCGGGGCACGAATCACCGGTCCGTACTCGTACTTGTTCCCATCCATCGACGCCTCGGCGGTGCTGTTAAAGAACGCCAGCAGGCGGTAATACTCCCTCTGCGGAATCGGGTCGTACTTGTGTGTGTGACATCTTGCGCATGTCAGCGACATCCCCAAAAACACCGTCCCCAGCGTTTCTACCCGATCGAAGTTGTTCTTGGCCTGGAATTCGGCCGGGATCGCCCCTCCCTCGGCCGTCGACGGATTCATCCTCACGAATCCCGTCGCCACCAGTTGTTCGAGAGTCGGATCCTTCAGCAGGTCACCCGCCAGCTGCCAGGTGATGAACTTGTCGAGCCGCAGATTGCGGTTCAGCGCCATCACGACCCAGTCGCGGAAGGGAAAAATGGCTCGCCGGTTATCCAGGTGCAATCCGTGCGTGTCGCCGTACCGCACCGCGTCCAGCCAGTACCTTGCCTGGTGTTCTCCATACCGCGGATGTTTCAGCAATCGGTCAACGAACCGGCCGTAGGCGTCGGGCCGACGATCGGCAAGAAATTCGGCCAGTGGCTTCGGATCTGGAGGCAGTCCGGTCAATACCAGCGAAGCACGACGGGCCAGCGTCCGACGATTGGCCTCGGGCGAAAACCCAATCCCACGACGACTGAATCCCGAGGCGATGAAGTCATCAATGATGTGCTGTCCCTTTCGGCGAACATCCGGATCGATTTTCTTTGGCCGCACAAAGGACCAGTGCGAGGCGTAGGTGCCACCCTGGCGTACCCATCGATCCAGCAACTCTCTCTCGACAGCGGTCAGCTGTTTATCAGCATCCGCAGGTGGCATCGGTTCCTCGGCAGAATGGATCCGCACCAGGATCTGGCTCTTCCCGGGAACTTTCGGATCAATCGCTCGACGTCCCTCGTGCGGTTCCGTCGCCGCCGCAAACGAATCCAGCCTCAACACATCCCTGGCTTCCCCGGCCGGGCCATGGCAGACGAAGCACTTGTCCGAGAGAATCGGCAGAATCTCACGGGCAAAATCGACCGTAGCATTGGGCTCTGCCGCCTCCAACAGCGGAGACCAAACGACAGCCAGAACGGCCACCGAGCCCCAGAGTCGTCCCGCACACAAAGTCGTCAGCATTGGTTTTTCACTCTCGTAGGTCATCCGGGACCGGCCTGGTTTCCGGATTCAGTTTTGCATCAACCTGGTTAGCCCGCTGCCTGGTGATCTCCGCATTGGCCCGTCGGGCCGCACGACGGACAAAATCAGCCGGATCTCTCTCGGCAACCGCTGCCAATGCCTCGGTCGCACCATGCGTCGCCGACCCGATACGTCCCAGGGCCTCACAAGCGGCCCCTCGCGTGTCGCGATGGCTGTGTTTCAGAATCGCCACCAGGCCGGGAACAGCGGCCGTTGCCTTCGAACCGATCCGGCCCAGGGCCGTGACCAGTTGCAGCAGGTCCCGGCCATCAACGGACTCCAATCGTCTCGCCAACTTGCCGGCTGCCGATGACGCGGGTGGGCCGATTTCGCCCAATGCCACCACGACCAAACTTCGAGTGTGTGGTTGTGAGGCATCAAGACGTTCTCGCAAGCCATTGACTGCGGCCGCCCCCTGCGCCCCCAGCACCCTGGCAGCCGCCGCGGCGACATGCCGATCTTCCCCATCCAGCACACCCAAGAGCCCCGGGATCGCCGTCACCGCCCGTGGCCCCATCCGCCGAAGTGTCTCGGCCACTTGTCGACGGTCCCGGGGTGGCCCGGCGATCATTTTCTCGGCCAGCAACTTCACAGCCGGAGACCCGACAGTCGACAGGTGTTGCGAAGCGTGGCTGCTGGCCAACCAGTCCTTGGACGACAGCAGTTCTACGAGTTCAGAGATCGCCTTTCTGTCACCGGTCACCCGCCACCACGCCCACCACGCATCCGCGCGGACCATCGGTTGTTCATCCCGTCTCAGCAATCCGACAGCCCGTACCGCAGCCACCCGTTTCACTCGCATTCGCCCCAGGGCCACTGCCGCTGCTCCACGAACATCGGCATCCAGGTCCGCGCAGGCGTCTGTCATCTCGGAAATCGAAACGGTTGCCGCCGGACGGCCGATTCGGCCCAGGGCCGCGATCGCCTGCCAGCGGACGTTGTCGTCGACATCGTCAAGAACCGACATCAATCCCGGCACAGCCGCTGCCCCGATCTTCACCAATCGATCCGAGGCCGTACGCATCTGCCGCTTGTCGTAAATTCGCGAGGCGGAAACCAGGCGAGACACGATCTCTCGGGCCGATTCGACCTCGGCCGCCAACGTGGCTTTGGGCACGCCCCCCCACAGGGCCACGCTCAGCAGGGCCAGCCAGGAAAGTCGTCCGATCCGCATCAGGAACATCCACAAAAATGGAAACGTCGCAGCTGCCATTTCAGCCAATCAACTCGTTGACCACGTGTCCGCTCTCCCCCACACCGGTCAGGCGAAAATCGAGTCCCTTGAAACGGTGGATCAACTTCTTGTCGTCGATTCCAAACAGCCGCATCAAGGTCGCCTGGAAATCGTTGATGTGCACGGGGTTTTCCTGGATCGACCATCCCAGGTCATCGGTGCGGCCGTGAGTGTAGCCACCGCGGGCGCCTCCACCGGCCATCCAGATCGGGAAAGCATGCGGGTGATGGTCTCGGCCGTCCTTGCCTTGTACCAAGGGTGTTCGTCCGAACTCCGTGCCCCAGACGACCAGGGTCGAATCGAGCATGCCTCGTTGCTTCAGATCGGCCAACAGGGCTCCCACCGGTTGGTCAACAACATTGCAGTTGCTGGCCACGTTGCCTTCCAGCCCACCATGGGCATCCCAGCCACCGTGAAAGATGTTGATGAACCGCACGCCACGTTCGACCATTCGGCGGGCGAGCAGGCAGTTTCTCGAGAAATCTCCCGGCACCCCTTTTCGCTGCACCCCGTAACTCTCGAGAGTCTGCTTGGTCTCATCGGAGAGATCGATCAGGTCCGGTGCCGCCGTCTGCATGCGGAAAGCCAGCTCGTAAGCCGAAATCCTGCTGTTGATCTCCTGGTCACCCAGGGACCCAAAGCGTCTCTTGTTGAGGTCTTTCAGGGCATCAAGAGAAATCCGCTGAGCGGCTGAGGTCAGCCCCTTGGGATTATTGAGATTCAGGACAGGCTCCCCCTTGGAGCGGAAAAGGACTCCGGCAACCGTCGAGGGCAGGAATCCACTGGAATAGAGCGTTGCGCCGCCCCGGGCGGCCGGACCGGCGGCCAACACGATGTAACCGGGAAGGTTTTTCGAAGGGGCCCCCAGTCCGTAATTCAACCACGCTCCCATGCTCGGCAGGCCGAACTTCTGCTGGCCACAGCACATCAACATCTGTGCCGGGTGGTGGTTGAAGGCCTCCGAATGCATGGTCTGGATCATGCAGATGTCGTCGGCATGTTGGGAAACGTGAGGCAGGCGGTCGGTGAACCACATGCCGCATTCGCCGTACTGCTTGTACGGTCGCTTCGAGGCCATCAATTTCGCGTTCTTGTTGATGAACGCGAAGCGGATGCCCTTGGTCAGCGAATCGGGCAGCTGTTGCCCGTTGAACTGCTTGAGCTTCGGCTTGGGGCTGTAAAGTTCCAGGTGACTCGGTGCACCGGCCAGGTAAATGAAGATGCAGGCCTTGGCCTTGGCCCTGAGGTGTGCCGACCTGGGAGCCAGCGGATCGATCCGCGAAGCTCCCTTCTCCCCGGCGACCAGTTCACTGGCCAGGTGGGCCGACAGGGCCAGGCCACCCAGCCCGCTGGCACTGGACGTCAGAAAATCACGACGTGTGGCATCAGCGAGCATCTGCTCGAACTGGTTCGATTTCTGAGACAAGAGAGTCCTCATAATTCTCCTACTCCCTGGTAATCACTTCATCCAGGTTCAACACGGTCCGGGCCACCGTGACCCAGGCGGCCACCTCGACAACCGTCCGGCCTTTCAGTTCGAGGCCGGCGGTCAATTGTGTGGCCGCTTCCTGGTCGTCCTGGAACAGTTTCGACAGTTTCGAGTGCAGTGCCAGCACCCGTTGTGCTTCGAATTCGGTGGGCTCACGCCCCAGGGCCCGCAAGTACGCCGTACGAACCTTTTCACTCGATGCCCCGTCAACCTGTGACAACTGACGTCCCAACTGACGAGCGGCGTCCACGAAGATGGACCCATTGAGCAGTGTCAATGCCTGCAACGGCGTGTTCGAACGCTCTCGACGGGTGCAGGTGACGATCCCATCGGGCCGATCGAAGGTCATCAGCATCGGCAGCATCAGGTTTCGCTGCAGGTGGATGTAGAGACCGCGGCGACGAAGTTCCTGCCCCTTGTCCTCGGCCCACTTGTTGACGAACTGGATTGCCTTGGCTCCCGGAGGCAGCGGTGGCCGAAAACTGCGACCTCCGACCTGAGTATTGAGTGTCCCGGCGACAGCCAGGTACTGGTCACGGATCAATTCGCCACTGAGCCGGAACCGGTTCTGTCGTGACAGCCACTGGTTCTGGGGATCCCGTTTCACCTGCCCGGCGATTGTTGCCGACGCCTGGCGATAGGTACCGGACATCACGATCCGCTTGATGAATCTCTTGCGGCTCCATCCCAGGGCACGAAATTCGGTCGCCAGCCAGTCGAGCAGTTTCGGATGGCTGGGTGGTGCCCCCTGGGAGCCAAAGTCCTCAGAGGTGGTGACCAGGCCACGACCGAAGAGTTGCTTCCAGACCTGGTTGGCAGCCACACGAGCCATCAGCGGATTCTTCGGACTGGTGATCCAGCGTGCCAGGTCGAGCCGATCCGGCGACTCGCCTCGTGGCTTCAACTCGTGCAGGAATTCCGGTGTGTGCACGGTGACCCGGGCCCCCCGGTCCAGGAAGTTCCCCCGCTTGTGAACATGGGTCGCACGGGGGGAACCGCGGCGGGTCATCACGTGAGCCGTCGTGGTGGCCAGTTTCGGCGCCTTCTTCTTGTGCTCGGCCAGTTCCTTGCGAATCGGAGCCACCACCGGATCGATCGACGTGTAGTAGTCCCGAACTTTCTTTCGCTGGCCGGGTGTGCGGTCCTCGGGCGAGGTGTTGACGATCTGGAGGATCTCGGCCGGAATCGATTGCCCATTGTTGAGCCCCAGAGGATCTTCGACCGGGGTGATCTGGATCCGGAATCGCCCCAACGACCGCTTCGCCCGTGAGTGCTTCAGTTGAATCCGCACTCGCCGCACCGCTCCGTCGGCATTCTTCAACTGGCCGGGATCAACCGACACCGTCGGCTGAAAGTGAGCCTGGAGGAAGTACATCCGCGACTGGTCAAACCGCTTCAGCTTGCCCAGCACAACCGTCTCGTTCTTTCCCGGGAACTTCTTTACGGGGAAATAAACCAGGTCCGTCGAAGGGCCAACACGGTATCCGGGTCCACCGTTGCTCGAATTGGCCAGCAAGTCACCCCGTTGCACATCCCAGGCCTGGGGCAACACCAATTCGACGGACTTGCCGTTGACGCCCTTTGAAACAACGTCATGTTTCTGGACGACCCGAAATCCCCCGGCACCATCCGGCCTGAGCAAGTAGAACCCACAGGGGGATCCCTTTTTCGACTTCGACCAGTACCGCAACCTGTCGATCGTTCCGGAGGAGGGCACCGGTGAACCCGCGTAGACGGTGAACACCTGGGCTGCCCCGTCCTGGATGCCACCAGGCAGTGGATTGCCCACCCAGTCGGTTTTTGAAACCGCCGAGGCAACCTCGAAAACGGCCGTCGACGACTTGCCGGGCGGAGGGTTCCATCCGGCAGCCGAATTGCCAGCCAGCGATCGGCCGACCGTCGCGTCACCCGGTCGCTCGAGATCACGCGCGTTGTCCAGCGGAAGACTGTTGAATTTTCCGTCGGCTGAATTCGAGATCCCGGCGGTGAGGCCCGAGAGCACAAAGCGACCGTCGGCAGCTCGGCCGGGACCTTTTGCCGGCAGGTTCTTGTCGGACAACGCTTGCAAGCGGATCGCTCGGACTCGCTTCAGTTCGGTCACTGCCTCAATCGTGTATGTATCATTTTCGGCCGGATTACCAACAACACGTATCGAGTGGTCCTTCTCGACGGTCAGCACGGCCCCCGAGGACGATGTCAGCTTCGGGTTCTCAAGGTCGTGCCACCCGACACCTTTCTGTTTCAGGGACGATTCCCATCGTTGCTGCCGCTTGTCCAGTTCGGGTCTCATCTTCTCGATTCGGCCTTCGATGACTGCCAGTTGTTCCCGGTGCTCCCGCTGTTTGTTCTCAAACTGCTTCCGGGCCGTTGTCGAGGGTGCGACCTGGATGTCCTTCTCGTCGGCATTGTTGAAAAAGGCAAACAGTCCGTAGTACTCGCGGTGGGAGATCGGATCGTACTTGTGCGAATGACACTCGCTGCAGCCGACCGTCAGGCCCATCCAGACGGTGAACGTCGTATTGACGCGATCCACGACCGCCTTGACCCGGTATTCCTCCTGGTCGACGCCCCCCTCACGATTGGTCAGCGTGTTACGGTGGAAGCCGGTCGCCAACTGAACCTGGCCGGTCGCCCCCGGCAGCAGATCGCCGGCAATCTGCTGTTCGGTGAACTGATCAAACGGCAGGTCGCGGTTGATGGCATCAATCAGCCAGTCGCGCCAACGGAACGAGTGCGGCCTGGGCAGATCCTTTTCGTACCCGTCGCTGTCGGCATACCGGGCCAGGTCCAACCACTCCAGCGACCAGCGTTCTCCAAAGTGGAGCGATTTCAGCAATCGATCAACGACAGCCGTGTAAGCGGTTTCGGCATTCTTTTCTCGAGCCGCCAGAAACGCCCGGATTTCGGCAGGCGTCGGCGGGATCCCTGTCAGATCCAGGTGAAGTCGCCGCAACAACGTGTTGGGGTCGGCTTCCGACGAAGCCTTCAGCCGGTGCTCCTTCAGCCGCGCCTGCACGAAGCGATCGACGTCATTTCGAACACCAGGACCGCCGATTTTCGGCACCCCCGGGCGGACGATGGGCTGGAACGCCCAGTGGTCCACTTGCAGCCTGGCCACGCCGCCGTCGTCGGGCCATTGAGCCCCCTCGGCAATCCAGCGGGAGACCAGTCCGATCTGAGCCTCGCTCAACGGTTTCCCCTTGGGGGGCATCCGTTCATCCGGATCGGCCGAACGAATCCGCTTCAACAACAGGCTGGCCCCGGGCTTTCCCGACCTGATCGCCACACCCGAATCGCCACCCGCCAAAGCCGATTTGCGGAAGTCCAGCCGCAGTCCCGCCTCACGCTTCTTGGCACCGTGACACCCAGTGCAGTGCCTGGCCAGGATCGGCTTGATCTGCTTCTCGAAATCGATCTTATCGGCGGCAATGCCTCCCGTCGGCCCCGCCAGCAGGGTCCAGGAGACAACGGTCAACAGCAGGCAGTTTTGGTGCAAAGTCATGGCAAGCGACGCGTTGAACACAAGAGTCGACCCCACAAAATGGCCGACGACCAGTAGCCGCTGATTATAGCGAACTGCGGGGTCATCCCGTCACGAGTTGGCCCTGGCGGATCAGCTAAACCTCAACGCCGAGTCGACGACCGGCAGCACAAGTTGCGACGGTGTGGACTGGCTGTGCAACACCGTATTCGTGGCGACCAGCATCCGCGTCCCGGTCCCCACATCCTCACCGGAATTCAGGTTCCGGCTGAATCGCGGGAAATTGCTGCTGGAGATGTCCAGCCGAATACGGTGTCCGACCCCAAACACGATGCTCGTCGGGTAGAGCACGATCTCCATTCGTTCAGCCACACCCGGTGCCAGCAGTTCGGTTTGCTCCAGCCCGTCCCGATAGCGAGCCCGCAGGATGCCTTCGGTGACCAGGAATGCTGTCCCGTCCGGGGCGACATCCACCAGCCGGGCCGTGAAGTCGGTATCACGGGCATTCGAATCGGCATACAGCACCACGCTGACCGGGCCGGTGACCTCGACCGGTTCCGCCAGTGTCGGGGTGGTATAGACCAGCACGTCGTCCCGTCTCTCCAGGAGCCTCTGGTCAACCGCCCCCGCTTCAAGAGGCTCCTCGGCGTGAGCGGTCATCATGTGGACAGAGAGCACTCCCCCCAGCGTGGGAACCGGTTCGGCCGGATCGTAACTGAACCGATCGACCGGCTCGTCACCCGGCGGGTCGGGCGTCAGGCGACCGTCGTCGGGCGACGAACCGGCCCGCCCGGTGCTGTGCAGGAACAGCGGCGTGACCACGGCCCGTCCCAGTGGCCACTCCTCTTCGTTCCGCCACGAGTTGGTTCCCATCGTGAAGATCCGAATCGGCGGCTCGGAGGCGATCCCGTCGTCGATCCCTTTCAACTGCCAGTCGAACCAGCGGTGCTCCTCGGTACGGATGTCGACCAGCGACCCGGCGCCAAATTCGCGTCCCCCCATCGATGTTGACGCGGGCTCCTCGTGAGACCACGGCCCGACCAGGATCCGTTGTTGCTCCCGTGCCCGGGGATTGGGGCCATCCTGTTGCATGCCGTTGAGATTGCGGAAACCCGCCCCGGTGTACGGATCAAACCAACCGCACTGCTGGAAGGCGGGCACGGTGATTTCCCCGTGCCGACCGCGAATGTCAAACGGTTTCCAGTAGTCCCCATACGTGGGATGCGCGAGCCACTCTCGCCAGTATTCCACTCGCCGCCCGATGGCCAACTCGTCCATCTCGATCAACGGCAGATGGCTCCAGAATCGCCGGTTCTGGAACACGTGTCGGGACTGCGGCCCGACCACCGTCGCGAGATTCGTCTGCCAGATCACAGCCGCTCCCAGCGAGAGCATCAGTTGGAAGGCTCCGCCGATGTAGTGGCAGTCGCTGTAGAAATCGTCGCAGATGACATGAGGAGCCATACAGGTCAGCTGCGGATGAGCCAGCGGTGCGGACAACCACTGCGTCAGACCACCGTAGCTGCGGCCCCACGTCCCGATCTTGCCGTTGCACCATCGCTGCCCCCCCACCCATTCGATCGTGTCGTATCCGTCGGTGGGATCGTCGGCGTACGCTCGAAACGTGCCTTCCGATTCAAAACGTCCACGACAATCCTGAGCGACGAAGGCGAACCCGCGACGGGCCCAGTAAGCCGCAACATCCAGGAACACATCCCGACCGCTCTCGTAAGGCGTCCGGGTAACGATCGTCGGAAACGGGCCGTCACGATCCGGGAGGAACACGTCGGCACTCAGCCGCACGCCATCCCGCATGGGGACCGCCAGGTCATGATGAAATTTCAGGCCACACTCGGAACCCCGGGAACTCGTCACGGCCAAACCACTCACAACTTCAGGAAGGAGACACCACTGTACACCGGATCTCCTCGGACGGTGCCGAACTGTCGCCAGCCGGTAGACGGCTCCGAACTCCTGAACAACTCGAGTCCGTGTGACCTGCTACCACCATCTCGACGGAGGGTATGTGGTGCAACGCCGAGGCGAAACCTGTTGTCGCCTCCCGGGTGATATACTGGGCCCCGGCAGAACACAGACGAACACGTCGTGGAAGCCTCTGACGTGACACCAGGCACAACACCACGGCGGCTCCTTCGACTCGGTGCTCCACGATGAAATCCCTGCTTCCGGTCACAATTGTCTTCGCCTGCCTGGGTCCACACCCCCATTGTGTGCCTTCGGTTCACGGCGAGACCCCACTGCTACGGATGCGAGAACTGCTTGACGTAGACAGCCTGGACGGAAAAGTGCTCAGCGACTGGCACACCGTGCCCGGTGACGTCCCGACCCGCCAGAAACTGGTCTCGATCCGCGTGGGAGAATTGGTGCCGGGGCGGGAGTACCGGGTCCCGGTACGGATGATCGTCCCCGTCGGCCGGAAAGCCAGCGGGTTTCATCTCACCGGCGGACACCGCTCGGCCTCCATTCAGAGAGACGCTCGGCCGCGCGGCGTCGACAGGGACTTGCTGCGGGGCGGCGTCGGCCTGGTCTTCACCGTTGTGCAGGAACTGGGGAGTGTCGGACAGGCCGAACTGGGGCAAGCGGCTTCCCGACAGTTCATCAAGACTCTCGACCCCCGACACTCGGTCCAGTACTGGGGATGGCCGGCCACGCTGATCCGGGCGGTGACGGCCGCCTACGCGGAGACGAAACACTTTGAACCGGGCCAGGTCGCCGTCACCGGGTCATCCAAGAACGGGGCGTCGCCTTCGGTCGCCCTCCTTCACGACAAGCGAATGACAGCGCTGCATTCGTCGGTCGCACCGATCTGGGATTCCCCGCTGCGACTCTGTGATCAGGCGGCATGGGACAACCTGAGAGCCGAAAACCAACGGTATCTCCGTGTGCTTCAGGCGGCCAATCGCCGAGTCAACCCGCGGCGGCTGTTGAACCATCGATTCCTGGGTGGGACCTTCGGCCCCGTCTACAATTCGCAGGCTTTGGCGGCCGGACACAACTGGGACGATCTCCGACGACTTGCCCACCGGATGAAAGACCACGTCTTCGTCGCCCGACACCTCAAGACACTGGCCTCCCGCGAAGTCGACCTGTGTTTTCATCCGGGAACCCATGACTTTGTGGCCTTTGACATGGCCTGGGGCGGCCAGCATCACCCCGAAGTCCCGATATACCTGAGAGTCAATTCCGGCCACGGAAAGTCCAGGCGTCACCCCACCGCCGAAACGGACGAACAAAACAAACCGGCGTTCCTGTTGCGACATTTCTTCAAGGGTGTCGCCGCCCCGTTGAGTCCTCCATCGGTCAAAGCTCGCGTCGACGGGCAGAGGCTGTCCGTGACCGTGACATTCGCACCGGGCTCCGTGTCCGAAAGTGGCCGCATCTGGTGGATGTTCGACCGTGGTCCCGACGGAAGCGCTGCGTATATCAACGAGTTGTTTCCGAACGATCAATGGAAAGACATGACACGTGACAGCAAAACCAACAGCTGGGGCACCACGATCCCGATCAAGCCCGGGGCAACCCGCATCGATTTCTTCAGCAACCACCGGAAGACAATCACGTATCGTTCGGTCAACTACGCGTCCTACCGCTCCAGCCCCTACACGCGGGTTCCACTCGGCCCCAACTGATTGACCGTGAAGCCGCGGACTTCTGACTGGAACTTCGTCCAGGTGCAGTCCTACTTCGAGTGATTCCGCATACGATGCACGATCCAGAAGACGATCACTGCGTAGGCGACGCACAGCCCCAGCAGCGGGTACAGCAACTGCGGGAACACCGTCAACAGGCTGTCGGCCAGCCACGCCTGGACAAAACACAGCGGCGCCATCCCCAGCAACGTGCCCAGCATCACCTTCCAGGTCGGGATCGACGTCAGCCCTGATGCGTAGGACACCAGGTCCGACGAGGTCAACGGATTGACTCGCAACAGGAAAATGACCAGGACTCCGTGAGAACCTAACCGTTCTTCAAGACGTCCCAGTTCACGTTGTTCGACGAAGGACTTCATCCGTTCACGTCCCAGCCATCGCATCAGCCGGCACGACACCCCGGCACCGATCACGTTTCCGACCAGGGAATAGAAACCTCCCGGAAGTGCTCCGAAGATGACCCCTCCGGGTGCATAGAGCATGGCTCCGGGGATCGGTGCCACAATCACCTCGATCATCACCAGCCCGATATAGACCAGGGGTGAGAACACACCGAACCGGTCAAAGAAGGCCTTCATCGACGACAGTTTCGTTTCGGCCGAGAGATCGGGGTCCAGCAGCTGCTGTCCGAATTCCGAGCGAGACAACACCCAGATGCCACCGAGCAGGGCGGCAAACGCGAGACCGGTCAACAGAAGTCTTCCGCCGCCCCGTGTCATGGTTCATCCACACCGGCAGTTGTCCATGACGACCGCGTCGACGAGCGATGAAACCGGTTCGGCGCAAAACGGAGCAGTGGTCCGGCCCGACCGTCAGAGCAACGGTGCGATCGGTCGCCCACGGTACACATGGTAAGGCCGCCCCGCCTCGTCGTAAAAATTCGCATCGGCCCTGATGCCCAGGGCGTGAAAAATGGTCGCCGCCAGATCGGACGGCGTGTACGCTTCTCCGGTCGGAACGCCACCGTGAGCGTCGGAACGACCAACAATCCGTCCCGGCTGAATGCCTCCACCGGCCAGGAAACACGGAAACACGTCGCCCCAGTGATGACGACCCGGGGTGAATTTCTCGCCCGAGACGTTCTTGCCGTTGGCGGAAATCGGTGAGATCTTTGGAGTCCGCCCCATCTCGCCACACATCACGACCAGGGTGTCGTCGAGCAATCCCCGATCCTCGAGATCATCCAGAAACCCGCTGAGACAATGATCGATCGAGGGCAACAATTTGCCCTTGAGGTCTCGGAACGCGTTCTGGTGAGTGTCCCAGCCTCGCAGGTTGATCTGCACCATCCGGACACCGGCCTCGATCAGGCGTCGCGCAACCAGAAATCCCTGTCCCCACTCTTCACGTCCGTACAGGTCGCGAATTGAGTCGGTTTCCTGGGTCAGGTCAAACGGGTTGTCCTGTCCGCTGCGGGCGGTCAACAACAGCCGCAGCGCCTGTTGCCGCCATGCATCCCACGCCGCCAGCCGAGCTTCTCCAGCAGCACTTTCGCTGTGCCGTCTCAGCGATTCGAGTCCGGTCAACAGCGCCCGGCGATTCTGCAGTCGAGGAATCGACAGCCCGCCATCCGACTTGATCTTCGGAAGGTGGAAAGAGGGATCTCGGCAGCTGGAATTATCCCACCAGGCCTTGGGCCCCGGACCGGGGGCTCGAGCCGGGTCGTTGGGATCGTCATGGCTGTAGCAGTTTGGGCAGCTTCCCCCGGCATCGGGAGAATTGCACTTGGCCGCAAGGTCGACACCCCAGCGAGCGTAACGGGGTCCAAGCAAACCGGGGCCTCGGCCCGGATACTTCATCAGCTTGGCCCGGGGAATCTCGATCACCGACGGCAACCCCACGCTCTCGTCCGGAGGTGCCGCATAGGCGATCAACGACGCAAACGACGGCCATTCAAACCGTCCGCTGCGAGGCTTCGAAATGCTGGCATTCGAGTCCCCCGGCGGCAGAGCGGTTGTCCCGCTGTGAAGCAGGTAATGGCAGCTGCTGTGTTCGTTCCGGAATTGACGTCCCGCAATATGATGCATCGTGCGGACGATCGAGAACCGATCCTGGCGAGCTGCCAACCGCGGAAGATGCTCGCAGAACCGCACGCCTGGCACGCGAGTCGCCGTGGTGCCGTACTCGCCACGAATGGAATCCGGAGCTTCGGGCTTCGGGTCGAATGTCTCGTGCTGTGACGGCCCACCAGCCTGAAAGATAAAAACCACCGACTTGGCAGTTCCGCGACTGGGAGCTTCGGCTGCCTGTGACTCCATCCGCAACAGGTCGCCCAAACCGGCGCCGAACAACCCCAGCCCACCCACCTGCAGCAATTCCCGCCGTCCCAACAATGGGTGGTCACTCGGCTGACAGCCGTGCCGTTGCATCCTCACCACCTCCAATGCGTGAAAACGTCCGCTGCAGTCTATTGTATCGGCCGTGCCGACACCGCAAGGCAATTCCGGATTGTCAGGCCGTCAACACTTTGTCCGTCGAATTCCCAACAGGTATAAAGGGATTCGCAATGAATCACACGCCCTCCAAGTGGCTGATCCGCCTGGGTGCCGCTGTCCTGCTG
>DLVV01000406.1:7230-11617 GCA_003445035.1 Planctomycetaceae bacterium | reverse complement strand
GTTGTTGTAGATGTCGATTTGCTGATTCTGGAACAGCAGCGCGTTGGCTTCGAGTTGGTCTGTCAACGGGCCGTCGATCAACCGGAGTCCGGCAAGAGTTGCTGCGGGAGCGGCGCCCGCGATGCCGACGGTGTTGAATCCGACTCCGGCCGCAACACCGCCCACGCTGGTTCCGTGACTGGCGTTGCCGATCGGTGTCGGATCGTTGTCATCGTCGTTGAAGTCGTAGCTGAGACTTGCGTCGTAGTTGGCGTTGAGGTCGGGGTGGGAGTGCTGGAAGCCGTCATCGACGACTCCGATCACCACGCCGGTTCCTCGGTAGTCGTTCCAGACATTCTCGACGTTGGCGTCGACCCCGGCCGTGCCACCGGTCTGGGCTGTGTTGCTGAGATGCCACTGGTTGGCATAAAGCGGGTCGTCGGGCACCGCGCGGGTGACCATGACGTGTGTTTCAAGCGGGTAGTAGTTCGTGACATTTTCGAATGTCTCGAGCATCGCGATCACTTCTTCGGGATCCTGGCCATCGGCCAGAGTCAGCGTGAAGGTGTTTTCGATCACGCCGGTCGCCTGGGGATCAATTCCCATCATCGTGCCGAGCATCGCTGCGTCGGTACCAGGGGCGAGCTCGATGACGAAGCTTCTCGCGTCGGTTTCCGATGACCAGTCCTGGGGCCAGTAGGTGATCGCTTCGGCCTGGTCGTCATCGGTGATCGTGGCGGTGCCCACCGCATCACCGATGGCTGCATTGATCGCGTTGAACAGGTAGAGATCGAACGTCTCGTCGCCCTCGACGACATCGTCCCCGAGCACGTTGACCTCGATCGTCCGCTGGGTGGCTCCGGCCGAGAAGGTCAGGATGCCGCTTTCGGTGACGTAGTCGGAGCCGGCGACGGCGGTGCCGTCGGAGGTCGTGTAGTCCAGGGTGATCACCCTGTTGGACGGTTGCGTGAGCGTGACGTTGAACGTCGCGGTCGACTGGACGGGGACCCCGTTGAGAGTCACCTCGACATTGTCGATTCCCCACGATTCGTCCGCTCCACCTTCCCAGCCACCCTCGGCGTACCATTCGATGGTCAGTGTCGAAGCGGTGTGGGGAATGGCGTCGAAGGCCGGGTCCAGGCCCATGTTGTAGCCGCTGTCGTTTTGCTCCAGTGCAGCTGACGGGCCGGGGAAACCGAGATCGCTCAGTGGGGGCGTGGTCAGCGCGACGCCGGCCGTCGGCTGATAGCCCTGGTCGGTGCCGTCGTAGTTGCGGAAATTGTCGTTGAAGATCTGGGCTCCGTCGACGGTGACCACAAAATTGTCCGGTCCGTAGACACTCGAATCGTCCGAACTCTCCCACGAGTTGATGACCGCCAGCAGGAAGTCGACATCGACACTCTGGTGAGACGGCAGGCCGGTCAGGGTCAGTCGCGTCGGTGTCTGTCCGGTGGTGGGATCGAGTGAGCAGCAGCCGCTGTCGTTCTGCAGGAACTGGCCCGCGAAGACGTTCGAGTTGGTTCCCAGTCCGGCAAATCCCTGGACTGCGGTCGTCGACGTGAACCCGGTGAATTCGTCGGGAACCCCACCCTCGAAATCGGTGCTGAAGACCGACAACGACGCGGTGTTGCCCTCGGATGCCACCACGGGATCATCGACCAGGACCAGGGTCAACTGGGGCAGGAAGCTGTCGATCAGGTCGTCACCCGATCCCCCTTCGAGCCGATCGGCACCGCCGCCGCCGTAGATTGTGTCGTTACCGCCCTGGCCGCGGACGATGTCGTTGCCGTCGCTGGTGATGTTGGGATCGGACCGGTCGCCGTAGAGCAGGTCGTGCCCGCCACCGCCGAAGACGCTGTCGTTGCCGAAGTGACCCTCGAGGAAGTCGTTGCCACCCGAGCCGCTGAGCCGGTCGTCGCCGTTGTTGCCGATCAGGGTGTCGAGCCCGGCGCCACCGATCAGGCTGTCGTTGCCGTTGCCGCCGTAGATCACGTCGCTGGCGCCCTGGCCGTTGAGGACGTCATCCCCGTCATTACCCTCGATCCGGTCGGCTGCTCCGCCACCGCGGACCGAGTCGTTGCCGCTGCCACCGCGGATCGTGTCGGCACCCGACTCGCCGTTGAGCGTGTCGTTGCCGTCGTTGCCCTGGATCACGTCGGAGTGGTCGCCGCCGGAGACCACGTCGTCGCCGTCACCGCCGTTGAGCGTGTCGGCCCCGTCGCCACCGTCGATCACGTCGTCGCCGGCGAGCCCGACGACGAAGTCATCGCCGTCGTCGCCGGAGATCACGTCGTCGCCGTCCTGGCCGTAGATCGAATCGTCGCCGTCGTCGCCGTTGATGACGTCGTCGCCCTCACGGCCGTCGATGAAATCGTCACCGTCGCCGCCAGAGATCGCGTCGCCGAATCCCGACGAACCGTAGATGACGTCATCTCCGTTGTTGCCCTCGATAGTGATCGACATCGGGTCGCCGGTCACCGGGTCGGTGTAACTGAATGCCGATGTGGAGATCGCCCGGAGGTCGAGGCGGTTGCCCAAATCACCACCCTCGACAACGATGGCCCGGACATCAGATGCCGCAATCGTGGGCACGCTGTCGTCGACCACGCCGTTGACCTTGACCACCACCTGTTGGGCGGCGTCGGATTCGATCGTGATACTATCGTTGGAATCCGAGACGACCGAGAGTTCGCCGTCGAGCCACAGCGAAGTGACCGACAACAAGGTCCGGTCCTCCAACTGTTCGGTGATAGCCGCTCGCGGGGCCGGGCGACGAACCAGTTGGCGCCCGTGGCGACGGTGTTTCAGTGATCCCAATCGGACTCTCACGGAGTCCAGCCATGATGAAAGGTGCACGCTTCCAGCTCCTGGTGAAGACAGCCAGTACGACCCGAAGGGTCCGCACAATCGTCCTTGTGGTCTTCATCAGCACGACCGGGTTCCGAGATGCAGCACAATCGGACCAAACGGTGCTGCCGAATGCCGTTGGTCTGTCACGACCGGTAAGGTTTGACTGACCGGAACTTGGAGTGGCAGGGCAGGCAATCTGGGGGGAGTTTGTGGGTGCGGCGGTCGAGTGCCGTCCAGTTCTTCCCAGGCGGCTATGCGGAACCGGAAGGTCAGCAAGTGATTTCGGCGCAAAAAAAACGGGTCAAACACCGAATTTGTCGGTGTTTGACCCGCAGTGTCGCCCTGTGACCTACACCAGGATCTCTTTGACCACGTCGCCGTAGACGTCGGTCAGTCGGAAATCTCGACCGGCGTAGCGGTAGGTCAGCTTCTTGTGGTCCAGGCCCAGCAGGTGGAGCATGGTGGCGTGCAGGTCGTGGAAATGGACCTTGCCACTGATGGCCTCCATTCCGTACTCGTCGGTCTTCCCGTGGGCGATGCCGCCCTTCACGCCTCCTCCGGCCATCCAGAACGTGAACCCGGTCGAGTTGTGGTCCCGGCCGTCGGCCTTCTTGATGTGCGGCGTGCGTCCGAATTCGCCGCCCCAGACGACCAGCGTGTCCTTGAGCATGTCGCGTTGCTTGAGGTCACCAAGCAGGGCGGCGATCGGCTGATCGACGGCCCGGCAGTTGGCGGTCAACCGCTTCTGCAGGCCACCGTGCTGGTCCCAGTTGGCATGGGACAGCTCGATAAAGCGGACCCCGGCCTCGGCCAGCCGCCGGGCCAGCAGGCACTGGCGACCGAAGTTGTCGGTCGGTCCGGCATCGACGCCGTAGGCCTGCTGGGTCTTGGCGGTTTCCTTGGAAAGGCTGAGCACCTTGGGCAGTTCCGACTGCATGCGGAAGGCCAACTCGTACGACTCGATCACGCTTTCCAACTGCTCGTCGGACTGCCGTTTTTCGATCAGTCCGCGGTTGAGCGACTGGACGAAATCGATCTGCCGACGTTGGGCCGACCGGTCGAGCCGCGGGTTCTTGAGGTTGCCGATGGTGGCGGTTTTCAGCGACTGGCCGAGCTGTCCGATGCGGGTGCCCTGGTAGACGGCCGGCAGGAACGAACTGCCGTAGTTCTGGGCACCGCCGACGCGGCTGGGCGGGTTGAGCGTGATGAACCCCGGCAGATTGGCGTTCTCGGTTCCCAGGCCATACAGCACCCAGGCACCCATCGAGGGGCGGACGAACTGGAAGCTGCCGGTGTGCAACTGCACGAAGCACTCGGGGTGGCTGGGCACGTCGGCGTGCATGCCGTTGAGAACACAGAGGTCATCGGCGTGGCCGGCGACATTGGGAAACAGCTCCGAAATCCACTGCCCGCTCTGGCCGTGTTGCTTGAAGGCCCAGGGCGATTCCATCAGCTTGCGGTTCTTCTTGCCGGGAGCCGGTTTGCCGTTGTCGACGGCCAGTTGCGGCTTGTGGTCGAAGGTGTCGACGTGGGACGGACCGCCTCGCATGCACAGGAA
>DLVV01000406.1:6318-6915 GCA_003445035.1 Planctomycetaceae bacterium | reverse complement strand
ATCACCCGCTTGGCCCTGGGGGCGAAGTGGGGCTTGAGCGGTGCCAGGGCGTCCTGTCGCTTGGTGTCGGCCGCGGCCGCCTCGGCAGCCAGACCGGCCAGGGCGGCGTAACCGAAGCCGCAGGAAAGTCCCTTGAGCAGGTCGCGGCGCGTGGGGGTTGAGAACATCATGATTCGATTCCGTCTGGTGATTTCTTGCTTGTGGTGTCGTGGATTACTGGAGGTATCGGAACTCGGCACAGGCCATCAGGGACTGGCAGAGTCCGGACCACGCCCGGAGTTGTTTGCCGTCGTCGCCGCCGCTGGGCAGGCTGGCGATCGTGTCGCGGACCAGTCCCGTGGCAGCGGAAATTTCGGCGTCGGAGGGGATTCGTCCCAGTGCCAGGCGGTAGGCCTGTCGCACACGGGTGGGGTCATCAGTGGCGGCCAGGATTCGCCTGGCCATGTGGTCGGATTGCTCGATCACGAAGCTGCTGTTGAGCAGGAACAGCGCCTGGGCCGGCACGGTGGTCACCTCGCGGCGGCCGACGATGATCGAGGGTTCGGCAAAGTCGAACAGCCGCAGCATCTCGGGCAGACGGTTGCGGACGATCGGCAG
>DLVV01000406.1:0-5922 GCA_003445035.1 Planctomycetaceae bacterium | reverse complement strand
TTCCGAGATGATCGACTGCTTGCGGGGCGTGGGATCGAGCTGTCCGCTGGCGGTCAGGATCGCGTCGCGAATCGATTCGGCGTCGAGCCGACGGTGGTTCATACGCCAGAAGAGCGTGTTGTCGGGGTCGCGAGCGGTGCCGGCGGTGTTCGGGGAACTCGAGAGCCGGTAGGCGTGGCTGAGCACGATGCTGCGGACCAGCGACTTGACTGACCAGTTGTCCTGCTGGAATTTCAACGCCAGGTGGTCGAGCAGTTCGGGGTGCGACGGCCGCTGTCCCATCGCCCCGAAGTTGTCCGGAGTTGTGACCAGGCCGCGGCCGGTCAGGTGGTACCACACCCGGTTGGCCATCACCCGGGCGGTGAGCGGGTTGTCGGCATGCGTGAGCCAGTTGGCCAACTCGAGCCGCCCACTCTGCCTGGCGTTGATCTTGTCGCTCCCGTCGAGCTTGACCACCTGCAGGAAACCGCGAGTGACGCTGTCGCCCAGCGTGCGGATGTTGCCGCGGATGTGCACCCGGCAATCAGCCGGTGAGCCCTCGCGGACCCCCATGGCAACCGGGCCGCTGGGTTTCTTGGCCCCGCCGCCCTTTTTCTTCTTCTTTTTCCCACCGCCTCCGCCGCGGATCTGCTGGATCTGCTTGTTGAGCTTTCTGAGACGAATCCGGATGGGCTTCAGGGCCCGGTTGGTCTGCTTCTTGTTCTTCTTCACCTTGTCGCTGAGCTTGGCACGCGCCTCGTTGAGTTCCTGTTTCACCTTCTTCTGCTGGGCCACCAACTGCTTGAGCCGCTTGGAGTTGCCGGGCTTCTTGGCCGTCTTTTTGGCCGGAACATCGGCTTTTTTGGCGACCGGCTTTTTGGCCGGAGCGGGCTTGGCGGCGGTACCGATCGGTTCCAGCGAGGCGAGCTTGCCGGCCTGCCGGTTGCCCTGTCCTCCGGAGGTGCCGTAGAGGGTTTCGGTGCTGCGGAAGATCCCGGCCAGGGCGTAGTAGTCTTCGGTCGGGAACGGGTCGAACTTGTGGTCGTGACACCGTGCACAACTGACCGTCAGCCCCATCACGGCCCGGGTGGTGATGTCGATCTGTTCGTCGACGATATCCATCTGGAAAATCGCCTTGTTGCGTTCGTTGAGCGACTTGGGCCCCATCGCCAGGAAGGCGGTGGCGATTTTCAGCCGGTTGCGTTCTGCGGGTGTCTTGGCTGGCAGCAGGTCCCCGGCCACCTGTTCGCGGACGAAGCGGTTGTACGGCACGTCGCGATTGAACGTGTCGATGACATAGTCGCGGTACCGCCAGGCGTGGGGGAACGTGTAGTTGCGTTCCATGCCGGTCGATTCGGCGAACCGGACGACGTCGAGCCAGTGCCGGCCCCAGCGTTCGCCGAAGTGAGGCGACTTGAGCAGGCGGTCGACGAGTGCCTCGAGTGCGTTGGGTCGCTTGTCGGCCAGGAAGGCCTCGAGCTGTTTGGGCGTGGGGGGCAGTCCGACCAGGTCGAAGTGGAGCCGGCGGGCGAGGGTGGTCTTGTCGGCATCTTCGGCCGGCTCGAGGCCCGCGGCTTCGATACGCGAGAGGATAAAGTGATCGATCGGACCCTGTGGCCAGCGACGGTTTTTGACCGCGGGCAGTGGCGATTCGGTCGGCGGCTGAAACGCCCAGTACCGCCGCCCTTCGTCGATGTTGATCTCACGGCGGATCAACGATGCGGTTCCTCCCTTGCGAGGATCGGGGGCACCCATCTTGACCCAGCGGACCAGGTCGGCGATCTGTTGGTCGGAGAGTTTTTCCTTGGGGGGCATCTCGAGTCCGTCGTACTTGACCGCCTCGATCAGCAGGCTCTCACCCGGCTTGCCCGGCACCAATGCCGGTCCGCTTTCTCCCCCCTTGGACCAGCCATGGCGGCTGTCGAGCAGCAGTTCGCCCTTGACCGACTTGGCCTTGGCCGAGTGGCAGCCGTAGCACTTGGAGACCAGCAACGGCCGGATCTTCTTTTCGAAGAACGTCAGTTGCTCGGCCGTCGGCTTCGGGGTCGTCTTGTCCGCCGGCTTGTCGGCTGCCTGGAGCGGTGAGAGCAGCAAGAGGCAGGCGACGGACAGTGCGAGGAGTCGTGTCATCGTGGGGACCGTTCGGGGTCACGGGGGTTAGAGGGGTTTCCGGACCTGTTCTGATGCGCCGCCGACGGAGGTTATTTGCCCGTCGGCAGGGCGAAAACGGACCCGATCGCCCCATCATAAGGTATCGGTGATCGATTCTGGTATCATGCTTCGGCCTTCCGGGATTCGGCAGGTCTAGAGAGGGAATGTGATGAGCGAATCGGAGCAGGCCAGGCCTTCCGAACTGCCAGGGGACACGTCGACTGAGACGGAGCGTGAGCCGTCTGTCGAGAACCCCTACGCGAGATCGGTGGATTCGTTCCAGGAGCCGCCCAAGACGTTCCTCGCCATGCTCAAGCACCTCGGTCCCGGGATGATCCTGGTCGGATCGATCGTGGGGTCCGGCGAGTTGATCATGACGACCAAGCTGGGGGCCGAGGTCGGTTACCTGCTGCTGTGGTTCATTCTTGCCTCGTGTTTTCTCAAGGTCGTGGTGCAGGCCGAACTGGTCCGTTACACGATTTCGAGCGGGAAGACCTTCCTGGAGATCTACAACGGCCTGCCGGGACCGGGACTTCAGCGTCCGAACTGGCTGACGATTCGCTGGCTGGCGACGGTGCTGGTGGGGTTCGTCGCCGGCGTGGCCCTGTTCAACAACGTGGATCCGGAGAACAGTGTCCTGGGACTGGATCCGGTGGTCTGGATTCCGGCCCTGGTGTTCGGGTTGCTGGCGGTTGCCGCCGTCGTGATCGGCCGACAATCAGCCGTTGGGGATTCCTCGGCCGAGCGACCCCGGATCAACTGGTTCATGGGGGTCTACCTGGTCAGTGTGCTGTTGATGTACATCAACGGCGGAGCGATCGTTGGTGGAGCGGGCCAGGCCGTCGAGTTGGCTCTGCCGGGCAAGCTGGGTGACAACGGTTCGGTGATCTGGACCCTTGTCGTGGCGATCGGTGCCGCCGCCATTTTGCTCTCGGGTGGCTACAACGTGCTCGAACGCGTTTCGATCGGGCTGGTGTTCACCTTCACGCTGATCACGATCGCCTGCACGGTCCTGCTGCAGTGGACCGGTTACGCGGTGACCTGGGACGACATCCGCAGCGGACTGGAATTTCGGATCTTCCCCAACAACCTGATGGCGGGCCTGGCCGCTTCGACCATCGTGATGACCGCCCTGGCCGCCTACGCGGGTACGGGGATCGGTCACTACGAGATGATCACCTACACCTACTGGTGCGTCGAGAAGGGCTACGCGCGGAACGCCGGTGAGAGCGTACCGGGAGATGAGTGGCCGAGGCGGGCACGCGGCTGGGTCAAGGTGATGTACACCGACGTGTTCCTGACGATGATCGTCTACACCGTCAGCACGCTCTGCTTCTACTTCCTCGGCGCGGCGATTCTCAACGAGAAACAGATCGATCCGGATGCCAAGCAGACGCTGACGACGCTGCAGGAGATGTACACCTCGGTGATCAACGAATTCTCCACCGGAGCCCTGGCCAGTTGGGCGGCCACCGGTTTCATCGTCGGTGCCTTCTTCGTGCTGTTTTCGACCGTGCTGGCCGGAGCGGCCGGTGGTGCGAGGCTCTTGACCGACGCGTTTTGCGTGATGCGGCTCATCGATCCGGCCGACTATCCGGCCAGGCAGAAGTCGATCCGCATCCTGATCTGCGTGTCGCTGGTCACCGCCACCACGATGTATTCGATGTTCACCAACCCGCCACTGATGCTGATGATCGCCAGCCTGGTTTCGGTCGTCTTCTATCCCGCCCTGGCACTGGGGACGATCTGGCTGAGACACCGACGGGTGGACAAGCGGATTCTCCCGTCAAAACCGACAACGATCTTCCTGTGGATCTGCGGACTGGCCCTGGCAGTGATTTCGCCCGCCGTCGTGATTTACGCCCTGGCACTGAAGAATGGCTGGTTGCCGTCGCCGGTTTAGCTGCAGGTTTAGCCACTTTCGGGCGAAAAACTCGAGCGGCAGTCTCAGTTGGATCGATATCTGTTGATAGGATGTGTTCTCGGGATATAATTGGATCGCGACGAAGTTGTGTTCGTCACCGACAAAACAACAAGTGAGTTGGGAGACAACCGGAATGCTCTCGATCGAAGGTGGTTCAGGTCATCGTTTCTGTGACGGCGTTTCGCGTCGTTCGTTCCTCCAGATTGGCGGGTTGGGCCTGGGCGGTCTGACGATGGCCGAACTGATGAAGGCTCAATCACAGGCGACCAACGGGGCCCAGGGCGACACGAAGAACAAGGCGGTCATCATGATCTTCCTGGCCGGGGGCGTGTCCCACCAGGACTTCGTCGATCTGAAGCCTGATGCCCCCAAGGCGGTACGGGGGGAATTCAACCCGATCGCGACCAATGTGCCGGGCATCGAGATTTGCGAGTTGGCGCCCCGGATGGCCAAGATGGCCGACAAGTTCGCCATCATCCGTTCGATCGCCGATTCCGATGGTGCTCACGCGGCGACCCATTGCTGGAGCGGCGTGCGACGCGGCGACCAGTCCCGGATGCAGCAGCCGTCGATCGGTTCGTTCCTGGCCAAGGAACTGGGCAGCCGTGACTCGATGGTGCCGGCCTACATGGGTCTGACCAAGACCTGCGGCCACAAGCCGTGGAGTGACGTCGGCTTCCCCGGCAAGCTGGGGCGGGCCTACGCTCCGGTCAAGCCCGACGGCGATGACATCAAGGCCATGTCGCTGAAGGGCATTACGCTCGACCAGCTCAACAACCGCAAGAAGCTGCTCTCGGCCTTCGACGGTTTCCGCCGTTCGGCCGACAACGCTGTGTTTCGTGGTGCCGATGCGATTTACGAACAGGCCTTTGACGTGTTGACCTCCAGCAAGCTGCTCAATGCCCTGGACGTCTCGAAGGAAGACCCGAAGATCCGTGAACGTTACGGCAAGGGTTCGCCCAAGAACGTCAGCGATGGTCCCCCGGTCTGGAATGAGCAGGTGTTGATCTGCCGTCGTCTGATCGAGGCCGGTGTGCGATGCGTCACGCTGGGCTTTGGCCGCTGGGATTACCACGGCAACAACTTCGGCCAGATGAAGGCGAGGCTGCCGCTGGTCGACCAGGTGCTCAGTGCCCTGGTCACCGACCTGCACGAGCGGGGCATGGACAAGGACGTGACCGTGCTGGTCTGCAGCGAGTTCGGTCGGACGCCGAAGATCAACAAGAACGCCGGCCGGGACCACTGGCCACCGGCCAGTTGTGCGGTGATGGCCGGCGGCGGTCTGCGGACCGGCCAGGTGATCGGGTCGACAACCAAGGATGCCGGGCATCCCGACAAGCGTCCGGTGAAGTACCAGGAGATCCTGGCCACCATCTACCACAACATGGGAATCAACCCGAAGGGCTTCATCCGCGACGATGCTGATCGGCCCATCAAGTTGCTCAACCAGAACCCCGACCCGCTGCGCGAACTCGTCTAGCGGGGTGGGTCAGTTCGATGACCACCGGGAGCCGGTTTCTTCACGAGGCCGGCTCCCGTGCGTTTAACCCGACACCGCGTCAAGCAACCCGCGGATGTAACCGACCGTCCAGGCCCGTCCCCGGTGGTTCCAGCCCTCGTCGCCTTCCATCTGCGGCACGTGGTCGGGGATCAGGAAGCCGCGGAAGCCGACGTCTTTCAGCGTGCGAATGGTCTCAACCGGGTCGCAGTTCCCGTCACCCAGGAAGCACTCGGTGAAATCTTCGATTCCGCCCTGCACGTCACGAAAATGGACGTAGAAGATCCTGTCCCGGCTGCCGAAGTGTCGGATCGCGTCCAGCACGCCCTCGCCGGCTTTCATCTCAGACCAGCATCCGTGGCAGAAGTTC
>DLVV01000249.1:5140-7599 GCA_003445035.1 Planctomycetaceae bacterium | reverse complement strand
ATCGTCGAGAAGGACCGCGTCTACATTCATTTCGGTCAACGCGGAACCGCCTGCCTTTCGACCTCCGGCGACGTGATCTGGAAAAACACGTCCCTGCAATACAGTCAGCCGTATGCGGGAGCGAGCACACCGATTCTCTTTGAGGATTTCATGATCCTCACGTGCGACGGTACCGACTCGCAGTTCGTCGTCGCGTTAAACAAACGAACCGGCAAGGTGGAATGGAAAACGGTACGCACCCATTTCAAGAAGCGAGCGATTCCCTTGCCGCTCATGGCCTATTCGACCCCCTTGATCGTCACTGTTAATGGAGTTCCTCAAATCGTGAGTTCCGCAGCCGATCACGCCGCCGCCTATGATGCGCGGACCGGCCGTGAGATCTGGTGGTTACGCTACGATGGATTCTCCGAAGTGTTCCGACCCGTGACGTGGCGCGGTCTCGTTTTCCTGCAAGGATTCGAGAACGTCTCTGAAGTGAAACTGTACGCCGTTCGCCCCGACGGCAAGGGAGAGATCACAAAGACCCACGTCGAGTGGAAACTGGATCGGGGAGCACCGTTTGTACCGTCACCGCTTGTCGTAGGAGACGAACTGTACATCATCAGCGACGGCGGTATCGCGAGTTGTCTCGACGCCAGGAGCGGCCAGGAGCACTGGAAGGATCGCATCGGCGGCAACCACTCGGCATCCCCACTCTACGGCGACGGCAAGATCTACTGTTTCAGCGAGCAAGGAGTGACCTCGGTGCTGGTTCCCGGCAAGAAGTTTCAGCGAGTTGCCAAGAACGAATTGGCGAGCGGCATCATTGCGTCACCGGCCGCAGCAGGTCGGGCACTCTACATTCGAACGCAGTCACACCTCTACCGTATCGAGAAGCGGTAGTCGAAACGCTTTGCCAGTGACCCGCTCCAGCCCCGGCGTTCAACCCGCCAGGTGCGACCCCCGCCCTTCGTGTTTCTTCCGAGACCCTGGTTTTCCCGTGGCCGTACAGCAGTCCTTCGCGAAGTTCGAGAAGCTGGCAAGGATTGCCGTTCTTTCCCGTCCAGATTCCTGGTGAGCGACGGATTCGTTTCAGGTCACTTCGTTCGACAGGTTAGACTGATCGGTACGCCAGTCATTGTCACGAGATGCGACGGAACGGAGCCTTTCATGAGCCTCACCAGTGTGTTGTTTTGCCTGATCGGGATCGCCCCGACGGTCAAAGACGCTGAGGACGTCACTTTTCGTCAGCGGGTCCTCGCCAAGTTCGATACAGACGATGACGGTCGGTTGAACGCCACCGAACGAAAGGCTCTGCGGAAAGCCGGCAGCCCCTTTGCAAGGAAACGACCGGGGTTCAGGCGGCCGCGGTACGATCCAGCCACCGTCAAGAAATACGACCAGGACGGCAACGGTGAACTCGATCGCAAGGAAGCCCGTGCCGCACAAAACGGCCTGCGTGCCAAGTGGGGAGAACTGGTCGGTGTTTACAAGGCCTTCGAGAAGGACGAGCCCGTTGTCGCGAACCTCAAGAAGATGGAGAGCGACGCAAAATCCGGAAAAATCAAGGATTTCCCTCCCGACCTTTACGGCTGGATTCGCGGCAGCATCGAACGAGCCGGCCGCAGCAAGAATCGAAACAAGGGTCGACAACCACGCGGTCACATCCTGGAACAATTCGACAGCGACCGGAACGGACGTCTTGATGCCCGGGAGCTCAGAAAAGCCAGGGCCGCCATCGCCAAGAAACAATACGACGCCAAGAAAACACACGACGCCAAGCCAGTCATCAAATCGAAGAAGCCGACCGGCAAGTGACAGTCAACTGTCTCTGGTGAGCAGGTGAATGGTTGCCCGAATCGTCACGTCAAGAAACAAACCATGAAGCATTTGTCCTTTTTTCTCCTGTCGCTGTTTTGTGTGGTCCCGTCATCGGTACGGGCCCAGATTCGACTCACGGAATTCTGTGCAGAAAATCTGAACAATCTGGCCGACGAAGACGGTGACACAAGCGACTGGATCGAGATCCACAATTCGTCTCAAACCGATCAGAGCTTGCTGGGCTGGTCGCTGACCGACAATGGCGTGGATTCCAGGAAATGGTCCTTTCCTGAGATCACCTTGAAAGCCGGCGAGTACCTGGTCGTCTTTGCCTCCGGGAAAGACCGGAAAACCAAAAACCGTCCTCTGCACACCAACTTCAAGCTCAGCAAGCGAGGCGAATACCTGTCCCTGACCAATCCGACCGGCAAGAGAGTCGACGGTTTCGACCCGGTATTTCCGCCGCAGAAAACCGACATCACGTTCGGGCGGCCCGCCGGAGATCCGCGGCCGACACCTCGTTTTCTTGCTTTCCCAACTCCCGGCAGAAAAAACGCCACCACACGAACAGGAACACTGTCGACGATCTCACTGTCTCAAGCTCACGGTCTCTTCAAAGAGCCATTTGTCCTGAAGGCCAGCGCTGCCGATCGTGACGT
>DLVV01000249.1:0-4766 GCA_003445035.1 Planctomycetaceae bacterium | reverse complement strand
GGACCGATGGAGATCACCAAAACCACCGTTATCAGGGTCCGGGGCTACAGGGCAGGGCACACTCCGACACCAACGGTCACACGCAGCTACATCTTTCCTGCCGATCGGCTTGACGATTCTGCCGATGGATTGCCACCTGCCAATTACCCCTTCAAGTGGGGAGTTGGCAACGCACGCTACGGAATGGACAGCACGATCATTGGCAACCCGCGGCATCGCAAGAAACTCCTGTCCGCACTGTATGCCCTGCCGAGCTATTCCATCGTGCTGGAAGCGGAAAGCCTCTTCAGCAACGAAACGGGTATCTACGCCCACGCCGGCTGGCACGGTCGAGGAGCCGAGCGTCCGTGTTCATTTGAATTGCTTCCCGCTGGTCCGGACGAACCGGGTTTCCAGATCGAGTGTGGAATCCGGATGCGCGGTGGCTTCAGTCGCCGACCAACGATCCCCAAACACGGGTTCCGTTTCTTCTTCCGGCCGCGATATGGAACCGAACGACTCAAATACGACCTGTTCGGTGGTGCTGCCGCGAAGGAATTCAGCCACGTCGATCTCCGCTGCAGCCAAAACTACGCCTGGCATCACGGCTTCACCGCCAACGCACTCTACATCCGCGACCAGTTCAACCGGGATCTCCAACTCGCCATGGGCCACCCATCCCCGCGTGGCAATTTTCGTCACGTCTACATCAACGGACACTACTGGGGCCTCTACAACACATGTGAACGACCCAAGCCGCTCTTCGGAGAGATCTACATCGGTGGCAAGAAAGAGGATTACGACATCGTCAAGATCCAGGGCGGCTACTCCGAAGGAGCGCGCCGCACCTACCAGGTATTCCCAACCGACGGAAAAATGGACCTCTGGTCACGTCTCGATGCCCTTTCTCAGCGCGACTTGAGCGACTTGAACGCGTATTGCCAGATGATTGGCGTCAAGCCCGACGGAAGTCGCGATCCCAATTCCAGACGGCTGCTCGACCCGGTCAATCTCATCGATTACATGCTGGTCATCTTCTACGGCGGAAACCTGGATGCCCCGATCAGCTGGTTCGGCAACAACCGGGGCGGAAACAACTGGCACGGATTGATGAACCGGACCCAGGACAAAGGATTTCGTTTCATCATCTGGGACTCAGAACACACTCTCCTGGACCTGCGGGAAGACCGGCTCGGCCCGTTCCCTCTCGGCACGACCGCCGACCGAAGTAACCCCCACTGGTTGTACCAGCGATTGCTCAGCAACAAGGAATTCCGTGTCCTGCTCACCGATCGCATCTCCAAACACCTGCTTCGGGACGGGGTCCTCACACCAGCCCGGGCCACTCCCCTGTTCGACCGTCGAATCGCAGAAATCAAGGAAGCCCTCTTCGCCGAGGCAGCCCGCTGGGGCAACCCGCGCAAGACCTTCGCCTCTGTCTTGAACGGAACGATCGGCCGAACCAATCCAAACGACTCGGGCATTGCCAAGTACGCGGCCTGGTTCAAGGAAGTGGAACGAACCAGGACGCAGTACATTCCTCAACGGTCTCGCATCATCATCGACCAGTTCTTTGGTCGTGGTCTTTATCCGGACCTTCCCGAAATCGAAGCGAGGTGGAAACCTTCTCCGCCCGGCAGCAAAGCAAAACGGCTGGAACTCCAGGCTGGCACATCGCAGATCTACTACACGATGAACGAACGAGACCCCCGGCGTTTCGGGGGCAAACTGGACAAGACCGCCAGGCTCTACGAGAACCCGGTGGCAGTCAAAGCCGGCGTTCGCATTTTGTGCCGGATCCGTGGAGATGGAGAATGGGGCCCACTGAGAGAAATTCGCGCCGGCCAACGGCTGGCACTTGGCGGTTCGCAACGACCTGTCAAGTCGGCAAGCCCCGGCGTTCAACCTTCCGGATCCGAACGACAGGGCGTAGCGAAAGACTGAGGAGCAACCCGATCCTGACTCCTCAATGTGACGGTCGTTCTTGACGGCACGGTTCTCGAGAACAACGAGTCACTTGAGAACTCGACCAGTGTGCCGCGGATTCCGACCGAACGTGGGCCACGGGCATTCAGCAAGCCCCATGCTGTCAGGCTTGATAGCAAACAGCTTTCCGCCCGCTGAACCGACATCGATCGTTCCGGCATCAGCGATTGCCGGTGACGAAACCACGTCGCTCAGAATCACAACCTTTCCCATCGAGATTTCTCACGTCCTGAGCCCCGTCTTACCGTCCCGCCTCCGGTGTCGGGCGGTGGAACCAGGAAATCTCAATATTTCCCTGAAAGGTCCCGGCCGGTCACCGGTAGTGATGGTGTAGCGCAAAACGAACCGCATTCGCGATGCGCTGGACATTCGTCACCGAGACAGGTTTTGAGAGGACACTGCGATGCACATTCCAACGACACAACGACACTTCTGGCTTTTGGCGGCAATGATCACTTCACTCGCCAGCGGACAGGCCCTCGCCGAAAGCAAGGTCGACGTCCGGCTGACGAAACGAATCGGCCGGCCTGTTGTGATGACCGCCATTCGAAAATCGGCGTCCAGGAACGCTGCTTCAGGCCTGGCACGCCAGTTGGCACCGGCAAAGCAACTGAGACCCGCGACAATCAGGGATGACCGGGCAAAACCGACTGTCCGTCAACAGGCTTCGGTAGTTCAAATTCGTGACCGGGACAGTGGACTGCAGAAAATCGGCCCGTTGGGACAGGGTTCGTCCAGCGCCACCATCTCGCAGTTCGACATCGAACGACTGCAAATGATCGAAACGATTCTCGACATCAGAGAACTGTACGAACTGGATTCCTTGATCGGCCGCGACCTTGCCAACACTCACGATTTTCTGATGGGCATGATTGATGCCGCAATCCAAGACCTCATGGACATTATTGCAGCCGAGATGGGACAGGTCATGTCAAGTGAGGGCCTGGCTGAAGATAGGGCCGAGTACACCGATGGCACGGTTTTCGGCTGGTTCAGTGGTTGGCTTGAGGACCTGCACAACTCTGTCTTCGGTGGCAAAGATTATTTGAACGATATGGACGGGGACGGTGTGCCCGACAACATGGATGACGACATGGACGGCGACGGCATCCCAAATGATGAAGACGATGACAGAGACGGCGACGGAGTCCCGAACAAGAAGGACAAATACCCCGAAAACCCGAAGAAGTCGATTTTTCCTGAAAACGAAGTCTGGTTGTTGTCCGACGGCCTTCCGAGAGAGTTGGTCGATGAATTCTTGTACCAGTGGTTTGTCAACGACATGAACAGTCAACCACTCCTGGAAGGTGACCTTCATGTCCTGTTCCATCTGGCAATCGAGAACTGGATGGCACGGTATTGAGTTGACCGACGCGAGTTGAATTCGGTCGTGACAACATTGGCCGGGAGGTGTCCGCCGGACATCTCCCGGCCAGTGTCACTTCGACAGGCCGAGCCACGTCCCCCGCTTCGAACGGCAGGGCAGGGGGGGATGACCGGTAGTTGAGGATGTCCCCGGACTTCAGCGGATTCACTTCGCACGAGTCCAGAAATGGACCTGGCCGGTGGAGTCGCCGGCGACAAGATTTTTTCCGTCGTGGCTGATGGCGACCTGGGTGGGAATGGCCGCTTCGACCTTGTACGTTCGAATTTGCTTACCGGAGACATTCCAGAGGCGGGCGTGGCTGTCACGTCCACAAGTGAAGAGGCTGCCATCCGATCCGAAACGGGCCGCAAGAACGCCGTTCGGCAGTTTGCCGTAGACACCACTTGGCCGCTGAGGAGGATGGGGATTGCTGTTGGAGATGCTGCTGAATCCGCTCTCGGTGTTCCACCAGATCAGCCGGCCGTCTTCACCACCGGACGCCAGCACCTTGCTGTCACTCCGCCATGAGATCGTCCGGACCGAGGCCTGGTGACTGGCAAGCGAGAACAGAAGTCCTCCCTTGCCGGCATTCCACAGATGGAGACCACCAGCCCGGTCCCCACTGGCCAGTTGTTTGCCGTCAGGGCTGAAGGCCAGCGAGGTTATCCAATCCGTGTGCCGCGTCAACTTGTATCGCAACCGGCCATCCGCGGTGGAATAGACCTTGACCGTTCGGCCCGATCCGCCGAGCGCCACCAGCCGCTGATCGGGACTGATGTCGGCAGCCATCACGGCGTCCAGTTCGTCACCCAATTGCGCCAGCCGTTTTCCAGTCCGCACATCGAACAGCACCACGCTGCCAACCTGAACGGGCTTACCGCCGGCAACCAACAGCACACCGCCGTTGCGGCTGAAACGCAGCATATGCGGAATGCCCTCGGGAAACGGAAGGGATCCGATTTCCTTTCGGGTCGTGATATCAAACAACCGCACGTGCTGGTAGGCGGACACCGCCAACAACGGAGCCCATGGACTGGCGGCCATCGCCAGCACGGGCAGCCGCCGCGAAGTCGCCGGCCTCTTGACGATCGACAGGCCAACGGGCATCGCCGGCGGACCGCTGGGTTTCTTCGCCGCGTTCGCACTGGGGTTGAACGTGATCGTTGCCGCAGGCGACAGCGACTTGCTGACNNGTCACCCAATTGCGCCAGCCGTTTTCCAGTCCGCACATCGAACAGCACCACGCTGCCAACCTGAACGGGCTTACCGCCGGCAACCAGCAGAACACCGCCGTTGCGACTGAAACGCAGCATGTGCGGAATCCCTTCGGGAAACGGCAGGGATCCGATTTCCTTCCGGGTCGTGATGTCAAACAACCGCACGTGCTGGTAGGCGGACACCGCCAACAACGGAGCCCATGGACTGGCGGCCATCG
>DLVV01000337.1:2603-3638 GCA_003445035.1 Planctomycetaceae bacterium | reverse complement strand
CTGTCGACGCTGGACATCAACGCGGCCAGGAACGCGGCCAGGAAGATGCCTCTCAGCCCGGCCGGCAGCAGCCCGGCCACCAGTTGCGGGAAGGCGTGATCGGCCTGGTCCAGCTCGGGGTACAGCAGCACCGCCACCAGTCCGGGTCCGACAATGATCACCGGGATCAGGCTCTTCAGCAACGCCCCCCAGACATAGGCCGCCTGGGCCTGGAAGGCGCTCTTGGCCCCCAGTGACCTTTGCACGATCGCCTGGTTGCCGATCCAGTAGGCCGGGCTGAGGATCATGGCCAGTCCGAACAGGATCCCGGTCCAGGGAAATGGTGTGTCGGTGTCGACGGGGAGCACCAGGGCCTTCTGGGCCGGTTCCAACTGTTCCCAGAATGCGGTCGGCCCGCCCAGTTCGACCAGTCCCAGGACGAGAACGCCCAGGCAGCCGGCGATCATCACCGTGCACTGGATCATGTCGGTGTAGACCACTGCGGCCAGCCCGCCGACGATCGTGTAGGCTCCCACCAGCACGGCGGTGGCCAGGATGCAGGTCGTCTCTCCCCATCCGAACAACTCGGACATCATCCGGGCACTGGCCAGCAGCATCACGCCCAGGTTGCAGGCCATGAAGATCTGCCAGCAGATCGACAGGGCGGTGCGGACCCGAACGTCGAAACGTTTTTCGAGATACTCGGGGATCGTCGCTACGCCCATTCGCCAGAAGAACGGGATGAAGACCAGGGCCCCGACGATCATCGCCGGCACGCAGCCGATCCACTCGAAGTTGGCCACCGCCATCCCGTGGTTGTAGGCAGCCCCGCCCACGCCGATGATGTCGGGACCACCGATATCGGTGGCGACCAGCGACATGCCGATGGCCCACCACGGCAGCTTGCGTCCGCCCAGGAAGAAGTCCTCGCCGGTGCGGATTGACCGGCCGATCCAGAGGCCGACTCCCAGCGTGCCGGCCAGGTAAAGGCCCAGCAGCACGAAATCCAGCGGCGTGAGCGTGGTGGACATCGACCGAGTCCGCCTGTCATAGTCG
>DLVV01000337.1:1232-2248 GCA_003445035.1 Planctomycetaceae bacterium | reverse complement strand
GGTGGGTGTTGGAGAGATCATCGACCGGGCCTCCGCGCGATTCAACCCCGGCCAGCCGACGGTCACTGCCTGTTTCCGTTTTCCTCCGTCACATCCGAGTCATCGATGTCACACCACCGCTTCCTCCGCCTGGCGATCTTCTGCCTGTTGTCTTGCTGCCTGGGCGAGTCTGTGCCGGCGGCCAACTGGCCCGATTTTCGAGGTCCTGCCGGGGATGGGCGAGCCACGGCGGCCCGGTTGCCGTTGAACTGGAGTGAAACCGAGAACGTGAAGTGGAAGTCCAAGCTTCCGGGCCAGGGCTGGTCGACGCCGGTGGCCTGGGACGATCAGCTGTGGATGACCTCGGCCGAGGACGACGGGAAATCCCTCCTGGTGCTGTGTGTCGGGAGCGATGGCAAGGTGCGACACCGGGTGAAGGTGTTCACCGTCAAGAAGCCCGCTCCGATCAACGGGCTCAACAGCCACGCCAGTCCGTCGCCGGTGATCGAGGCCGGGCGGGTCTACGTTCATTTTGGGACCAACGGCACCGCCTGCCTGGACACCGCCACCGCCAGGATTCTCTGGACCCGCCGCGACGTGAATCTCGATCACCAGGAAGGTGCCGGGTCGTCGCCGATCCTCTTCGGCCGATTGCTGATTTTCCATTGCGACGGACGTGACCGGCAGTACATCGCGGCGCTGGAGAAGACGACGGGCAAAACCGCCTGGCAGGTCAAGCGATCGATCGACCTTTCGAAGGTTCCCTCCCACGCCCGTAAGGCGTTTTCGACGCCGCTGCTGGTGGGCAGCAGCAAGTCCCCCGTGCTGGTCAGCCCGGCCGCCCAGGGGTGCTACGCCTACGATCCTCACACGGGCCGCGAATTGTGGCACCTGAAGTACAAGGGGTTTTCGGCAGTGCCCAGGCCGGTGGCCGCCGGTGGCCTGGTCTACGTGATCACCGACTTCGCCCGGCCGCACCTGCTGGCCATTCGCCCTGGCGGCCGGGGGGACATCACCGGTTCACACGTCAACTGGTC
>DLVV01000337.1:0-851 GCA_003445035.1 Planctomycetaceae bacterium | reverse complement strand
GTCACCGACAAGGGGGGCGTCGTCTGCTGCCTGGATGCGGGCAACGGGAAGCAGCTGTGGCGACACCGGCTGGGCGGCAATTTCAGCGCCTCGCCAATCGTCGCCGGCGACCGGGTCTATTTCTTTGACCGCAAGGGGACCACGACGGTGATGCAGCGCGGACGCCAGGCCAAGGTGCTTGGCGTGAATCGTCTCGCCGACGGATTGATGGCTTCGCCGACGGTCGTTGGCGACAGCCTGTATCTCAGGACCCGCAGCGGCCTGTACCGGGTCGAAGCCACCGGCCGCTAACCGACGGCGGTTGCCTCGATCCCGATTTCCCGTGGAATCGTCGCCTGGCGAATCAGGCGTCGACCTTCTTTTTGCGAGGCTGCTCTTTCTTTTTTCGTTCAGGGCGTCCGGGACGTTGTGGACGATCTCCACCGCCCCGCGGACCTTGGCCGGCTCCTTCGGGGCGGCCACCTTTTTGACCACCTCGATTGCGGAAACGCTCGAAGATCTTCTCGAGTTCGCCGCGGTCAAGCGCCCCGTCCTTGTTGGTGTCACCGCGTTCGAGCAATCCGGCCATGTTGTCGGAGAGTTCGGATTTCTCGAGTTTCCCGTTCTTGTTGCGATCCAGTTTTTCGATCAGGTTCTCGGGATTCCGAGCTTCACGTCGCTGCTGTCCCGCCTGGCCGGGCTGACCAGGTCGCCCGCCGGCACCGCCACGACCACCCTGTCCGGGAGCTCCGGGTCGTCCGCCGGATCCGCCCCGGCCACCGGATGCGCCACGGCCGCCGGAACCGCCTCGTCCGCCGGATGCGCCACGGCCGCCGGAACCGCCCCGGCCGCCGGATGCGGCACGACCACCG
>DLVV01000102.1:7189-7880 GCA_003445035.1 Planctomycetaceae bacterium | reverse complement strand
CTGTCGAGAGCCTGTTCGGGTGCCAGGTAGTCAGCGGTGCCCAGCACCTTTTCGTCATGCCGCAGCGTGATCGGGTTCTCGTCGTTCTCTTCAAAGAACCTCGCCAGGCCCAGGTCGAGAATCTTGACGACCCCCTCGAGGTCCACCAACAGATTGGCCGGCTTGATGTCGCGATGGACCAGCCCGGCCTCGTGAGCATGGGAAAGACCGTGAGCCGACTGGCGGATGTAGTCTGCCGTGTCCCGGTAGCTCCGGGGGCCGTCATCCACGATCAGTTCCTGCAGGCTGTACCCCTCGACATACTCCATCACCAGGAAGTGGATCTCGGTCGTCCCGTCCACTTCGCGATCAACATCGTAGGCCCGGACGATGTTCGGGTGGTCCAGCGACGCCACCGCCTGGGCTTCGCGATGGAATCGTTCCAGGTAACTCGTGTCGTTGACCTTCTTGTGCGGCAGCACCTTGATCGCGCACCGCCGCCGCATCAACACGTGATCGGCCAGGTACACCGAACTCATCCCCCCCTTGCCCAGCAGGGATTGCAGGCGGTACTTGCCCAGGAAAAAGCCCTTGTGCTTCCCCTTGAGCAGCTTGTCAGCCTGCCAGTCGGTCAGTGCCTCCGCCGCGACCAGGGCATCGGCGACCGATTGCGAGTCGCCATCGGCCGGCAACGTGGCAACCAGTTGCTCCA
>DLVV01000102.1:0-6814 GCA_003445035.1 Planctomycetaceae bacterium | reverse complement strand
TTCAACGCCATGCCGTTTACCCGTTGTCCGTCCCTACATTGCCCGCCCAAAGCACCCGGTTGCGAATCTAACATAAGCCCCACCCCTTTGGTATACTCCCGCCCGCCCGCCTTCCGAGCAGCACTCGGAGCGGTTCCGCACGGGAGTTCAGGCCGTTCATGGCAAAACTCGAGACCATCCGCGCCGTCTGCCCTCACAACTGCCCCGACACCTGCGGAATGACGGTCCGCCTGCAGGACGGTCGGCCCGTGGCTGTCGCCGGTGACCCCGATCACCCCTTCACCGACGGATTCCTCTGCCACAAGGTCTCGCGCTACCTCGAACGGGTGGAACACCCCGACCGGATCCTCCACCCGATGAAACGGATCGGCCCGAAGGGCGGTGGAGGAACCGAGGCATTTGAGAGGATCAGCTGGGAGGAGGCGATCCAGGAGATCCGCAACCGGATCGTCTCGCTCGATGACCCCCAGCAGGTGCTGCCGTACAGCTTTTCGGGCACGCTGGGCAAGATCCAGGGCGAGAGCCTGGACCGCCGGTTCTTCCACCGGCTGGGGGCCTCGCAGTTGCTCCGGACCATCTGCTCGACCGCGGGCCTGGTCGGATTTTCCGCAACCGTCGGCAACGTGGTGGGCACCGATCCCGAAGCGTTTGCCCAATCGCGGTACATCATCAACTGGGGTTCCAATACCGCCGTCACCAACATGCACCTCTGGGTGCGGATGCACAGGGCCCGGCAGCAGGGGGCCCGCATCGTGACGATCGACCCCTACCGTTGTCGCACCGCCGAACGGAGCGATTGGCACATCCGACCGCGGGTCGGAACCGATGCGGCCCTGGCCCTGGGACTGATGCACGTCCTGTTCCGCGACGGCCTGGCCGACCGGGACTACATGGAGCGGCACTGCCTGGGAACCGAAGCACTCGAAGAACGGGTGTCACGCGACTGGTCGCCTCAACGAGCGTCGGACGTCACCGGGGTCCCCGTCGACGACATCGAACAACTCGCCAGGGAATACGGCACCACCCCACCGGCCGCGATCCGGGTCAACTACGGAATGCAACGGCACGCCGGAGGAGGAATGGCCGTCCGCACCATCAGTTGCCTGCCCGCGGTGATCGGTGCCTGGCGGCACCGCGCCGGTGGTGTCCTGCTCTCGACCAGCGGCAATTACCCCTTCTCGCTCGATCGGCTGGCCCGACCCGACCTGGTTCCTCCCGGCACACGGGCGATCAACATGAACCAGTTGGCCGAGGCCCTGTCCGGGCAACTCGACGGGCCACCCGTCTCCCTGCTGTTTGTCTACAACGCCAACCCCGCGGCCATCGCACCCGGCCAGTGCGGCGTGATCGAGGGACTCGGCCGCAGCGACCTGTTCACCGTCGTCCACGAGCAGTTCCCCACCGACACGGTCGACTACGCCGACCTGGTGCTGCCGGCCAGCACGCAACTCGAACACCTCGACCTCCACGGGTCCTACGGACACCTGCACGTCGCCCTGAACACCCCCGCCATCACTCCCCCCGGCGAGTGCGTGCCGAACACCGAGTTGTTCCGACGGCTGGCGGCGGCCATGAGATACGAACCCGAGTTGTTCGACGTCAGTGACGAGGATCTCGTCCGCGAGGCCCTGGGCGAGTTCGCGGCACAACAGCCACCCGCACTGGAGGGCATCACGCTGGCCACGCTGCGCAGCGACGGGCCACAGCGACTTCGACTCGACACCTCTCAAGGCCCCTACCAGGACGGAGGATTTGCCACCGACAGTGGCAAGTGCGAGTTCTTCAGCCAGTCACTGGCCGACCAGGGCATCGACCCCTTGCCCGGTTTCACGCCACCGGCCGAAAGTGCCTCATCGTCTCCAGAACTGGCCACCCGCTTCCCACTGCAACTCGTCTCGCCCCCCTCGCCACACTTCCTCAACTCGACCTTCGCCAACGTCGAATCGCTGAAGTCCGCGGCCGGAGAACCCGAGCTCGAAATCCATGCCGACGATGCCGCGTCGCGAGGGATCACCAGCGGAGACGCGGTCAGGATCCACAACGACCGTGGCTGGTTCCGGGCGAAGGCCAGCGTGGGAGATTCGGTCCGCGACGGAGTGGTCGTGGCCACGGGGATCTGGTGGAACAAGCATGTCGAGGGCGGATGGAACGCCAACGCAACCACGCCGACGCGGCTGGCCGATCTCGGCGGCGGATCCACCCTGTTCGACAACCTGGTCGAAGTGGAGTCACTCGAATCGTGAACGATCGCAGCGACGAAGACATCTGCCGCGAGCTGGAACTGGAAACCGGCAAGATCGACGGAACCTGGCGTCCGATCCTGGGGAGTGTGCTGCTGTCACTGGCCACGGTTCTCTGCTTCATGGCAGCAATTTCCGGCACCGAACTCGGCGACCGCCAGCTGGTGTCCAACATGTCCAGGGCCTACGGCCTGATGGGAGCACTGATCCTGGCCGTGCTGGCCGTGATCCTGCTCCGTCAGCCACCCGAAGCGCGAGATCCGCAATGGCAACCCGACCAGCCCGGGCTGCGATTCGACTCGGTCATCCTGTACACCCGTGCCGGCTGTCACCTCTGCCACCAGGCCCTCGACACGCTGCTGCTGCATTCCGAGTTCCTCACGGCCATCTCAGAGGTCGATATCGACAGCGACCCGGAACTGGTCGAGCGTTTCGGCAACCTGGTCCCGGTGGTGGTGATTGACGGCCGCGAACGATTCCGGGGCCAGGTCAACGTGCTGCTGCTAAGACGCCTGATCGATGCCACGTTGCCACACACCCTCCTCCAGTAAGCTCCTTCTCCAGCCCCGCTCGCCAACCGGCTCCCCGAGATGAACACGCTGGTGATCATGGCCAAGCACCCCGTGGCGGGGCAGGTGAAGACGCGGCTCGCCAAGTCGGTCGGAGACTCCACAGCCGCAGAACTGGCCACCGCGTTTCTCGTCGATCTCGTCTCACGCCTCAGCACTTGCGGACACCGACGGGTGCTGGCGACCTGGCCTCCGGGCGAGGCGGCCAAGACGTTCTTCACGGACCTGGCCGGGGAACACTTCGAACTGTGGACACAACCGCCCGGATCGCTTGGCGATCGACTGGCCGGCGTCGCCTCCGACCTCCTCAACCACGACGACCGAATCGTCGTCATCGGGAGCGACAGCCCGACACTGCCCGAAGAGACGATCGAGATGGCCTTCACGGCACTCGAGCACGCCGATGTCGTGCTCGTCCCGGCTGATGACGGAGGCTACGTGTTGGTCGGACAGCGACGGGAGGTTCCCGAACTGTTTCAACGAATCGACTGGGGCACCTCGCGGGTGCTCGAACAAACGCGTCAGAGACTGGAGGCGGCCGGAACATCGTTCGTCGAATTGCCCGGCTGGTACGACATCGACACGCTCGAGGACCTCAGTCGCCTCGACCGGGAACTCGCGGCCGCGAACGAAAGCGGGGCAGGGGAGGGGCTGGCTCCGGCCAGCAGTCGTCGCCTCGACACCATGCCCCGGGACTGGGATTCCCGCCCATAGGACCGTTGACTATACTCGCCGCGTTGTCCCACCGCTTCCTCTCCATTTTGAGCGAAATCCACGTTCCCGTGTCTTCTTCGTCCTCGTCATCTGACCGGCCGGCGAGACTGCTGATCGCCGATGACAACCAGCAGAACCGCGAATTGCTCGAGGCGTATCTCGTCGATGAAGGGTACGAGATCGCGATGGCGACCGACGGAAAGGAGACCCTGGACCAGGTCCAGGCGTTTACACCCGACCTGGTGCTGCTGGACATCATGATGCCGCGGTTGAGTGGCTATGAAGTCTGCCAGCAGCTGAAAGAGGCCGAGACAACCAGCTCTATCCCGATCCTGATGGTCACGGCACTCAACGAGATGGGTGACATCGAGCGAGCTGTCGAAGCCGGTTGTGACGACTTCCTGACCAAACCGGTCAACCGACTCGAACTGACCACCCGCGTGAAGTCCCTGTTGAGGGTGCGGAAGTTGACCGACGAGCGAGACCGCTTGCTGGCCTACCTGGCCGAGGTCGATGGATTCAACGCCGGCTCGGTGCTCGAATAGCCACTCACTTCGACGACTTCTTCCGCTTCTCGCGAATCAGGCGGATCAGCAGTTCGTCCAGCTGTCTCAGGCCCTCGTCGGCCTTGATCCGGTAGAAACCGACCTTGTAACCGGCCACTTTGCCCTCGGCGTCGATCACAACCCACAACGGCAACTTGGCATCGAGCCGCCTCGGATCGCCGAACGAATCGAGCACCTTGCCGCCGTCGATGGCGACCGGGTAGTCCAGGTTCATGAATTCCCTGAGCTTTTTCACCGATCGCAGTGCGGCCCGCGCCGTCCGCGGATTCTCGAGTGACGGATTGACCGCCACCCCGATCACCGAGACTCCCAATCGGCGACGCTTTCCGTGCAGGAAATCGAGGTAACCGACCTGGCCGTAAGGTTCGATCAGTTGATCGCCCTTGTAACTCCAGAAGTGCAGCACGACGATCTTGCCGGCCAGGCTCTTCGAATCAATGGTCTTGCGATCAATCGTCGAGAGCTTGAACGAAGGGGCCGGCTTACCCATCTTCTGCTTGGCCAGTTCTCCAACGCTGGCAGCCCGCTTGGACTGGCCGGAAAGATCCTTCTGGATCGCAGCAACCAGGGACGCGAACGGGGTCGACCGGGCTTCGCCGCTCAACTGTCCGATCTTCGCCTGGGCGGCCTTGATCTGGGCAGCGGTCAGTTCGGGACGGGTCGAATTGGGCTTTCGCTTCAGAGTCTTCTGAATGCCCAGCAGGGTGGCCAAGGGCTTCCCGAGCGTCGCCAGGCGTTTTTCGTCAACGGGGTTCTGCGAGGCCAGTTCGATGTCGAGCACAAACTCGTCTCCCTGGCCCATCACGATCCGCCGGGAAGCAGCGACCACCAGCCCGGTCGACTTCTCGACCCACACCGACCCGCTGCGACCAAAACGGTTTGCCAGTTCAACTCGCCAACATTGGCGATTCTTCTTCGATTGCGACCCGGCCACGTTGTACTTGGTTCGCTCGACCGTCCAACTGGTGCCGGGCTTGAGCTTCTCGGGATACTCGAACACCGGGCGTTGCAGGACCTGGGGATAAAGCGTGCCGTCGTGGTCGTATAGCACCCGGATTCCCGGCTTGGTGGCTCCGACCAGCCCAACCTTGCCGAAACGCTCCGGCCAAGCCCAGCGGCCCGGCCCCTGTTCCTCGATCACAAAATCTGCCGTGGCCGTCTTGCGGTCGACCAGGCAGTAGAGGGTGAATTTCTTTTCCGGGGCCTTGAGCGTCGTGCGACGGGGACCAAGCGTTCCGGTGAATCGCAGCTCGATCACCTCGGCCCGTACGGCCGTTCCCAGGACACAGCTGATCACGCAAAGGCACAGCAGTCGACTCTTCACGATTCACTCCTCATCAATCCACGTCAGGACGCCGGCCGATCTGATGACCCACGCCGTTGGAACGTCCATCATCGTAGAGTCCGAAGGTGTCCACAAGGCCGCCCGAGCACCTGTTGACACGTTTCCGGACCGCTCATAAGCTGGATTCTCGAACGGCCAAAGACCGATCCGACAGCGACTTAGGTCCGTTTTTTCGACTCCGACGGCAGGACGAACCCAGTGTCCGACGACGTATTCAAAATCGACCAGTTCACCGTGGTCACCGACATTGCGCCCGGCCAGGTCAGCGATGTGTTCGAAGTGATCGAGGAAGGGACCGGGAAGACCTTTGCGCTGAAACTGCTTCGCGACGAAGTCGTCACCGCTCCGAGCGATCCCGATCATAAGACGATCCTCACCCAGTTCAAACAGGAATTCAAACTGGGCGAGATACTGGACCACCCGAATCTCGTCCGCGTCCATGAGATGAAGTTCAACGTCCAGACTCTCATGCCGGTCAAGGACCCCGTCGCCTACTTCACGATGGACTACTTCCGGTCACAAAACCTCAACACGGCCATGAACGCCGATCCGCTGGGGACGCAACGGCGGATACAGAAGGTGCTCGAACAGGTCTGCGAGGCACTCGGCTACGTCCATTCCAAGGGGTGGATCCACCGGGACGTCAAGCCCGACAACCTGCTGATGACCAAATCGGGTGAAGCCCGGCTGATCGATTTCTCGTTGGCCTGCAAGATCAAGAAGAAAAGCAAGATCATCCAGGGGACGCGGACCTACATCGCACCCGAGACGATCAAGAAGCAGAAGGCGGTCCCCCAGACGGACATGTACAGCCTGGGAGTGACTCTCTACGAACTCCTCGCCGGTCAACCGCCATTCACAGGCGCCTCCCCCAACGACCTGCTCAGGAGACACATCTCCACCAAGCCGACCCCACCCTCGGATTTCAACAGCAACGTGTCCCCGGAACTGGACCGGTTGGTGCTCAAGCTGATGGCCAAGACCCCGGCTGAACGACACGAGAGCATGGAGGACCTGGTCGCTGACATCCGCAACACCAAGTTCTTCAAGGAAGAGATCCCCGACTCGTCTGACCCGGAGGAGGACGGCTCGGACCAACTCGGTGGAATCGTCAAGACACTCGACAGTCGCGCCGACGCCGCGAGATCCAAGGAGTTCGAGGCCAACCCGGAGTTGGCCAAGCAGTACGAAGAGCACATGAAGTTCGAGGCGGAGCTACGGGAGAAAACGAAAGCCGAACGGGCCCGTACCGTCCTGGAACAGGAATCCGGTAAGCCGTCGGCCACGCCCGATCCGCCCCCCCCGGCCGCCGCGCCCCAGCAACCGGCACCAATGCCCGCCGCCCCGATGATGCCTGGCATGCCCATCGCCCCGATGATG
>DLVV01000158.1:3577-4183 GCA_003445035.1 Planctomycetaceae bacterium | reverse complement strand
CTTGTCCTCGAACTTGTATTTCCCCTTGGGGCCCGTGTTCCTGAGGAACTGGGATCGGTTCTGGTAGGCGGCCCCGTGGGCGAAATTGCCGACGAAGATGTCCAGGTGACCGTCATTGTCCATGTCGCCGAAGCACGACCCGATGGTGTGGCCACACACCGGATAGGTGATCCCACCGGTGTAGTTGATCACCTGCGACGGCTTGCCGGCGGCGCCGACAGCCATGGCCACGTTGGTGAACTTCCCGTTGCCCTTGCCACTGTTCTGCCACAGGTGGTTGGGCTGCAGGCGATAGTTGGACACGTACACGTCGACAAAACCGTCCTCGTTGAAATCGCCCGCCGTCACGCCCCGAGCCGAGTAGTTGCCTTCCTTGGCACCCTGGCGGTACTGGAGATTCTGCCACTGCTTGGCAAACTTCCCACCACCCTGGTTGATGAAGATCGCATCAGGATGAACCCGCTGGGTCCAGATCTCGTAACCACCCACGTAGAGATCCAGCAGCCCATCATTGTTGATGTCCAGCCAGGCAGCTCCGCGGGAATTGACAGTCGGCAGCTTCGGAAACGGGACCGCCTCGAATGTCCCGTCGCCCTTGTTGCGGTG
>DLVV01000158.1:0-3239 GCA_003445035.1 Planctomycetaceae bacterium | reverse complement strand
TGGAACACGTCGACGTTGCCGTCGTTGTCAAAGTCGCCCCAGATCACTTCGCCGCCGGGCGCCTTCGAGTCCTTGGCCGGCACGAACTTCTTGCCGCCCTCGTTCTTCCACAACTGGCCGGCGAACAGGTCGATCCAGCCGTCGTTGTTGTAGTCGATGAACGCCGCCTTGCCGCCGGGAGAAATGCCCAGTTGCTTGTTGCCGTCCTTGAACTCGGCCGTCGCCGTCGAGGCGGTGCTGAGCAGTGTGAGCAGGGCAAGAAGAGAGACGGAATTTCGCAGCGAGCTGATCATGGATCGAGGTCCCGAAGGTGGGTGTTGATGGGTCACAGTCAACCAGATTTCTCGTGGCGAGGCTACCGGGTGAGCAGAAAACGCGAGCACCCCGCCGACCTCAGGCCACACGGTCGGCAATCTTGTCGAGGCCCACGATTTCGGCGCGGTCCTTGCTCTGCTTCACACGACCGCAGACCATCTTGACGATCTCGCACCCGGGATCCTCGACCACCAGGCACGAGGGATGGGCCAGGAAGTCGAACACCTTCCGTTCCTGGATCGCCCACTCGACCGCCAGGCGAACGCCTTTCAGGAAATAGTCGAGCTTCCAGAACTTGGCCCGGAAGGCCGTTACGTCGCTGATCGGGCTCATCGGGATCTCGATCAGCCCCGACGGGTAACGGAACGGCTGGGCCTTCTGCTGGGCGGCGACGATCGAGTTGTAGACCTGCGGCCCTGGCTCCTGCTTCGGCTTGCCCGAAAGGTGGGGCGGATACACCGAACTGATCCACTTGAAACCCTGCCGCTTGAGCATCGCGTGGAGATCCGGCCGCCCCTTCAATCCGTTGTAGAAGCCGCCGGGAGTCCGGAACCCGTTGGGTGTAATGCCCAGCCGGGTCTTCATCGCCACGTTGGTCGTCGCGATGTTCTGTTCGATCACCTGCGCGGCCGTCCGTCCACGCAGCAGCCACGGTGCCCGCTGGAACCGGAACTGCGTCTGCTTCGGGTTGGTCGCCAGCACGTTGACGTGGTCATAGGTGTGGTTTCCCACCGGGTGCCCCATCTGGATGATCTCCTTCAGCCAACCCACGTCGGGCTGTTCAAGAACCCGGCCCACGCAGAAGAAGTGGATTTTGGCACCCATGTCGTGAGCCACGCGGGCGGCCTTCAGAGAATACGCCTTGGTCGCCTTGTCGAGGTTACCCTTCTGGTAATCCCACTCGGTGAGACCGCGACGGGGGTAGTGGCGGCTCATCTCCAGGTCGAGCGTCAGCGCGATCTGAGCCTTGTCGGGCTTGGGGGCGGCCGAGACGGGCAGCCCCGTGGCAGCCGCGGCGGTGGTCGCTGCGGTGGTGGTGAGAAACTGGCGGCGACTGATTGAAGGCATGAGTGTCATGGAGCGTTCCCCTGTAGGTAGCTGATCAGGTCCCTGAGTTGTTGAGGTGCAAGTTGTTCGAGCAGGCGTTCGGGCATCACCGAGACATCCGACACGCGTTCGACCTCGATGTCGGCCTTGGGCACCCGGATCGTCTTGCCCTTCGAATCGGCCACCGCCAGGTGATCGCCTTTCCGGTCGACCACCAGGCCGGTCACGGTTCGACCGCTGGTTGTGACGATCACCGAGGCCAGGAAGTCACGGCGGATCACCGCGCTGGGATCAACGATGTTGACCAGCAGCGCATCCAGGTCCTTCCGCGAGGTCATCGTCAGGTCCGGGGCGATTTTGCCTCCCTGGCCGAACAGCTTGTGGCAGGCCGCGCACTGCTTTTTGAACAACTCGCGGCCGGCAGCCGGCCGGCCACGGCCCGCTCGCAGGTCGTTCCTGAAACGCCGCATCGTGGCCAGTTTCTCCTCGGCCGTCCCCGCCGAGATCCGCCCCCAGTGCTTCTTGACCAGGGCGGTCAACCGCGGATCCTTGTGCGACGCCAACGCCCGCAACTCGACCACGTCGATCGTCTTGGCCTGGACCTGCTTGCGATCGACCAGTTCGAGCATCGCCCGGGCCGTCTCGAGATGACCGAAGACCAGTTGCCGGGCCCGGGGCTGCAACGACTTGGCGAGCTTCGGGTACGCGGCGACAATCACCGCCAGGTCGCGTGGCTTGCCGAATCGGCCCAGCACTTCCATCGCCTGTGACCGCACCTCGGTCGGCTCACCCGACCGGAAGTGCTTCACGCCCAGCGGCAGCACGTCGGCTTCCCCGTACTGCCGAAGCAGCCTGAGCCAGCGAGCCCGCTTGGCAGCCGGCAACTGGCGATCGGCCACCCACGTGCGAGCGTACCGGTGAGCCCCCTCGACGCCACATCGCACGGCCAGGTCCGACCAGAACCCGTTGTCGCGGTCGGCTTCCCAGCGTTTGCGAATGTGGCCGGCCAGCCCGGACGACAATTCGTCGAAACTGCGTTTTTTCCGTTTCAATGCCGACGCCTCGGTCGTGCCGAACCGGTTGAACAGTCCACCGGTCCCCAGCCCCGTCAGGCCGTCAGCCCGTTCCTCCAGCCCCTGCGCCATTCGCTTGTCGGCTTCCCCGGCCAACGGCCCGGGCACCTCGGCCAGCAGCCGGACACACGCCTCGTATCCGGCCCGCGTCCCCTCGGCCGCCAGCCGTCGAACCAGCAACAGGCCACAGCGACGTCCTTCGGCGGTCCGCCACAACGGCGAGTCCTTTCGGAACAGCCCGAGCACGCGTTTCCGGTCGCCGGCAACGTGTTCTTCGAGAGCCCACCAGGTCATCAACGGCAGCCGTGGATCCTTCGCCTGTGCCGTCTTCTGCATCAGTTGGCCGGCGATCGGCAACCCGATGGCCGACGGCAGCCGTCTTGACGAGGCGGCCAGTTGCACCAGCACCACCGGATCGGTCTCTCGCCCGGCCAGGTCGCCGATCGCCGAACCGACCGATCCGGACACCCTGCGACGATCGCCCAGCAGCCTCACGGTCCAGGATCTCACCCGGGGATCGGAATGCGAGAGCATCTCGACGGCGAATTCGTCGTCCAGGCCCGCCGACGCGTTCACAGCCCACAAACCCTGCAACGCCATGCGTCGGTCGTCCCGGCGACGAGCCATCGCCTTCAGGCCGGGAACTATCGTCTTGTCCCGACGCCGCGCCATCTCAACCCGCGCCCGGTCGGCATACCACCCGTTGGGATGAGCGAGCAACTGGACCAGCTTGTCACTCGAAAGCGACACGACGTCGATCGGCCGTGTGGCTGCCGCGCCGGCCGCCTGGACCCGGTAGATCCT
>DLVV01000026.1 GCA_003445035.1 Planctomycetaceae bacterium | reverse complement strand
CCGCGAGGATTCCAGTGTCACGGCGATCAGCGAGCGAAACGAACCGTCACGTTGGTCACCGACACCGCCGGCCAGCGGCCCTGCTGCAACGCGGTCGCCACCAGCTTGATCTGCCAGTCCCCATCGAGCTTCGCGTCGGGCAGCGTCATCACCTTCAGAGTTCCGGTGCCCTGGCCGGGCTTGAGCATCAGCGGTTCGGCCTTGATCAGCCCGACCAGTGGTTCGGGCACCTCGATGCGGACAACCGCCGTCTCGGAGAGTTTCGCCGATCGCGACACCGCCACCGGCACCTCGAAGCTTCCCCCCGGGGCCACCGTCAACTCGCTCGCTCGGTGGGCCAGTTTCAGCAGCGCCCCCTCCAGGATCATCGTGATACTGCCAATTGACCCTTTGACCAGGTGCCGCTCGCGGCCCTTGGCGTCCTTCTGGACAGCCACCGAGTGCACCAGGAACCGGGTCGTCCGGTCGGTCTCGAGCCACTCGGGCATGAAGCACGGGTACTGGACCCGTTCGGCACCCTTGGGAACCTGGACCACCGGCCCCCGCATCCCCTGCACGCGTCGTTGCTGGGCGGCGGCCATCCGCACGCGGATCGGCCCGTCGAACCCCTCTTCCCGCTTGACGATGAAGTCGGCCGGGTAGGTGGTACCCCGGTGCACCGGACGCTGGCGATTGCGATCGATCAAATCCAGCGTCACCGGCGACGCCATGGTCCGCACCAGCAGCATCCGGTCGTCAAACCTGGCGGTCGCCCGCCGCGGCACCAGGTCCCCACCAAAACTACTCCGCGCGGTCACGGTCACCGGCTGCTTGTCGAGCATGGCGGTTCCGGTCAGCGTCACGAAGGCCACGTCGGTGCCGGCGGTCTTGGCCACCTCGACATTGACCTTCACCGAATTCTTCCCCTTGGGGATCTTGATCTCCGCGGGGACGGTGACGCCCTCGGGCAATCCCGCCAGCTTCAGCGTGATCTCTTCGGCAAAGCCGCCAATCCGCACACAGGAGACCGTCAGGGCTGCCTTGCCTCCGACGGGCGCCGCGAAGGTCTGCGGCAGCGACAGGGTGAACCCGGGTTGCTGCAGCCGCGCCGTCAGACGGTAGACCGAATCGAGCGCACCGTCGATTCCGGTGCCGTTGTGGAGACGGACGCGGTAGGTTCCGTCGGCCGGCGCCTTGAAATCAAGACGGGCGTCGAGCGTTCCGCCAAAGTCGTCATTGATCGCGACCTGCTTGTCATCCTTGTCGATGATGCGGAGAACGGGATCGAGCCACGTGCCGATCTCTGCCGAGATGCCTTCGAACCGGAACAACTGACCGGCCTTGGCCAGGAACAAGTACTCGTCGATTTCTCCGGGGCTGGACAGGGTGCCGGTGATAGCCGCTCCCGGGGCCAGGACCCGAACGGCTCCGGCGTCCGGTTCCACCAGCTCGGCAAAGTCCGCCAGTCGCAGCGACACCGGCGGCGTCTGCCCGTGCGGAGTCTTCAGTCGGTGCTGAAACCAGCCCGTTCCGGCCTCGTCCTTCGGGAAAACCACGTTGCTGACCAGGGTCTCCAGCTGCGCCTTACCGCTCTTGAGTCCGTAGCCGACAAACGTCACGGGCACGGTCGTACCCGGACGGCCACCACTGGGCAGGCAGGCAAGCACCCGCGGTCCGGCGACCACTTCCAGGCGGTAGACATATGACCGGTGTCCCCGGTGATCGAGGTCGGCCAGTTCGATCGTGTAAGTCTGTCCCTTGCGGACGGTCACCGTGGCCGCACAGTCGAAGCCCTCGGTGTCAATCAGGTCGGCCAACAGCGTTCCGTCGGCATCCCGGATCTTCAGCGTGCCGTTGAAATTCGACCCGAGCCGCCGGGCATAAAGGTCGACCGTCAGGCAGCCATCCGCAACAGCCGTCACCGTGTAGCGATCGACCTCGGCAATCCTCGACAGCCGACCGTTGACAGTCACCGGCAGCTTGGCCAGCGGCTGGGGTTCCGCCTGGCGGCGCGACTCGATCACCTCGGGTCCATCTCCGACAAAGAACACGGCGGTACCCGAGGCGCCGTTGGCGTTGGCCACCTGCCAGTGAATCGGACCCCGGGGAAGATCGGCTGGCAGCGTGATCGTGGCGGTCAGTTCACGCGGAATCTTGAAGGCACTGGACCGTCCCTTGGGGCCGAACCAGTAGGGCGGCGGCGACACCAGGTACGGGCCCAGCTGCCCGGTGACCTTCAGGGTCGCTCCGGGATGGTGCAGGAAATAGTCGATGTCGGGGGTGAAATCGTAACCACCCAACTGGACCGTGACGGTCGTCCCGGCCGGGCCGCCAGCCGGAAAGGTGTGGCCGACCCCGGGGGCCTGGGCCGGCAACGGCACGTCGCACACGCCGGCGACAATCACCATCGACAACGCACAAATCGCCACCGGCCGCTTCAACCGCATCCGATCATCTCCCCCGGTCGTGAATCACGTGACCGATCAGACCAGTTCGTCAATGAACGCACCGCCCTTGACCAGCGGCACGGGACGTCCCAGTGGAGTCAGGTACTGGCGATCGGCATCGATTCCCATCTGGCCGAGAATCGTTCGCAGCAGATCGTGGATCCCGTAGGGAGTCGTGCTGGGATAGCTCGCGGTCTTGTCGGTGGCACCGACGACCGTGCCCGGCTTGATGCCTCCCCCGGCCAGAATCACGCTCTGGCACTGCGCCCAGTGGTCCCGGCCGGCGTTGCCGTTGATTTTCGGCGTCCGTCCCATCTCGCCCCACATGACGACCAGCGTCTCGTCGAGCAATCCGCGGTCGTACAGGTCAGTCAGCAATGTCGACAGTGCCGCATCGGCATGCGGAACCAGTGCCTTCTCGTGGCTGGTGAAATTGTCGACATGTGTGTCCCAGCTTCCGTGGCTGATGCCGACAAACCGGCATCCCGCCTCGACCAGCCGGCGGCTCAGCAGACAACACTGGCCCAGTGAGGTCAGCCCGTACCGCTCGCGCAACTTGGGATTCTCCGAGTTCATGTCGAACGCCTTGCGGGCGGCCGGCGAGGTGATCAGTTCGAGGGCCTTCTCGTAGTAGGTCGACATCGAGGCCGCACGGCCACGCCCCGAACGCCCCTCGGCAAGCTGCTCGACGCCCGAAAGCAGGCGACGACGAAGATCGAAGCGGCGACGACTGGTGCCGGCGGCCAGGTTCAGATCGCGGACCTGGAAATCCGGCTGCACCGGGTCGGTCTCGATCACGAACGGCGAGTACTTGGCTCCGAAGAACCCCGGTCCCCCGGGGCCCATCGGCTCGGGAACACAGATGTAGGGAGGCACGGCCCCCCCGTGGCCCAGTTCCCGGGAGATCATCGAGCCGATCGACGGGTACTCGGCGTTGAAGGGCGTGGCCGTGGCCTGGCCATCGTTGAAGGTGGGCGGGTGACCGGTCAGGCACCAGTGCCGCCCGGTCTGGTGGCCGTTGTCGCGGTGGCTGTGGGACCGCAAGATCGTGAACTTGTCGGTGATCTTGGCACACTTGGGCAGGATGTTGCCGATCTGGATGCCCGGGACATTGGTCGAAATCGGGTGGAATGACCCGCGGACTTCCTTGGGAGCCTCTGGCTTGAGGTCCCACATGTCGATGTGGCTGGGACCACCTTCCAGGAAGATCATGATCACCGACTTGGCCTGCGCTCCGCCCTGCGAAGCGGCCTTCGCCTCGAGTTCGAGCAGCCCGGGCAACGACAGGCCCGCCAGGGCCCCGGTCCCGCCCAGTCTCAACATCTGACGACGCGACACGCCGTCACAGAAACGTCCATCCGTTCGATCCAGCGACAAACTCAACATCAAGCACCTCGATTGTTGACCGGTGGTCCCACCAGTCTATGTCATCGACCCATGGGGCCTAGTGATTGTACAGGAACTCCTTGGTGTTCAAGAGCGTCCACAGAATGTCCTCGACCGCTTCACGACGATTTCCCGAGCTTTCGGTGAAGGCTGCCAGCAGCAATTTCCGTTCCCGGTCGGTGGCCACACGAGACAACGTCGCCAGGAACAACTCATCGATCACCTGTTCGTCGGAGAGCTTCTTCGCCGCCAGGCCGGCGGCCCGACCGTCCCGGTGACGGATCTTCTGGAAAGACTCCGGCGAGTTCATCAGGTGCAGCGCCTGGGAGATGCTCGGCTCGTTCCCTCGCTCGCATTCGCAAACGCTGTTGCGTTGCGGTCGACCGAAGATGACAAAGAAGTAGGACGGCAGACGGTTGTCCCAGATCTCAATGGCGCGGGAGCCGGTCGGCCAGCCGTTGAACTGTTCGGGAATACCGGTGGCATGGCAGATCGCATCCAGCAGCACCTCGGCCGGCAACGCCTTCTTTGTCGCGTGAGAAAAGTTCTGGTCGTCGAGTTCGTTGTCCGGCACGGTCGACGATGACAACTGGTAAGTCCGTGATGCCAGCAGCGTGCGAGTGAACGCCTTGAGGTCGTACTTCTGGCGACGGAATTCGGCAGCCAGTGCGTCAAGCAGCTTCTCGTTCGAGGCCGGGTTGGTCGCCCGGTGATCGTCGATCGGTTCGACCAGGCCGCGGCCGAGGTAATGCGCCCAGAGGCGGTTGACGATCGTGCGGGCAAAGAACGGGTTCTCCGGAGCGGTCATCCAGTCCGACAGCGCCCTCCTCCTGTCCAGGGGATCCTCCAGGGTGATCGGGGCACTGCCCAGGCCCGCCGTTGGCACCACCTGTCCGCTCCGGGGATGCTTCAGGTCCGATCCGGGCCCGTCGGTGATCTTCTGCCACCCGCCATTCTTTCCGTCCCGCTTGACCCCGGTGAAGAACCCCGCCAGGGCGAAATAATCCTTCTGCGCCCACTTCTCAAATGGGTGGTGATGGCACTGGGCACATTCGATACGCACACCCAGGAACAACTGGCTGATCGAGCGAGCCAGTTCCCCCGGAGATTTCAGCACCGAGTAGACCGCCGCAGGCGTTTCCGACCGCGTGTTCCCACGGACGGTCAGGATCTCGCGAGCGAACCGGTCGAAGGGGACATTCTCGGCCATCTGGCGTCTCAGCCAGCGGGTGATCGCCACCGTCACCTGCGGCTTCAGTTGCGCGTTGTCGACCCGCAGCACATCGGCCCACTTCATCGCCCAGTAAAAGGCGTACTCCTTGCGGTCGAGCAGCCCCGCCACCATCCGATTCCGCTTGTCGGGATTCTTGTCCGCCAGAAATGCCCGGGCCTCGTCCACCGTCGGCAACGTGCCGATCGTGTCCAGGTGCGCCCGGCGGAGAAACGTCGCGTCATCGGCGAGCGGGCTCGGTGCGATGCCCAGTTCGGCCAGACGATTCCACACGTGCTTGTCGATGAAGTTGTGTTCGGGCGGCCGTTGGAAAACGACGTCCGGCTGTGGGCGGGTGATCCGGCTGACGGCCACCTGCCCCATGTACCGGACCAGGATCGCGGCCTCGCCGGGAACCTCCGTCGAGAACACCAGCCCCCGGCGGTTGACCGTGGCGATCACATCATTGTTGGATTCAAACTCAGCTTCGGCCGTCACGCACCAACTGTTGCCCTCGGCGTCACTGGCGATCACGCGCATTTGTTGGCTCTGCCGCGCACCGAGCAGTCGCTGGGGAGGATCGACACGGATCGACGTGCAAACCCGTCCGGGAACGTCAAATCGGGCCCCTTCGGCGACCCAGCGTCGCAGTCTCTGGAAACGGCGTCCGTTGGGTTTCAGCTTGCGACCACCACCATGAGGCACCGTGCTGGCCCCCTTGGTCAGCAGCAGGCTGTTGTCGGGCATGGCCGGAGAAACCCGGCCTCCGCGTTTCTCCTTGGTCAAAGCGGCGTGATCGGCGTCTGGATCGAAACCAAAGACGCTCAGCTTGAAACCGTTCTGTCCCTCGGCCTTGCCATGACACCCGCCCGAGTTGCAACGAGCCTTGGTCAGGATCGGGATCACGTCCTGCTGAAACGACAGTGGTCGCGGCTGAGCCACACCGTCGACGACAACGTCGATGGAGCGGGTGACTCCGTCGAGAGTGATCTTGAGAATCGTCTTGCCATTGGACAGGGGCGTGACCAGTCCTGCCTGGTCGACCCGTGCGACGTTCTTGTCGTCCACCGCCCACTGGGCGTCACGAGTCCGATCAACCGTCCGGCCTCCGGTGACCGTCTCGGCAAGCACCTGGACCGAGTCTTCCGGCGAGTGCAATTCAACCCGCGAGGGCCTCACCACCGGCGGCTCAGCGGCGGAGACAATGCCACCGGCGGCCAACGACAGGACAACGGTCAGAAGAATTTTGATTCTCATTGTTGGCAACGCAGCAAACGAGCCGGTTCAAGGAAGGAATCAACAACCGGCGGTGGGAACCAGAGAGCCCGTACCGGCCCCTGCTCAACGCTATTCTACGGCCATCCCACCGGACGGGTCAATCAGTGTGGATGCGTTCGGCCTCAACGTTTCCGCAGCACCAGGACCACGTCCTCGGTCAGATTGTCGACGACGACCGGTCGCGAGATGTCGTAGGCGAAATCAAACGTTTCGATCCACTCCAGCGACGGCACCGATTCAACCGACCTCCGGATCTGCTCCAGGGTGTACGTGCGGTACTCGAGGATCCCCTCGATCCTCCGATGGCGGGTCGGCGTGTAGACATCGAAACTCATCGCGAACTTCTCGACCCGCCGGCGACGATCAATCGAAATGCTCTGCAGGTTCGAGACAATCCCCAGGTGCCCCCGCCGGGCCGTCCAGCTTTCCCCCATGTCACGTGGCCCGCGGGTCGGCGTCAGATGAAGACCCAGCAGGTAAAGCCCCCCCCGGGCCAGGGCGGCGGCGACGCAACCGAGGTGACTGCGTGCGGCGTTCTCGTTGTCGAGATGCCGGAAACTGTTGATCGTGTTGAAGGCCGCATCGACCTTGCGACGGAGACGGAAGTCGGCCATGTCGCCCAGCACCGCCGGCGGATCCCAGCCGGCCCGTTCAAATCTCGCGTTGCAGTAGGCGACCGCGTGCGGATTGAGATCATTGCCGGAAACCGAGTAACCGCGTCGGGACAGGCGGTACAGCAGCCGCCCGGTGCCACAGGCCGGCTCGAAAATCCGCTCGACCGGCCGCCGAGCCAGTTGTCGGAAACAGTCCTCGAAGAAGGCCGTTTCGGCGGCGCAGTCGCTGCCGAAGACCAGGTCGTAGTAGGCCGGATAATCGTAGAGATGCCCGTCGAGAATTTCGGGTCCGACCAGGTCGGGTTCACCAGCGGTCATCGGCGTCCCAGCTCCCTCTCTTCGCCGAATCTCACTGGTCCAGCGGTGTCAGCCCGTCGTCGGAACTTGCGTAGAACTCGGTGAGATCCACGCCGCCTTTGAGCTCGGCTTCAGCCAGTTGCAATCGCTTTTCTATGATCACCAACCGCCGCTCGAGAACGGGATCGAGCTCGACCTCCTGGGCCTTTGGGGTCCGCGGCACCTCGGGGTAATGCAGTTGCCGCTGAAGTGCGGCGAACATGTACAGTGGGTCCTTGCTCCGGTTGGCCTTGGCGATGCGACCCTCCTTGGCCCCGAACAGGATCGGATAACCGGCCTCCCAGTCGTCAATCCCCCGCTGCCGCCGCTGGTCGACAACCACCTGCTCGCTGCGGACATAGATCATGTCGGCAAAATCGATCGTCCCCAGTTCGGTCCGGATCCTCAGGATCCAGTCACGGAATTCCTCGGTGTAGATCGGGTCGGCAGCAACCGCCTCGAGACCACGGTCGTACCCGAGATGATTCCGCGAGATCGCCTCGAAGTGGTAGATGAACAGCCCCTGCGGAGTCGGCTCCTCGGCACGGTACTCGGCCTCCTTCTCGAGCACGTGCAACGCCGTGTACTGGTCGAACTTCGCCTTCTCGTCCTCCGACTGCCCGATCACGAAGATCTGGAACGGAGTGAAATAGTGGCCGAGGTGCTGCATGCCGTCGACCAGTTGTCCCCGCAACAGCAACTCACCCTCGATCACTTCCAACGCCACCGGCAACCGGGTGTTGCTGAGCAACTCCTCGCGGACCTGCGCGAGGATCTCCTGGGACGGCACCGCATCGGCAAGCCGTTCGCGATAAGCCCGGAAGAAGTACGCCTGCTCGACGTACTCCTCGCGATCGAGCAACTCGGCGGGCATGGTCGACGGGCCTTTCTGTTTGCTGGGTGATGTGGGATCACGTCCTACTTGGCGGCGGGCTTCTTCACGTCCAGGCAGACGATCTGGGCATCGTCCCGCAGCAACAGCTTGCCGTGGGCCAGTGCGGGTGCCTGGCGGGTTGGACCGATCACCTCGGCACGGGCCAGTTCACGGAAGCCCTTGGGCGAGGCGGCCACCAGGACGAGGTCACCGCGGATCGTGCTGATCCACAGCTTGCCGTCGGCGGCGATCAGGTTGCCCTTGCCGAAGCGGTTCTGTTTCCAGGCCAGCTTGCCGGTGGCCGCATCGACACAGCCCAGGTGAGTGATCGGACCGGCGCCGCCCACGTTGTCCATGCCGTAGAGATGTCCACCCAGCAGGACCGAGGTCTGCCACTCGTTCCGCATGACCGCGAGGCGTCCCTGGGACTGCCAGGCGACAGCCGGGGTGAACGCCGTGCCGGACTTCTTCAGCTCGAGCATCACGCTGCCGTGGTTTTCGCCTGACGAGAGAAACACCCGGCCCTTGTGGACCAGCGGCGTCGCGATGTTGCATTCGAAATCGGTCACGTACGGGTGGCTCCACAACGACGTGCCCTTGGCCGGGTCGAGTCCCAGGGCCCGGTCACCGAGAAAGGCCACGACCTGTCGACGGCCACCGGCGGTGAGCACCGTCGGAGAGGAATAGCCGGCCGAGCCACTGCCGGCGGTCCAGGCCGACTCGCCATCGGACAGGTTGTAGGCGGCCACCGCGGCACGCGGGGCACCCGGGGTGACCACCACCAGGTCACCGACGACCAGCGGTGAGCAGGCCATTCCGTAATCGGCCACCCGCCCCTTGAGCGACGTGATCACATCCTGCTGCCAGGAAACCTTCCCCGTCTTGGCGTCGAGCGCCAACAGACGGCCTTCCCCGGTGAACACGACAACCCGGCCGCCGGCGATCGTCGGAGTCGCCCGGGCCCCGTTGCCCATGCCGTTGCGGTAGGCGGCCGCCACGTCGGTCTTCCAGAGCGTCTTGCCGCTGGCGAAGTCCAGTGCCCAGACCTGCTGCTTCGTGCCCGACTCAACCAGGGTCACCACCCGACCATCGGCGACGGCCAGGCCCGACATCCCCACGCCCCCGGACACCCGCCAGGCCTCCCTGGGGCCGGTTGCAGGAAACGTGTCCACCAGCCCGGTCTCGGAACTGATCCCATTGCGGCTGGGCCCGAGGAACCCCGGCCAGTCGCCAGCGGTGGCCGAGGAGGTGACGACCGCAGCCAACAGCAACAGTCCCCGAAAAATGGCCGATTGCCGACGGATGACGCTGAAAATGTGGCCGGTCATTGTCTGCTCCCAGTGCTCGTTCAAAGGCGATGACGAGGTACGTGTCGCCCTAGGTGTACCCGAGCCGAACGGGTCGGGCAACGCCGCACCGGCCCGGGTTCAACATGGCTGACCTTGCCTGCAGCCGGGGGGTAGTCGAGAATCGTTGAAGATTCCTCCGGCCAAACGGAAATCCCCCCGCGCGGCCACCCACCACTCCCCTGGTTGCCCCGATGCGAATCCTGGCTGTTCCCACACTGCTGATCGGCCTCCTGCCATCTCTCTCCACGGCAGCACCACCCGCGTTGACATTCGAGCGCGACGTGCGGGCCATCTTCAAGGCCCACTGCTTCGAGTGCCACGGCGATACCGACAAGCTGAAGGGGGGACTGGATCTCCGGCTGAAACGGTTCCTGATCGCCGGCGGAGAATCCGGCGCATCGATCGTGGTCGGAAAACCCGGCGAGAGCCTGCTGATCGAACGGGTGACCACCGGCGAAATGCCTCCGGGGAAAGACAGCAAGAAGCTGACTCCCGGACAGATCGCAGTGCTGCGAAAGTGGATCGCCACCGGAGCGTCGACGGTCCGCCCCGAACCAAAGACCCTGGGCCGAGGATTCCAGTTCACTGAAGACGATCGCGAGTTCTGGGCCTTCCAGCCCGTCCGGCGACCGCAGCCGCCGACGGTTCGAGAGGCCGGGAGAATCCGCAATCCCGTCGACCTGTTCATCCAGTCACAACTCGAAGCCGCCGGTCACGGCCTGGCCGGATCGGCGGCCAGGCCGACCCTGCTGCGGCGAGCGACGTTCGACCTGCTGGGCCTGCCACCGACGCCGGCACAACAGAGACGGTTCCTGGCCGACACGGCCGCGGGCGCGTGGGAGCGGCTGATCGACCGACTGCTGGCCAGCCCGCACTACGGCGAACGCTGGGGCCGCCACTGGCTCGACGCGGCCGGGTACGCCGACAGCGAGGGAGTGACCAACACCGACCCACAGCGAAAATGGGCCTGGAAATACCGCGACTGGGTCATCGCCGGTCACAACGCCGACCGGCCCTGGAACCGCTTCCTGGTCGAACAACTTGCCGGAGACGAACTGGTCAAGCTCCCCTACCAGAACCTCACGGCTGAACAGATCCGGCTGCTGACGGCGACGGGATTCCTGAGAACCGCGCCGGACGGCACGGCCGGTTCCAACAATGTCGCCAACCGCAACCAGGTCATCGCCGAGACGCTCAAGGTGGTCTCCACCGCGATTCTCGGACTGACGGTTGGTTGTGCGCAGTGTCACAATCACCGCTACGACCCGATTCCGCAGGTCGACTACTACCGCCTGCGAGCCATCTTCGAGCCGGCGCTCAACGTCGCCCGCTGGAAAAAGCCGGGGGGGCGGCTGATCTCGCTCTACACCGATGACAACAAGTCCGAGGCCGCCAAGATCGAGGGCGAAGCCAAGAAGATCGACGCCGAGCGGACCGGCAAACAGAACGTCTTCATCCAGCAGACCTTCGACAAGGAGGTGGCCAAGCTGCCCGAGGCGATCCGGAAGAAAGCCCGCGAGGCCCGCAAGACCGCCGCCAAGAAACGGACTCCCGAACAACTCGCGCTGCTCAAGAAATTCCCCAGTCTCAACGTCTCGGCCGGATCGCTGTACCTCTATGACCAGAAGGCCGCCAACACTCTCAAGGCGATCGCCAAGCGGGCCACCGACTTGAGGGCCACCAAGCCCGAGCAGACCTATATCCGCGTCCTCACCGAGGACAGCGGAGCGGTGCCGGTGACCAAGGTCTTTTTCAGGGGTGACATCAACCAGCCCAGGGAACCGGTCACCCCGTCGGACCTCTCGATCCTGGCGGTGACCACAACGGCTCCCGTCGAACTGCCGGCCAACGACAAGGCCATCACCTCGACCGGCCGTCGGCTGGCCTGGGCGAAGCGACTGACCGACGGCCAACATCCCCTGGTCACACGCGTGATCGTCAACCGCAGCTGGATGCACCATTTCGGTCGCGGCCTGGCTCCCACCCCCGGTGACCTCGGCACGCTCGGCATACGGCCCACGCACCCCCGTTTGCTCGACTGGCTCGCCACCGAATTCATCCGGCAGGGCTGGAGCCTCAAGCAACTGCACCGGCTGCTGATGACATC
>DLVV01000291.1 GCA_003445035.1 Planctomycetaceae bacterium | reverse complement strand
GCCACGATCACCTTCAGTTCCAGCCCCGTGGCGGTGCTGGCATTGACCGCTCCGTTTCGTGCCGTGAAGCAGGTCGCGGCAACCCACGCCAGCACACCCATCACCGCGTACGTTTCCATCAACCTCCGGTCAACCGGGACCCCGGCGTAGCGGGCTGCCACCCGGTTGCCTCCCACCAGCAACAACTCGCGACGCCACCGCGAACGACCCCAGAACCAGCCTCCAACACCGGCCACCAGTCCCACCGTCACCAGGGCTCCGCTGAACCCACCCAGCCATTCGTACCCCGGCACGTCGAAGAACGGCGCCCGTTCGGCATCGCGCATCACCAGTTGGCACAGGCCGCGGTAGAAGATCATTGTTCCCAGCGTGGCCACAATCGGAGGGACGTCGAGTCGAGCCACCAGCGCTCCGTTGAACAGGCCCAGCCCCACGCCGACCACCAGTCCCAGCGGAACAGCCGTGAACCAGAACGTGGTTCCACCGTCAAACAGTGACATCACCGCCGCAACCAGCGCCAACATCGATCCGACTGACAGGTCGATGCCGGCGGTCACCAGCACCAGGGTCATGCCGACCGAAAGCAACAGCACAGGAGCGAGGCCGGGCACCAGGTCGAGGAACTTCAGTTCGAGATAATTCAGCACGCCCGACACGGATGACATGTCGGCACCACTGACCGAGGCGAAAACGGCCAACTCCAGCACCAGCAGGACCAGCAAGGCGACGACCCTCACTTCAATTCCTCCATCCGGTGTGCCGTCCGATGAAGGACGCAGTCGAAGCCGATCACTCCCAGGATCAACGCCCCCTCGACCGCCTGGCGAGCGTGTGGGTCATCGAACGCATAGATCAGGGCCTGCCGGGCCAGGTACAGGAACACCACACCCAGAAGGGTGCCCAGAAAGCTGCCCTCCCCACCGAAGATGTTGGTCCCACCCAGAACCACCGCCGCGATCACCGACAATTCGAATCCCAGTGCCATGCGAGCCGGGTCGATCGTCTGCTGGTTGGACACGTAAAGCGTGGCTCCCAGTCCCAGGTAGAAACCGCCGAAAAGGAACGCCGAAAAGGCCAATCGTGACAGGTCCAGACCATGCAGCCGACAGGCAGCCGGAGAGCTGCCGTGAGCGAGCCACAAGCGTGGCAGGCGACCAAACAGTTCACACCAGACCGCCCCTCCCACGGCGAACAACAGAAACCAGGCGGCCCAGTCTCGGCCCGGCACGCGGAAGATGTCCTCCGGCACCGTCAGGTTTCCGTCGAACCCGGGGACACCCACGTTGACCAACACCAGGGCCAGCCCGCGATAGGCTGCCAATCCGGCCAGCGTGACGATCAGTGCCGGAATCCCCAGCCAACGGGCCAACAGACCATTTCCGGCCACCAGTCCACCAGCCGCCAGCAGGCAACTGCCGAAACAGACCAACGGCGGCGCCCCGTGCGAATACCCCATCGCAAAAACGGCACCACCGACAGCCATCACGCTGCCGATCGAGAGATCGATTGCGCCGGTCCAGATGATCGCCGTCAGGCCGATCGCCGCCAGCATTTCTGGAGCGATATTTCGTGGCGTGTCGACCAGCACCGTTCCCAGCCGCGAGATCGCACCCGGAACGGTGTCGCCGGGCATCAGACAAGCGAAGATCAAAAGCAGCAGCCCCACGTTGCCGGCCAGCAGCCAGACCATACGCCGACGCACCGGGGCGGTCATCCGACTCAGCATCCGTCGGCCTCCCGGGACGTGGATGACAGCCCGGCGGCGGCCTGCAACACGTCCCGCTCGGTCTGAGTCTCACCGCGACATTCCGCCACCAGCCTCCCACGGCTCATCACCAGCACCCGATCACTCATCCCCACCACCTCGGGCAGGTCACTGGAAATCAACAGCACGCCGTGACCGGCCGCCGCCAGCCGGTCGACAACCGAATGGATTTCGGCCTTGGCTCCTACGTCGACCCCCCGGGTCGGCTCGTCGAGTATCAACACGCGGGGATCTCGCTCCAGCCACCGGGCCAGCAGGGCCTTCTGCTGATTGCCGCCGCTGAGCGTTCCGACCAGTTGCCCGGGACCGCTGCAGCGAATGTCATAGGCGGAGATCATTTCGGCCACGCGACGTCGCTGCTCGGCCCCTCGAACCAATCCCCAGCGCGTCAACCGATCGCGGATACCAATGGCCAGAGTCGAGGACACATCGTGATCGGCGACCAACCCGTGCCGTTTTCGCTCTTCGGGCAGGTAAACCAACCCGGCCTCGAGAGCGTCCCACGGCGACTTCGGCTGCCAGGGGCGGCCGAGCAGTTCCATCGTGCCGGAATCGGGACCGTACAGGCCGTAGATGGCCCGGGCCAGTTCCGACCGGCCGGCTCCGACGAGTCCCGCCAGGCCGACCACTTCCCCCGCCTGCACATCCAGCGACACCTCCTCGAACATCCCATTCCGGGACAGATTTTCGACCCGTAACAGCACGTTGCCAGGCGTCGACGATGGACCATCAACGATGGAAGAACCGTCACGAGTTCGAGGGAAGACCTGTTGCAGCGGACGCCCGACCATCTCGTGGACGAGATCCGGACCGTCCAGCGCGTCGGCCTCAGACAGGTGGACCAACTCGCCGTCCCGCAGTACGGCGATCCGGTCGGAGAGTTCAAGAACTTCGTCGAGACGGTGAGAGACGTAGATGATGGCCACCCCGGAATCCCGGATCGTCTTGAGGTGATCGATCAGCCGCCGTGCATCCGGAGCAGCAAGACTGGCAGTGGGCTCATCGAGAATCAGCAGCCTCGCATCGCGGGCCAGTGCCGTAGCAATGGCCACCAGTTGCTTTTCGACTGCCGTGAGCCGAGAGAACTCGACGTCGGCGGCGACTTCGCAACCGGCTCGCAACAGGCGATGCCCCGCCTCGGCCCGCATCGCCTCCCAATCGATTCGTCCTCCCCAACGCCGCGGCCATCGTTCACCCAACAACATGTTCTCGGCGACCGTCAGATGGCCGCAGTACTCGAGCTCCTGGTGGATCGTGGCGATGCCCAGGTCGATGGCTCGACGAGGAGAATCCAGTGCCACCCTGCGGCCCTGCCAGGAGATCTCGCCGTGGTCGGGACTCAGCACGCCACTGACCAATCGGATCAGGGTCGATTTGCCAGCCCCGTTTTCTCCGACCAGCCCGAGAATCTCACCCGGGACCACGGCAAGCGTCGTCGGCTGCAAGGCCACCACGCCTCCAAACGAACGGCAGACTCCCGTCAGTTCGAGCAATGGGGACCCGGAGGATGACGATGCGTGGGTCGACATCGGACCAGCTTACGACGACGAAGGGGTGTCGCAAAGAGCCCGTATGGTCCAGGTCGATGATTGCGATGGGGCTGGTACTGGCGTGCCGGCGGCCGGGCGGGCACAATCTACCCGTCACGCCATGTCCCCTCATGTCCACGACCGGAGAACAGCGATGATCGCCGCGTATTCCGGGACCTCACCGGCCAGGCTGTTGCTTGTCGTTTCGACATGGGCGCTGTTCCCCGCAGCGGTCCTGGCCGAAGACATCCCCCGCGAACAACATCCCTGGGGACGTTTCGCAGCCGGCAGTTGGACACGGCTTCGCGTGATCGTCGAATCGGTCGGTGAGAACGAGCAGAAGACAAAACGGGAGCAACTGGTCACGACGCGATTGCTGAAGGTCGATGAGCACGGGGTGACGCTTCAGACCGAAGTCGTCGGCGTGGGCAAGAACGACAAACCCCAAAAGTCCAAGCCGGTGACTCTCAATTGGGACGGCACCCGCCGTGACGGGCGTCGCAACGAACGGTTGAGCCTGGGGGAGGTCAAGATCCTGGGGCAAAGCCACACCTGTCAGACCCACACCATCACCCGGGTTGTCGACGCCGTAACCGTCACCACCAAGTCGTGGTACAGCCCGGACACCGCCCCACACTTCCTCAAGCAACTGGTCCGTGTCCGCGGCCCCAAGCCTCGCCACACCGCCCGCGACGTCACCCGCTTGAAAGCGACGCGGACGGTGGGAAAAAGAACCTTCGCGGGCTGGGAAGCCCGTACCGTTGTCGCTGACCCCAAGGGCCGTGCCCGCATGCTGGAATTTCACAGCCAACTGGTTCCCGGCGGCCTGGTCGAGGCCAGGGGAGAACGACACGATCCCGACAGCGCCAAGATCGGCACCACCACCCAGACTCTTGACGCCTTCCACGCCGTACCCACCTCCTGAACGCCTTCCCCCCACCCCCACCCCCATCTGCCCCGTGCCCGACCACGACGCGATCATCATTGGCGGCGGCCACAACGCGCTGGTCTGCGCCGGTTACCTGGCCCGATCCGGACTCGATGTCCTGGTACTCGAACGGCGCGAGTTCGTCGGCGGCGCAACGGCCACCGAGGAGTTGTTTCCCGGCTTCCGCGTCTCGTCCTGCTCCTACATCTGCCATCTGCTGCAGGCGAAAGTGATCGACGATCTGGAGATGCGGAAATTCGGCTTCGAGGTGCTGCCACTGGACCCCGAGCCATTTCAGCCTTATCCCGACGGACGCCGCCTGGCACGGTGGCACTCCCTGGAACGGACACAGGAGGAACTGGCGAGTTTTTCGCTGCGGGACGCCGCGGCGTTGCCCGAGTGGCACGCGTTCTGGCGCCGCGCCGCATCCATCGTCTACCCATGGTTTCTCCGACCGCCTCCCACCCGCGACCAGTTGCGAGCCTCGGTCGCCGGAACCGACGAAGCCGCTTTCCTGGATCGGCTGATGACGATCAGCATGGGAGAGTTGGTCCGGGAGTTCTTTGAGGACGAAGCCGTTCGGGGATCATTCCTGCAGGTTCAGGACGTGGGCGATCCCGAAGCTTCCGGCGGAGCGTTCTGCTACACGCACATCCGTTGCGATGCCTTCAGCCGTCCCGAGGATGTCGGAATCGTCCGAGGGGGGATGGGAATGATCGCCAACTCGCTGGCCGATTCGGCCCGCGAGCAGGGAGTGCAGATCCGCACCGGGACGATCGTCGAGCGAATCATGATTGACAGCGACGGCGCCCACGGCGTCGTACTCGACGACGGCACCGAGATCTCTTCGAAGCTCGTCGTCTCCGGAGCCGATCCCAAGCGAACGTTGCTGGGACTGGTCGGCCCAGACCGGTTGCCGGCGGATTCGGTCACGCCCGCCCGCGAGTTGAGGACCCGGACCGGTTACCTGAAATTCCACGCGGCGCTGGACCGCCTGCCGGACTTCAGCCGGTACTTCCCCGACAGCTACGACCCCCGCTACATCGCCAGCATGAAGATCTGCCCGTCGATGGACTACTACGCGAAAGCCTGGCACGACGCAGCCTCGGGACGGCCGGCGTCCGAACCGGTGATGGAGGTGCAGATCCCCTCGGTGATTGACGACACGTTGACCGAGCCGGGACGACACGTGATGTCGGTCTGGGGCCTGTACGCTCCGGTACATCCTCAAGACGGTGACTGGGACCAGTTGCGGGAAAGCGTCGGAGAGTCCCTGATCGACGTGTTGTGCCAGTACGCTCCGGACCTGAGGGACTGCCTGATCGACTGGTCGCTGTTCACCCCGGCCGATCTCGAACGGCGGGTCTGGCTGACCGACGGCAATATCCGCCACCTGGACATCGTCCCCGAACAGTACCTCGACCTCCGGCCGATGAGTGGCTGGGGCGGCTACGGCACTCCGATCGCCGGACTCTATCTCTGCGGAGCCGGAACTCATCCTGGTGGTGAAGTCACCGGGGCCTGCGGTCACAATGCCGCACACGCTATCCTCGACGCGATCTGATCTCCTCGTCACGACCGCCCTGGAGACTCCACTGATGGACGACATTCGAGAATTCCCCGCAATCGACGTGCATGCCCACTACGGACCGTACGCCCGGGACGGATTCAGTGATCTGCAGAACCGGCTGGCCAGCGGCGACGCCGAAACGGTAGTGGCTCGGGCCCGGCGAGCACGGACCGAATGGACGGTGGTCTCGCCCCTGCTGGGCCTGATGCCGCGTGGCCGTGCCGACGCGGCCGAGGGCAACCGCGAGGCCGCCCGAATCGTGCCGGACACCGACGGACTGTTGCAGTGGGTCATCATCGATCCCACTCGTCCCGAAACGTACGAGCAGGCGACCGAGATGCTGTCCGCACCGCACTGCGTGGGCATCAAGCTGCATCCCGAGGAGCACTGTTACCCGATCACCGAACACGGCGACGCATTGTTTGCCTTCGCCGCCGAGCAACGGGCGGTGGTGCTGGTCCACAGCGGGGACGAAAACAGCCTGCCGGTCGATTTCCTGCCGTTCGCCGAACGCTATCCCGAGATCCGGTTGCTCCTGGCGCACCTGGGCAATGGCGGAGGTGCTGCTGGAGATCCGTCCACCCAGGTACGGGCGATCCAGGCATCGACCCAGGGCAACGTCTACGTGGACACCTCGAGTGCCCGCTCGCTCATGCCGCAACTGGTCGAATGGGCCGTCGGTGAGATCGGGGCCGACCGGATCCTCTACGGCACCGACACCCCGCTTTATTCGGCCGAGATGCAGCGGGCGAGAATCGACCATGCCGAGTTGACCGACGACCAGAAGAAGCTGATCCTCCGTGAGAACGCGGTGGCCCTTCTCGATCTGCCCGGAGACAACCACTCGTGACCCACCCCCAACGCTCGCTCCCAGGTCACTCGTACCGGGGACTGCTGTTCGCGGCCCTGGCTGTCACGCTGATCAGTGCTGCCCCCGGCAACCACCCCGTAAAAAAACCGGGAAAGGCGGCCGGCACCACAAAGAAACCCAAGAAGAAAACCGGGGGGCTGAAATCCCTGGCGGCCAAACCCCTGCCACTCGAACAGGCTCGACAACGAGCTCAACTGCTGCACGACATTTACGAATCGACCCTGCTGACAATGCATCGGCACTACTTCGAGCCGGACAAGCAACGGGTCATTCCGTCGCGGGCCCTGGAAGACGTGTTCTACACCGGGCGACGTCGCTGGGGAGTCGAAGCCCGCTGGCTGGCCGTTACGGCACAGGCCATGAACATCGACCACAAGGCGAAGACCGTATTCGAGAAGGCGGCCGTGCGGGCCCTGGCCACCGGGAAGAAGCGGCACGAGGAGGTCCGCGACGGGACCTACCGGATGGCCGCGCCGATCGTGCTGTTTGCCAACTGCATCCGCTGCCACACCACCCGCCGCCGCAACCCGGTGGCGGGACTGGTGCTGAGCCTGCCGGTCAAGTCCGAGTGAAGCGGACGCCCCCGGCCTTGGCCGCCTTGTCCATCGCCCCGTAACACTCGTCGCAGGCCGTCTCGAACTTCATGTTCGTGAAGCACTCGACCGACGCGCTGGCGGCAAATCCCGCCGCCTTCAGACCGCGGAAGATCCGGTCGTAGGCCAGCACGCCCCGGCCAGGCAGCAGGTGCGTCCACTTCGGGTAGGTGCCCTTGTGGTCCTTGAGGTGCGCGTGAACGATCTGCTTGGAGAAACGGCGAGCCAGCTTGGACGGATCGACGCCCATCAGGGTCAGGTAGCAGGGATCGAAATTGATCCCGAAGTGCTCATTGTCGACGTCGTCAAAGAGACGTTGCTGAACGTCGGGACTGTCGTTGATCCAGGTCGGCCAGATGCCGTCGACAGCCAGGTGAACATGCTTGGATGCGGCGTGATCGGCCGCCTTGCGGATGGCCGCCACCGTCCGCTTCCACTCGACCTTGCGATCCACCCCGTCGTGATAACCACCCATGTGGAACGTCACCACCGTCGCACCCAGGTCGGCAGCCAGGTCAACGGTGCCGACCAGATCCAGGGGCTTCTGCTTGGGATCGACCAGAGAACTGGTCAGTTCCGCATGGGTGATGACGGCCTCGAGCCGCAGCTTCAGACGCTCGGCCGTCCGCCGTGTCAGCTTGCGACGGGAGGAGTCAAATGACCGCGGGTCGGCCGAGTTCCCGTTGGTACCCGAGACATCGATCCCCGAGTAGCCCGCCTTGGCAATTCGCTCCAGGCACGGGACGATCGGCATTTTCAGCCGATCGGTGTAACTGTAGGTATAAAACGAGAGTCTCATGCTGAACCATCCTTCACTGACACCGGACATCCTTCAGGGTACGATCACCACCCCGCCCTCGTAAAGCCGTGACCCGCTGGACACAACGGAGTTCCGATCGACAATGTCCACATTGATCTCAGCCGCTGCAGATACCTCCGAATACGCGACCCGTTTTCAGGCTGACGGCGTGCTGGTGGTCGACCCGCTGGTCGACCCGGCCACCGTTGACAGCCTGAAACGCAGAACGACCGAGATCGCCGCGAGATCGGTGTCCTACCCGATCGAATTCCTCGAACTCGAGCCCGGCGCCTCGGTCGTCGAATTGTCGACTTTGCGGAAGATCAACCACTGCCACTTCCACGACGACATCTTCGCCAACCACGCAGCACATCCGGGCATCCTCGACGTGGTCGAAGCCCTGATCGGTCCCGACATCAAGGTCTTCAACAGCCAACTGTTCATGAAGCCTCCCGGCGGCGTCGAAAAACCCTGGCACCAGGACTCGGCCTACTTTCCGCTCGATCCGCAAATCGTCGTCACCTGCTGGACAGCTCTCGACGAGGTCACCATCGACAACGGCTGCATGCACGTGATCATCGGAAGTCACTGCGAGGGCATCCTGGATCACGACCAGCAGTGGACGATCGGCAACCGCAAGGACATGCAGGTGCCGGATGCCCAGATCGATGAGGTTCGGTCCCGCGGCATCACGCTCTCCTCCGGCGGCTGCTCGTTTCACCACGGCATCCTGCTGCACCGATCGGGACCGAACGGCACCAGCCAGTCCCGCCGCGGGCTCGCCGTACACTACATCCCCGGCAACTGCCGGTGGATCGGCCCACCCGAGGACGAACGCGAGTTCCGGGTCGTCCGCGGCCGTGACACGACGGCCTAGCCGTCGCCGGATCCGAGGATGTGGCAGTTGGGCAACGCGGCCTGCAGTTGCCTGACGGCTCCTGGACGCATCTTCGTCCCGGTCAGATCCAGTTCACGCAGGTTCGACAGTGCCCGCAGATGCCTGAGGCCCGAGTCGGTGATCTGGGTGCGGGCCAGGCTGAGCCGCTGCAGGTTGCCCAGTCCCTTGACCGACAGCAAACCGGAATCGGTCACGCCGGTCCCGGACAGGTCCAGACGCTGCAACGCGGTCAGGCTCTTGAGGTGCTCGACACCGACATCGCTGATCGTTCCACTGCCACCGACATCAAGACGCAGCAGGCCCGTCAGCGGTTTGACCGATTCGAGGCCCTTGTCGCCGATTCCCGACGAGAGCACCAGTTGCCGCAGACTGGTCATCGACTTGAGATGCGTCAGCCCGGCATCATCGACACGTGTGCCGTCCAGACGCAGTTCCGCCAGTTTCAGTGCCGCGAGAGATTCGAGACCGGCTGAGCCAACTTCGGTGTTGGCCAAATCGAGCCGCTGGAGCTTCGTCAGCAGCTTTAGGTACACCAAACCCGAGTCGGTAACCGGAGATCTTGAGAGGTTCAACTCGATCAGAGCCGTCAGAGACTTGATGTGTTCCAGTCCAGCCGAACTGACTTTGGTTCCCGACAGGTCGAGTTGCTGCAGGGCCTTGAGAGTCGCGAGAGCCTCGAGATTCGAGTCACCGATCGGCGTCTCCGACAGGTGAAGCGTCCGCAACGCGGTCAGCCCCTTGAGGTGTTCCAGGCCGATGTCGGTGATCCCTTGCTGCCGATTGAGGAACAACTGCTGGAGAGTTATCTGTCCCTTCAGCTTTGCCAGCCCCTGGTCGGTCAGGTACCGGCCGTGAAAGTCGAGCACGATCGGCTTGCCGTTGCCGTCGACCCGGGCTCTCAAGGCACTGGCCTTCAGGGCCTCGGTCAAATCCAGGGCCGCCTGGGCCACCCTGGCCACTTCGATCTTCTTCTTGTCTTTCTCGTCCTTGGCCACCGGCAGCGGGTCGTTGTTTTCGGCCGCTGCCACCAGCGCCGCCAACAGCGCGTCATCCTTTGAGTCCGTGGAATCCGTCGCCGCTGCCGCGACCGGGCTGGCCGTTTCCTCGTCGGTCACCGCCTCAACCTCCGGAGCCTCAGCCGTCGGTGCATCGCTGCACCCAGCCCACGCACAAACCACCATCACGCCGATCCCGGCCCGGAACAATTGCCGCATGCCTGACTCTCCCTAGCTTCTGATGTCCTATCGACCTGGGTGCGGTCAACTCGATGCCGATGCTTCCCCGGACAGGGGGCGACGGCACTCGAACCGGGCCGACCATACCGCAGTTCAGACTGTCTAGCAAACCAGCCGATCGGGTCTCGACGAATCCTCCTCCCAGCACACGACTTACGATCATTCTTCCCACCGACGGACTTGGGCCGATACCTTCATTCAGCTAGGGTGACTTCGGCAGTCCCGCGTAGAAAAGGCCTGGACATGACGACTCCCGGCACAGACGTTCGCAACGATCCTCCAACCCGTGAATCCCCCGCTAAGGCCCCAGTCGACAGCGGTGAGATCGGCGTGGATTCGGCGGAAACGAGCTTCGTCGAGACCGCCCTGACACTCAGCGGAAAGAGCCAGGAAGAGGCCCGTACCACCGGGGCGATCGACCGAGCCGACGAACAGGTCGAGTCGCTGTTTGACCGCAAGTACCAGACCGTCGGCAGCCCCGTCCACCAGGCGGTCTGGGAACATTCGTTTCCGGTCAATCTGTTCGTGTCACGGGACGTACCCGATGACGTGGAAGTCGACCGGGTGATGACCGACTCGGTGAATGTCGTCGCCGACCGGCGTCGAGCGGGCACGTTGCTGGGCGACGACCGACGCATTACCCGAGAAACACTCGACGCGCTGTCGGCGGCGGGTTACTGGGGGTTGCTGGTCGACCGGACGTATGGTGGTTCCGGTTCCAGCTTTTCGCAGTTCGCCCGTTTCCTGACCCGCATGGCCACTCACGACGCCACCGTCGCCGGCCTGGCCAGCGTGCACGGGTGCATCGGCGCTGTCGACCCATTGATCGGTTTCGGTAACGACGAGCAGAAGCAGAGATACCTGCCACGATTGGCTCGCGGTGAAAGGATCTCGGCGTTCGCCCTGACCGAACCGGGAGCCGGATCGGACCTGACCGCGATGAAGACCACGGCGGTCGCCGATGGAGACGACTACGTGGTCAACGGCGAGAAACTGTTCATCACCAACGCCGTCCCGGGCCGCACCATCGGCCTGGTCTGCCGGATCGACGATCGACCCGCGGTGCTGATCGCCGACCTGCCCGACGAGGAAGACGAGCACTTCCAGGTCGTGCCGTATGGACTCTACGCCCTGAAACACTCGTTCAACAACGGCCTGAAGTTCACCAACTTCCGGGTCCCCCGTCGCAACCTGCTGAATCCTTCGCGTGGCGATGGACTGACAATCGCCTACCACGGACTCAATCGCGGCCGCGTGGCGTTGTGTGCCACCGCGGCGGGTTCGATGAGAGTGATGCTGGCCGGGATGCTTCCCTGGGCCGCCTACAGGACAACCTACGGACAGGCCATCGAGCGGAGGGAACTGGTGCAACGGCGTGTCGGTCGACTGGCGGCACTGATCGTCGGCTGCGACGCGCTGGTCGACTGGTGCAGTTGGCAACTCGACGAGGGCTACCGGGGCGAGATGGAATGCATCATCGCCAAGATCTTCGGCAGCGAGTCGCAGAAGGAGGCAGCGATCGAGCTGTGCATGAAAACTCACGGTGGTCGTGCCTTCCTGCACGGTCACCTCTTCGGTGACAACGTCCACGAGTATCTCGCCCCGTGCATTTACGAGGGCGAGGGCGAAATGCTGGGAATGGCCTTCCTGAAGTCGCTGGTCAAGGACCACGGACGACGGTTCTTCGAGCCAATCGGGCGACGGGCATCCGAACTCGGACTGAAACGCCCCAGTCCGCTCAACCCGGTTCACGCCTGGGGACTGCGACGCGAAATCACTCCTTACGGGATCTGGAAACTCAAACAGTTGCTGGCTGGCTGGCGACGCCCCCACCTGGAACTGAAGTGTCGTCGACTGGCGAGCCTGGCGAAGTTCGCCGTCGACGGCCTGCAGAGATCACGACTCGAGATCGATTCACTGATGGTTCGCCACCAGCTCAAACTGCCTGACCGCCAGGTGTCGATGGCCGAGTTGTCACAGAGGATCCAGGACCAGGTCGTGATGCTGGTCGCCGCACTCTGGGCCGACTCCCACGGCGACCCGCTGGTCCGTGACGCCGCGGTCGTCCTGGGCAACGATTTCCGTCGACGTCTGACCGGTCGCCGTGTGACCGGTCACGAGGTGCGAACGGCGACAAAACTGGGAGCCGCGATCGCCGAGAGCGGATTCGTGCTGCTGGAGGGGATCGTCCCCGATGACATCCTGATGCGGTACGACAGCGACGGATCCGGCTCACAACAGGTGTCTTGACAGTCGTCGACGACGACGGTGGAGTGGTCCGACATGACTACGGCGTGGCATTTCGAAGAACTCGATGGACCGATCGGCCTGTTGACCATTGACCTGCCCGACAAGCCGGTCAACACGCTGGGCCGGGAGGTGATGTCGGAGTTGGCCGAACACGTCCGGCAACTGGGCGGCCGGGACGACATCGTTGGCCTGCTGGTTCGCAGTGGCAAACCCGGCCAGTTCGTCGCCGGCGCCGATCTCCGCGAACTCGGCCTGTTGGTCAATGCCAGCGACGAGTTGATCGAGGAGGGCCTCTCCAGCGGACACGATGTGTTTTCGGCGATTGGCGAACTGCCCTTCCCGGTCGTCGCGCTGGTCGACGGAAAGTGTCTGGGTGGTGGCACCGAGCTGATCCTGTCGATGGACGAACGGATCGCCGTCGACGCACCGGGCGTGGACATCGTGTTGCCCGAGGTCAAGATCGGACTCTTCCCGGCCTGGGGCGGATCGCAGAGACTGCCGCGGTTGGTCGGGCTGCACCACGCCATCGATATCATCTGCGGCGGGGCCCCGGTGGCCGCGAAACGGGCGGCGGAACTGGGACTGGTCTTCGACGCGGTCGATGCCGAAGAACTGGTTGACGAGGGACGTCGCCTGGTTGAATGGCTCGCCGAGAACGACCGCTTCCTGGCGATCCGGGAGCGGCGACGGGCCCCGATGGGACTCAGCGACGACCAGGTCGCCTTCAGCTTTTCCGTCGCCGCCGGCCAGGTGATGCTCAAGACCAA
>DLVV01000144.1 GCA_003445035.1 Planctomycetaceae bacterium | reverse complement strand
GGCGACTGGTGGTACGGCTGGTGGGGCGTTGGCTGGTGCGGGGTGATTTTGTAGGTCTAGAGGTTGATCTCGTTGTGACGCCGCGACTGGAGCGGCTTGGAGCGATCCGCGTCGGCCTGGACCCACTCGAGCTGCGTGTGGCGGGGCGGCTGACAGACCGTCCACTTCCGCTCGACGATTTGGAAGAGCTGCTGCGGGACGAAGACGAACGGGCTCGGACGCGGGTGGTGGTGGTCGAGCGGCTTGCAGGCGCCGATCGACGCGCTGAGGAGCGGCTGGGTCGATCCTTTGCCTGGGCTAAAGGAGCGGCGAATAAAAGTGGCAGGCAGAGAAGCACCGCGTTCAGGCGATTCGATTTTGTGGATCTGTGGTGTTTCCGGAAATGATGGTGACCCATGATGGCGTCCTTTCACGAACGGGATGTCCCACGGTAAACCTTGTTGGAGTCCCTGAAGTGCGGAAACCATGCCGCCGTGAAGATTTGAATCCTATCTGGCGACGACAAATATCTCAAACTGCTGTCAATAAAAGAGTTACGAAAGGGTTCCAGGGGATCGTTTTGGCTGGCATCATCTTCAGACGTCAAATTCAAGTGTGGTCAATGTGACACAACGAGAGTGCGGATGTCGTCATTATGAATATCGTGATCGCGTTGTCGGGCGTATGTCCAGATCTTCATCTTGGCAGAGATGGCGGGTACTGGTATCGTCCGCCGGTTTTGTCGGAGTCAGTATCTGTCACGAGGTAGACGCAATGGCTAAGCAACCGGTCGCGAGAAGTGTCTGCGCGGGTTTGGTGTGGTCGCTGCTGTGGATTGGCGGATGTTACAACGAATCGTCGGATCAGCTGACGTTCGACGAGAACGACCTGCTGTTGGACGAGGACATGGCCTCTCAGATTGGTGAGATTCCGGATTCGGATCCGGGAAGTCCCGGATCGTCTTTTGTTCAGGATGGACCGAATTCGAATTCGAAGCATCCGCTCGTGAAGCGGGTGACGCAAACCCTGTCGCAGTTGACGCCGGATGGAATCGAAACGAGCCAGGCGCAGATGTCGGCCTGGTTTGACGTGTTGGTCGAGTCCACAGGTGATGGCGACTTGAGCTATCGGGTGGTTTACCGGCGTATCACGTACTCTGAGAAGGTGCCTGGCGATAGTCAGTCGTACGATTCGAACGACGAAACCGTGGCTGTGCCCACGGCGTTGGCGAATCTGTCGGAACTGGTAGGAAGCGGATTCACATTTCGGACAACCGGCGACAGAACGGGATTGGAACTGGTCACCGTGCCGGCGACGTTGTTCAGTGGGGATCGGAAAGGCACGGCCGCAGCGGAGTTCATTTATGACCGCATTGGGTTGGTGCTGTTGGGACGGTCGTCCGATTCGCTTCCGATTGCTCCAGCCATGCGAAATCGGCAGATTGCTTCACCGGTTCCGATGGAATTCAGCACCCGGTTTGCGGTCAAGGCTTCCGGACAGGGAACGATCACGCTGGATGTGTTTGGCAGCGTCACCACTCGTCAATCGCCGACGGAGGTGAAACTGGCTGGTGGCAGCGCGGCGGTGTCGCTCAAGGGTGGATACGCCTTCGGAGATATGACCGTCGATGCGCATAACTGTGTGCCACGAAGGGCTGATTGGAACAGGTACGTGGACATCAGCCTGGTGAGGACCGGGACGGGCGACCGGATCGAACAGCAGAAGCACGAAGTGGTGACGATTCGGGAGATCGAGGCCACGGACCCGAAGGGGCCGACGGATCAGTCGGCTGGTGCGGACGAGTCGGCGGGAACGGTGCCCAGTGGGCCGGTCCCCGTGGTGGCGCCCTAGAGGCTGTCGGAAGTGAGATGCCCGCAGGTCTCGGGATTGACCACGTGTTCGGGCATTCGGCCGGCCAGCACGTCGGCGACTTGACGGGCGGTGCGCCGTCTCAGCTCTTCGACCGATTCCTGCGACAGAAATGCCGCGTGTGGTGTTGCGATGACCCGCTGGTCAGCAAAGAGGGGGTCGGAAAGGTTGGGAGGTTCGGGGTCAAAGACGTCGAGAGCGAGGCCTCCGAGTGTGTCGCGCTGGAGAGCTTCCCAGGCGGCGGCATGATCGATCAGCCCGCCGCGTGACGTGTTGATCAGCACCGCGTGTGGTTGCAGCCAGTCGAGACTGGTGCGGTCGATCATGTGGTGGGTGTCTTCAGAGAGGGGGCAGTGCAGTGAGACGACGTCGCTGGTGCGAAGCAGGTCCTCGAAGGGCATCATGGGGCAGCCGGTGCCATGGTCATCGCCAGAGGGCGTTGTGGCAACGACATTGAGCCCGAGAGCACGCGCTCGCGGCACAACGGCGCGAGCGATGCGGCCGAATCCCACCAGTCCAAGCGTGAGGCCCGAGAGACGCCTCAGGGGTGGGCCAGCGGCCAGGGCGTACTCACCCTGTTTCGTGTGGAGATGAAAAAAGGCGGTTTTCCGGACGGCCGACAGCAACAGGGCGATCGTGTGATCGGCCACTTCGGGGATGCAGTAGTCGGGGACATAAGTGACCGGTATGCCTCGCAGCGTGCAGGCTTCGACCGGAATGTTGTCCAGGCCGATACCAAACCTGGCGACAATCTTGCAGTTTGGGGCGGCATCTACGATCTGCGGGGTGACCTGTGCCCAGCAGGCGGCGATGGCGTCGACGCCGGAGGCGAACTCCAGCAAAGTGGCTTCGCTGGAGTCGGGGGCCTCAAGCAGTTGTGCGCCCACCTCGAGCAGTACGTCTCGCTCGATTTGACAATCGGGCCACGCACGATCGGTGATCAGGACTCGGAAGCCGTCGGCCATCTCTGGGCCCTACGAGTTGGCGGCAGCGAGGTCGGCCATGCGAATGGCCGGCTCGACGACCCGATCCCAGTTCTCTCGCAGGTAGTCGGTTGGCCCGCCCTTTTCGGCAACGGCATGAGCCACATCGACCGTTTTGATCATTTCGATCGCATCCCACGGGCAGACCAGCAATTCGTACGGGTCGGACTTCTTGGTGGGGATGTGGACGCAGACCTCACAGCCGACGCAACGTTCGACATCGATTTCGCACCAGGTCTGTAGGACCGAAATGGTGGAGCCGGGCACCTTGTATATGCAATCGACCGGGCAAACCTCCAGGCACGCCTCGCAACCTGTGCAGTTGTCGGCATTGATGATCGCCACTTCCTTGGGCAGTTTCTTGCGGGCGCCAGACTTGGCCATGGCCGTGAACCGTTCGTGAGGATCCTGGGGTGCCGGGTGATCGGGGCGAAGGTATGCCCGGGTGGGCAAGGACATTGTGTCGGTTGTATTGTGTGGCGGCAACCCAGCTTTTGGCAACGTCGTGTTCAGTGGTCGGGCTCATCTTTACCAGTTCGGCAAGTGGAACTAGAATCCCGCCGATTGTTCCCATTCCCCCTTCCGTTCGGCTCGGTCTGCAGGTGTGCCGATCCCGGTGCAGGTCGAGGTCTTTATATGAACGTCCGCAGATCGATTGTTGTCGGCGGCCTGGTGCTTGCCGTGTGTGCTGGTGTCCGTTGTGGCGTGGCAGCCGAGCGTGAGAGTGAGAAATTCGAGACGGGCTGGCGGCCAGCCGTCGAGCACGCGGCAGATGCTGATGGCCCTCCGGACACGTCGTTGGGAAGTGTGGAACAGGGGGCCACCGGGAGGGCGGACCGTTACTTGGGGATTGGCGTGCCTGTGTCCTGGCGGTCGCTTGTTCAGGAGGCAGGGCAGACGGCAACCGTGTGGACAAAACGGTTGGAGATCGGGGCGCGGGTCCTGAAAGGCAACACCGATCAGGATTTTGTTCGAGTCGCCGCCGAAATGCTTAAGGAAAAGGGGGACTCGGTTCACCAGATTGACTGGGGGGGGCGTTTCGGACAGGTCAACGGGCGGCGAAATGCGAACCGATGGTACTTGGACAGTACGATCGATCGCTTGCAGCCCGGTGACTGGTTGCTGTATTTCAGCAGCAAACACGAATACAACGAATTCCAGGGTGTCGACTACCGTGGAACCGGATCGTTCGGGGTTGGTTACAGGTTTGTCGAAAAGAAGGATCGACACATCCTGGGGCGGCTTGGGCCGGCTGTGACCATGGAGGTCTACAACGGGCCCGGTGGTCATCGTGTGACGCCGGACGTTTTTGCCGAGTTCGAAATCGATTGGCCATTGTTCGAACGGACGCGATTGGAGACGAAGACAACGATGCGGCCGAGTCTGTCGTCACTTGAAGTCTTTCGGTTCCGAAACAACACGGCCGTGCTGGTGCCCCTGGACGATGAGGATCGCTGGAGCCTGAAGCTGGGCTTTCGGCTCGACTACAACTCAATTCCGGAAACGGCCAGTAACCGCGTTCCGATGGACGTGACCACAGACGTAGCGATCGTCTACATGCGGCCGTAGCTGCCAATTGCGGTCAGCGGGGCTTGGCCAGGGTGATCTTCAACGCCTTCCGCTTTCCATCGCGGATCACGGTCACGTTGACCACATCGCCGCCCTTGTACTTCCGGAGGGCGAGGTCAAAGTCGTCCAGGCCACCAATCTTGGCGGTGCCGAACTGGACGATGAGATCGCCTCCCTTGAGGCCGGCCTTCTGGGCGGGGCTTCCCGGCGAGACACCGGAAATCGCGTACCCTTTTTTTCCGTCGGATCCGAAGTCGGGGATGCTGCCGACGTAAGGTCGGCTTCCGGTCCGTGACACCTGGGCCCGGCTTTTGATTTCGATGTATTTCGGACGCGTTTTCTCGTTGGCTGTTTCGATGATGATTTCTTCGAGCATACTCAGAATCTGCTCCATACCGGCGAGATTGACCTTTGGCCAATCGTCACCAGGGCGATGGTAGTCGCTGTGCGTGCCGGTGAAGAAATGGAGGACGGGAATCTTCTTGCCGTAGAACGACGAATGGTCGCTGGGTCCGAAGCCGCTCGGCTTAAGTGACAGGGCGAATTCCCGCTGTTTGCCCTTGGTTTCGATTAGTTTTTTCCACCTCGGCGCGGTGCCGGTGCCGTAGACGATTAGCCGGTTGTTCCGCAATCGACCGACCATGTCCATGTTGAACATCGCGACCGTCTTGTCGATGGGAAACACTGGTTCCTTGACGTAACGTGCGGACCCGATCAGTCCGAGTTCTTCGGCAGTGAACGCGATAAAGACGAGCCGCCGCGGCGGTTTGTTTTTTCGCCCCGCGAGGCGTCGTGCGATTTCAATCAGACTGACGGTGCCCGAGGCGTTGTCGTCGGCTCCGTTGTGAACGTCCTTGGATCCGGGGGCCAGCGATCCGGGCCCACCCAGTCCGACATGGTCGTAATGGGCTCCGATGACGATCGTTTCGTCTGCTCGTGGTCCTTTGCCTTCGATGACACCGATGACATTTTTGACTTCGGTGCGGACGGTCTCAATCGAGGTCTGCAACTGAACTGTCCAGCCGGGGATGACCTGGCTCTTGGCCCGAAAGTCCTTGTCGATGGCGGCTTCGAGGCCCGACAGGGAAGTTTTGAGAGCGGCCTTGAGGACCTGGTCGATCGCCTTGTGCGTGATGTGGACGATGGGAATGTTGCGGGAGTTGCCGGAACGTCCGTAACCAAATTTCATCAAAGGGTCGGCGAGACCCTTCTTCTGTACGGTGCGGACACCTTCGAGCCGCTCGACAGAGGCTTTCAATCGTCGTCGTGCTTCGGCGAGTTTCTTTGGTTCGGATGGCTTGGCGCTGTTGAAGGCGACGGCGGCAGTGACAACTGCATCTTTGGCGCGGGCAAGTGCCTGCTCGGCGTTGTGGCGATTCGAATAGGGGTCGTTGACGAAAAGGATGGCCTTCGCTCCGGCTCCGAACGCGTTGCTGACCTTTGATCGAAGCGCGGCGTGCCGAGATATTCCGCCGTGCGGAGCGGCAAAGGGACCACTGGAGTCGGACTGAAGCGGCGTTCGCCGCATGATGACGGCAATTTTGCCCTTCAGGTCCACACCCTTGATATCACTGTAGTGGGCATCGGAGGCGTCGATCGCATAGCCCAGAAACACGAGGTCTCCACTGATCTTGCCCGAGCCGCCAAAAGCACAGACCTCGAAATCGGCGCCGACCTTGAGGTCGATCGAAGCCCCCTTGGGTCCGACCAGTTTGACCGAGTTCGGTGTTGCGAGTTTGACGTCGGTGACCAGGTTGAATTTCTGGAATGCGTCTCCGTCAACCTGTTTGACGTCCAGTCCGGCTCGTCGAAACTGTTCCCGGATGTAGTCGGCTGCCAGGTCCAGTCCTTTGGTGCCGACGCCGCGGCCTTCGAGCTTGTCTGAGGAGAGGTACTGGAGGTCGCTTTTGAGCCGATCCTGAGTGCCCGGGACTGCCTTGGCTGGCCAGGCCGCTGCCGTGGCGGCCACCAGTGCCAGCAACGTGGCCGAGAGAAAGATCTGGCCAAGCACCGAGCTGCGACGTGGACACGGGTGGGACGGGCGTGAAGCAGTTCGAAAATCTGTCACAGTACGGGCTCCGGGAAGGACCTCAAAAGCGTTTCGACATGTGATGGTAAACGACCAGGGGCTCGGCCGACCAGTCCCGGAGGCTGACGGAGTGTTGCCATGAGGACCTGTGGCCCGGGGTGTCATTGGAGTTCGGAAAGCGCCTCGTCGAGAAACGTGCCAAGCACGTCCTCAGGGAACAGGCAGAACGAGAACTCGCGATTCGTCAGCACGGTGTTGGCATCGAGTTGTCGGTCGAGTCGTTGCAGTTCTCCGTCGAGTGCCTGGCGAGCACCGATCGTGTGACGGTTCAGTTCCTGGTTGACTGTCCGGAACTCCTGATATCGCAAGCGTCGCTTCTGCCGACTGGTATCGGAGGTGTCGAGCCTGTCCCTGTTTTGATGCTGGATCAGTGTCGTTTTGCGTTCGACGAGTTGTGAGGCCTGGCCACCATCGAGAAATTCCTGTGCGTTGTAGAGCATCCTGCGCCGCCGTGAGATCAGTTGACTGCGATCCGCGGCCGAGACGTCGAAGGGCCCCCCCAGCGGAAGGTGCAGCGTGCCGGAGAGGGTGAGGTACGGGGGCGGGGAAATGCCGAAGAAGTCGGCCATCAGCGAGTCGGTAGCCTCGTCGTACTTGGAACCGCCGATTCCGTGAACGAACAAGTCGGCGAGAAACACTCGTGCAAAGAGCGTGGTTGAGAGGGCGCTGGGGCGAATCCGTAATCCGGACTGCTGGCAGTCCCTCAAGGCTATGGCCAGGCGGTCGAGATCAGGTGTGGAGTCGAGGGGCCACTGCACGTTGAATGCGCTGCCGTCGCTAAGACGGATGCTGGTGGGTGTGACCTGTGAGAGCAAACGGCGACGGTGAGTGTCTCCGGAATGCCAGCACCAGAACGGCGTTTCCAGCCAGCCATCGTGCCAACACAGATCGGCGGCGGGGTGCGTACGGCTTCGGACGTGGTTGGCCACGCGGTAGCCGGCCAACGCACGGTTGTGAGACTCGGCAAACCGTTCGGACTCCAGCAGGCTCATGGCCATGAACTTCAAAAATGGCGTGCGGGTGGCCAAACGTGAGATGGGCAGTTCGAGCGTGCCGTGACCCATACGGTCCTGCATCGCGATGCGGGCGGCCGAAAGACATTCTGCCAGGCCGCGGCCCGCTTCTGCGGCAGCGACCGCTGAAGGCCAGATCCTGGTCAGCAGAGGGTCGATCCCCCATCGTGCCAACGCATCGGCCACCCGGTCGGGGAAAGCGGTGAAGGCGGCCGAGAGGTCCGGGCGAAGGTCTTCCCAGGGGCGGGCTGCGGTGTCGGATGTGAAGGGGACCAGCCGGGTGGCTGGCTGGTCTCGCGATCCGTCCGGAACGGCCAGGTGGAGAGGAGCGGCAATATCGTTGTCGACGACGAGATTCAGCGCGGTGCCGGAGAGGTGTCGAGCCAGTCGAGCGAGGGCGAAGTTCTTGACCAGTACACCACAATGAAACAGCGTGGGCTGGTGGCCGCCGACCAGCAGGGGGCCCGCGGGGAAATGGTCTGGAAGGGATCGGCCAGTCTCTTCAGCGTATTCGACCGCTGCCAACAGCGTGTCGTCCACGGACTGTTGTTTCCAGCTGGCGAGCGTGGTTCCCGCAATCGGGGTCTGGCACTCGGTGAACGCCCGCCGGGTGTCAGTCGCCGTTTTGGCGGCTTCCGCCAACGGCGGGCTGGCCAGGATGCCGCGATTCGCCGTGGGGACACGGCGTGACACGGGTCTGGTTATGGTGGGCGACACAGGCACGGGCAAGAGGCAGGTCGGTCGCTGTGGAGGGGGCGAGGTGCGAAGTTGTTAGCGGGTCGGGGTGGCAGCAAGGGCCCGATCGAGGACCTCAAGGTAGTATGACATTCGCAGGTTGGCGTCGTCGAGCGATCCGCCGAACGATCGTTCTTCGTCCAGGTAGATCAATGGGACCGGGTGTTCCACGATTCGCATTCCCGCTCGCACTGCCTGCACCCACAGCTCCAGTGGCATTGCGTAGCCGGTTTCAGTCAGTGACAGCCGGCGGAGTGCCTCGGTGCGGTACGCCTTGAAGCCGCAGAATGCATCGGTCAATTCCAATTGCAGCGCGTCATTGAGACGTTCGGTCACATCCACGTTGATTTGCCTGCGATCCTCGGGTGGGTGCGAGGAGTCGTTTTCAATTTCCAGATAACGGCTTCCGGAAAGGATGTCGGCCTGGTGGGCCTGGAGAGCGGAGACCAGTTCGGGGATGAGTTCCGGTTCGTGCTGGCCGTCGCAGTCGATTGTGACGACGACATCAAACTCGTGGTTGATGGCGTAATCGAAGGCTGTCAGCAACGCCGCTCCGTAGCCGCGGTTGGTGGTGTGCGTTTCGACACGAATATCGGACCGCCTTGCCAGTCTCTGGGCGGTTCCGTCTGTCGAGCCGTCGTCAACGACGAGCACGTCCTGGCAGTGTCGCAGCACGTTGTCGAGCACCTCGTCAACGTGGGCGGCTTCGTTGTAGACAGGCAGCGCGGCGAGAGAAACGGGACGCATGGGAGGCGTGAGGCCTTATGTTAGGTAAGCCGTGGGTCCTTCGAGATCCATTGTAGGTTCCCGACGGAGTGATCGCTATCGGTGGCCACGGTTGTTGCGAGGCCTGAAGCTCGTACAATGTGCCCGCAGGGTCGCCGAGCGGAGCGGCCATTTCTGAGCCGCCTCGCAGGAGATGAACATCATGGCGTTCGAACTTCCCGAACTTCCCTACGCACACGACGCGCTCGAACCGCACATCGACGCGCGAACAATGGAAATTCACCACGGAAAGCACCACAACGCGTATATCAATAACGTCAACGGTGCGTTGGAAGGTCATGACGAACTGGGCTCCAAGAGTGTTGAGGATTTGGTCAGCGACCTCGGTGCTGTTCCGGAGGCCATCCGGGGCGCGGTGCGGAACAACGGAGGCGGCCACGCCAATCACTCGCTGTTTTGGACGGTGATGAGCCCGGACGGTGGTGGAGAGCCTGATGGCGTGCTGGCCGAGGCGATCAACGCGGCGTGCGGCAGTTTCGATGCCTTCAAGGAGCAGTTCGCCAAAGCGGCCGGGACACGGTTCGGCAGCGGATGGGCCTGGTTGAGTGTCGGTGCCGACGGACTCGTCGTCGAGAGCACTGCCAATCAGGATACTCCCCTCTCTGAGGGCCGCACGCCGATCCTGGGCCTGGATGTCTGGGAGCACGCCTATTACCTCAATTACCAGAACCGCCGCCCGGATTATGTGCAGGCGTTCTTCAACGTTGTCAATTGGGGTGAAGTGGCACGCCGTTATACGGCGGCGACCTCCTGAACAACGCGATCAGCGTCCGCCCCACTCCGGTGGCCGGGCATGATATGATGACGCCTGGCGGCACCCGGTTGTGCCGCCAGGCGTTTGTTATTTTGGGGTGCGGGACGGGCCGCAGCCGGTTGAGAAATCAGGTGTCGCGGAGGGGGTCCGGGGACGTGTCGACGGCGAGCCTGCTGATCGTCGAGGGCGTGGGGCGAGGGACCAGGTTCCAGATTGGACGGCAACGGGTTGGCATAGGCCGCAGCTCCGAGAATTCCGTGCGGATAGAGGACAGCGAGGCATCGCGGTTCCACGCCGCCATCCAGTGGCAGGATGTGGGGTTCACGCTGACCGATCTCGGCAGTGCCAACGGCACGTTGCTGAACGGTGTTCGGGTCGAGACTGCGGTCATCGTTTCCGGGGACCAGTTGCAGGTGGCCAGCACGCTGTTGGCATTCCAGGTCCACGGAGCGACTTCTCCACGCGGTCGTGTGCCGGTTGACCTGGTTGCTGGCGATGATGATCGATCGAGCATTGTGAGTGAGACCGCTGACGTGATGTCCACGACGCGTTCAGGAGGGCTGGACGGCGGGGCGTCAGATCTGTTGGCAGGAGACCTGTCAGCGGACATCGCGGAGGACTGGTCGGTCAACGAGGTCGAGGCGTTGGCGAGCCTGGGGGCGCTGTACCGCATCAGCGAGCAGGTGGCCGATCCGGCGGCGACGCTCGATACGATTCTCGTCACGATCCTCGACGTGGCCCTGGAGGTCGTGTCGGCCGATCGAGGGTGTGTCCTGATGGCCTCGGCGGAAACAGGGGTTCCCGAGCCGCGAGTTTACCGGGCGAGAAGCGGCAACGGTGGCGGCGAACTGGACGAAGTGCCGGTGATGCCGGTCCCTCGCAGTATCGTCGACCTGGTGATGACAGGCGGGCGTGGGGTTCGGACGTCCGATGCGCAGCGTGACGACCGGTTTTCGGGTGGCGGCAGCATTTTGCAGGCCGGTGTCCGCGAAGCTGTCTGTGCACCGCTGGTTGGCCGACAAGCCGTTTTGGGCGCCATCTATCTCGACACCACGACCCGTGTGGACGAAGTGGTCGTCGAAGGAGAGGTCAACGAACGGCTCAGCGAGGAATCTCTCAGGCTCCTGGTGTCGATTGGCCGGCAGGCGGCGCTGGCGATTGACGGGCAGCGGAACCAGCAGGCGCTGGTGCAGGCTGAACGACTCGCCGCCGTGGGGCAGACGATCGCTACGCTCAGTCATCACATCAAGAACATCTTGCAGGGGGTTCGTGGAGGAAGTTACCTGATCAACCTCGGCCTGAAGGATCATGATGAACAGTTGATCCAGCGTGGATGGGGGATCGTCGATCGCAACCAGGGCCGGATCTACGACCTCGTCATGGACATGTTGACCTACAGCACCGATCGCACCCCCGCGTGGAAACGGACCGATGTCAGTGCGACGGTCAGTGATGTTTGTGAATTGCTGCAGTCACGGGCTGACGAGGCGCGTGTGGTCCTGGAGCGAGTGTTGCCGGAGGGGCCCACTGAAGCCGACTACGACCCCGAGGGGATTCACCGAGCAGTGCTCAATGTTGTCACCAACGCGATTGATGCGGTTGAAGGTCGTGCTGACGCGGTGGTTGTTGTCGGGGTGGGTGTCGATCTGTCGGTCGGAGCCGTGTTCGTCGATATCGACGACAACGGGCCAGGGGTTCCCGAGGACGAGTTGCCCCGCCTTTTCAGTCTGTTCGCTTCGACAAAGGGAGCCCGCGGGACCGGGTTGGGGCTTGCGGTCAGCCGCAAGATCATTGGTGAGCACGGGGGAGAGATTCAGGTCGAGAATCGGCCCGGAACCGGTTGCCGATTTCGGTTGACGTGGCCGGTAAAAGCCGTTCTGGACGAGGCTGCCGATGTGGACGACATCGAGGCTGGCGGCTAGAAGTCCGGGCGTTCACCCGGTTGGGAGTTGGGAGGTGGGCCCACGGTCCCGAGTTGTGCATCGAGTTTGTCGAGGTCGGCCCCGATGGGCCGGCCGCCGGGCGCCCACTTCAACCCGAGGCTTGTGGCAGCGATCCGAAAATGGGTCGGACGCAATTGAGTGGCCTTCGGAAGCGGTGTCGCCAGGGGGATGGCACGAGGGCCATCTAGGGGGCGGATGCGGTGTGGCGAGGGGAACAGCGAAGCGAAATGACGTGCCGTTCCCCATCGTTCGCTCGGCGTCGGGCGGCCGGGGTCGACGAGATATTGTCGTCGCAGGGGGGTGAAGCCGTTGTGGGCTCCCCACCAACGGAGCAGCCCAGCATCCAGCACCTGTTTGCGGATCGAGATGATCGCCGCCTGGGGTTCGCCGTCGTGGGTGGAGGAGATTCCGGCAGCAAACACCGTTTCATCGATGAACAGATCCAATGGCCGGCGGTCGGTCGGATTGGCATCGGATATGCCAGGTTCGGTGGCCCGTAAATTGAAAACCGATTCCCCTCCGGAAAGAGTGGACCGGCGAATGTCGAGGCACGACCGGCGGGATGTCGAAAGGTCGAGATCGAAAACCTTTCCGGTAGAGAACAGCAGGCTGTCTGTTACCAACAATGACCGGTGTTGGCATTGTGTGCGAATGAGGGAGCCGCCACCGGCCAGAAAACTGCCGAGGATGCGGCCGCTGCCTATTGTCGTGGAGCCGTTGACGTCGATCAGGCCGCCGAGGGTGGAGGCTGAGCCTCGCGGTCCAAGCAGCGAACAGTCACGGATCACGAAATGGCCGTCCGTGACCCGCAGGAACCACGCGGGCCCGCCCGGTTCCTGTAGTTGAAATCGGCCACCCACCAACTCAAGTGTTCCTCCGTTGACGCTGAACATTGACGCGGTGGGGCTGGAGTTGTTGGGCGTTGTGACCGAGTTCGCAACAGCGTCGGGCGATCCGGGAACAAGAACGAGGGGCTGATCCCTGCTGGAATCCTTGAAGAGGATCCTGATTCCGGCGGTCCCGACGACGATCGGGCTGGTGACGGTCCGGCCCGAGCCCTCGACGATGATCACAGCATTTGGTGGTGGCGGGTTGTCGGCGAGGAACCGGCCCAGGTCGGGATGGTCAGACAGGTTGAGGGACAGGACGGGGCGTTGGGCCGGCCGAGGATGGGGCCAGCGGGGACGATGGGCCAAGCCTGTGGCACGAGCCAGGATCGAGGAGTGGGCCTGGTGCAAGGCCAAGACCTGGCAGCCGGGTGCGTTGCCATCGGTCCCAATTTGCAGTTCGGACCCAAATCGGCGCGTGTCGAAGTAGGCGGGCGTGACAGCGTGGGCCGACACCTTCAACGGTCGCCATGGGGTGGAAACAAACGCGGCGTTTTCTCCGGGACGGGACCAGCACGACTGCCATGCGGAATAGCTGTCCACGGAAGGCCCGGAATCTGTTGCGCGGCGAATGAAGCGACGCACTCCGAAGGCGAGCGATGCGTGTTGGTCCCAATCGAGTTCGGAAAAGCGAGTCTTTCCTGATTTGGTGTCGGTCCGTTGCGGCCAGTGGCCCAGGTCCAGCAAGACGCGTTCACCGTCGGTCGGGCTTGCCATCAGGGTGTTGACCAGCGTCATTTGAGTCGAGGGGATGTCGTCCTTCATGGCGCCGCTGTCGAACGTCAAGAGCGGGGCCTGGCTGCACAGCGTGCAGGAAAAGAGACGGATTCGACGGCCATCAGTCCCGGGTGTCGAAGTCTGGGGGGTCAGTATGCGGAGGGGCGAAGCCGTGTCGCTGATTAGCAGGCTGTTGATCACGGCAACATCGGCCGTCCGTGAATCGATTTCGAGCGTGGTGGTGTTCAGGCCACGCGACAGGACCGTGTCAAAAACCACTCTGCAGGCTCGTCCGTCAACCGAACCCGATATCGAAATCGCAACGGTGCCACCTTCCCGATCGCGATGTTGAGTGACCGAGCAGTCGACGAGCCGGAAATCCGAAGAGTCGACCGAAAAGAGAACCAGGCGTTTTTGGCTTGGGAATCCGGACTCCGAAAGTGCCAGGTCGACACGTTCAAGTTCGAGGTGGGTGTTGTGCAGTTGAAGTCCAGCAGATGTGGACTCGGCGTCAGGAAGGAGTACGACGACTGCTCGTGCGTCGTTGGGCGTCGAGATTCTGACGTGTCCGCAATCCACCAGTGTGGTGGACGTCAGAAAGAACGGGCCAGGCCCCCTGAGCTGAATCCAGCCTCCTGCATCTGTGAGGGCCGAGATGGCGGCATCGAGGCTGTGGAACTGGCCAAGGCGGCCGTCAGGTCGGCCGGATACGCTCAGGACCGGCGTGGGGTCGGGGCGAGGTGTTGTTGCCCAGCCGAAAATGTGTCGTTTTTCTCCCTGTCTCAGCGAAGGGAGATATGGTGGCGGGACGGCCGAGTCTCCAGCCAGCGGCGGTGACGGTAGTGTGTCGTAGACGATGCCGGTTGGGGTGGAGCCGAATCCAGTCTGTCCTTTCGCCCGGCCACCAATGGCGGAATCGAAAGGTTTTCCTCCGTTGGCAGTTCCCGACAGATCAATGGATTGGCCGAGGTTGACAAAAATGTAGCCCAGCAGTGCCAGGAAGCTGACGCTCAACAGCATGATCGCGACCGGACGAAAAGTGTTCCATTTCACTCCGCCGGCGTTGCGGTCATCGGAGTCTTCCGGGATCTGGCGTGCGCCACGGCGAGACCGAGGGGATGGGGGGGGCACGTTGCCTGTCGACGCGGCTGGGGGATCACTGGCGAATGGGCGAGGCGGCGTAGAGGAACCTGCCGGCGGCATGGTCTCGGATGTTTGACGTCGTTGGCGGCGAGGCGGAAGGGCGACGACTGAGTCGTTACTGCCGGGGGGGGCGTCAGGATGATCATCGGCCACCGGGTCGTCGTCCGCGAGGGCTGCGATGACATCGGCCGAGAGTTCGGGGCGGTCCAAGGCGATTGCGGTGAGAGCCGCAAGAAGGTCGTCTGGGTCCTGGAAGCGTTGGTCGGGCGATTTGTCCAGCATCCGTTGTAGCACCGCGACAACTCCCTCGGGGATGTTGTCAGCGATGCGGCGAGGGTCGGGTGCAGGAGTGGAGGCGTGCTGGCGGAGTTTTTGGGTGAGACTGCCGTCGGGGAACAGGGCCTGGCCGGTGAGCATGTGGTACCAGGTGCATCCAAGCGAATAGATGTCGCTGCGGACATCGGCGGATTTGCTGTCACGTGCCTGTTCAGGGGAGATGTAGTCAACTGTTCCGACCGTGGTGCCGGCACGCGTGAGGCTGGCTTCGCCAGGATCGTCCAGTGAGCGTGCGAGACCCATGTCGGTCAGTTTGACGACGCCGTCGGCGCGTATCAGGAGGTTGGAGGGCTTGATGTCTCGGTGGACAATATTCCTCCGGTGCGCAACCGAGAGGGCAAGTGCCACCTGGCGAGTGATGTCCAGTGACCGGCGAACGGGGAGGCGATCCCGCGATTGGATCAGGCGGGCCACGTCGGTGCCGTCGACGTATTCGAGGGCGATATAAAATTGGCCGTCGATTGACCCGGCCTCAAAAACACCAACGATGTTCTCGTGCTTAAGTTCTCGAGTTGCGAGAGCCTCGGACCGGAATCGTTTCAACAAGGTCTCGTTGTTGGCCTTGTCCTTGGCGAGAACCTTCAGCGCGACCCGCCGATCTTTCTTGGGGTCGTCGGCCAGGTAGACCATTCCCATTCCGCCCTGGCCAAGCAGGCGATGAATGCGAAAACGCCCGAAGGACTGCGGGAGGCCCGTGGCGGACGAATCGGTTGTCGATGAGCGGTCGGGGGACATCGCCCACAATTCCGGTGGCTGAGATTGAGGTGGGGCGCGAGAGTCTCGGACGAATGCTGAGTATAGCCGTGGTGGACCGGGACGGTCAAAAAGCCTCCTCCGTGGCCTCAGGCCTCGGAATCTTCCGGTGAGGAAGGCCGGTTGGTTGACCACGGTGCCCATCTCAGGCATTGGATCAGACCGGAGGAGAATCCGAGAACGACATGCTCTCCGAACGGTCCACAACGCATCGCCGTGACCGGTTCGGGAAGCGTGGCCTGCCAGAGGATGGATCCGTCTCGATCAATCAGTACAAAGCGTTCTTCCATGGTGGCCGTGGCAATGATCGTGCCGATGTAACTGACCGAGGTGATGTGTGCGGTGCCACCGATGTCATAAAACCCCTGCGATCGACCACGGTTGTTGAATCGCTGGATGCCATGATTGTAGGCAGCCAGCAGGATCGTGCGGCCGTTTCCGTTGATGTCCATGCCGCCAACGTTGGTCCAGATCTGTTGCGACCAGCGGTCGTCACCGGTGATGCTGTGGCTGGAGAGGACACCGGTGTCAGCCGAGCCGACGACGACCGGTCGCCGGGGAACCAGTCGAAGGTACTTCAGCGGACGAATCGAGGTGAATTCGCCGATCGGCTGCTGGTTGTTGTCGAGGATGACGTTTTGGCGATCGGAGAAACTGATGGCGATCGCGTTGCCGAATGGGGAGGTGGCGACGTCCAGGATGTCGTTGTGGCAATCGACAACCCAATGGGTCACACCTTGTTGGTCGACCCAGCCTGCACGACGGGGGCCAAGTTGAACGACACCGCCGATAGCCGTGTCAGCCCAGTCCATGGCCGGGCCGGTGCAATTGGCCAGGGGTTCGCACCGACGGGAACCATCGGGGGCCAGGAGGTGCAGGTGCTCGTCCGCGGTGACGATGGAGACGTCGCCGCTTTCGAGATCAACGTCCAGGGTTGCGGGTTTCGAACCGGCCGAGTAAGTCCAGGCGGTAACCGGATGCCGCCGCCCCCGTCCGGACTGGCTCCAGTCTGTCGCAGGAGTGTTCATCAGCCAGCCAGACGAGCCCTCAGTTCTTCCAGGGCTTTGCGGACATCGGCATCGGTGGACAGGCTTTCGCGTGTCGGGCGACGATACACTCCGTCCTGGGTCTTGGGTGCCGCAACGGCGATATCGGGACGAACACCGACTTTAGACAGGTTGTGACCGGCAGGCGAGAAGAACTTGGCGGTCGTCAGTCGCAAACCGGAAGATATCGCAAGCGGAAAGATACTCTGGACGCTCCATTTCCCATAGGTGCGTCGTCCGATGATGAGGCCACGGTGGTGGTCGCGAATCGCTCCCGCAACAATTTCGCTGGCACTGGCACTCTCGCCGTCAGTCAGCACCACGAGTTTCAGGCTGTTGGTCCCGCGGCGGTGCGCGCGGTAGACGCGATTCTGATCGAAGCTCCGACCACGGGTTGAGACCAGGACACCGTTTGCGATGAAGCGATCGAGCACATCAGTGGCCGCGTCCAGCAGCCCACCCGGGTTGTGACGGAGATCCCAGATGACGGCGCGGGCGCCCTGTTGCTGGAGAGTGGTCAGGGCGGTGTCGAGTTCGTTGGCGGTGCTGCGTTGAAAACCGGTCATCTGGATGTAACCGATGTGCTGCTTGGTGTCGATCATCGTTGCCAACGGAATGCTTTTCACGATGACCGGGCGGCGGATGACTTGCAGTCGCTGTTCCCCGGAAAGACTGGCACGAAGGAAACCCAACTGGACGCGGCTTCCGACGGGCCCCTTGAGCAGGCTGGCGGCCTCGTTGGTGGTCATGTCACGGCAGTCGGTTCCGTCGATCCGTACGACGTGATCTCCGGCCCGCAAACCAGCGGATTCTGCGGGGCTGGCAGGCAGTACGTCCATCAAAAGCAATCCGTTGCCAGGCTTGGCCTTGATTTCGACGCCGAGGCCGACGAACTGTCCGTCGATATTGGCATTCAGATCGGCGTAACGGTCGGGTGTCAAACAGGCGCTGTAGTCGTCCAGTGCGTTGCAGCCACCAAAAACGTACTCGAGGGCAACACTGGACGCGGGGAGGGCGAGTGTCCGATGAGAAATCCTGCAGACCTCATTGACCACACGGTGTGCCTCGGCCGAACTCCTGATTGGGCGATTCCAGTAACTCTTGAAGAGCGTGCGCCGCAACTCCAGGACGCGGGCGGACTTCGGTGTGGATCCTGCAGGGAGGTGTCGATCCAGGAACTTCTGGTTGGCCAACGAGAGATAGAGACTCTCGGTTCCATGGGCGACAAAGGAGGTCAATGAGACGTTTTCGACGAAACTGGTTTGTACGCGAGCGATCAAGTCGTCGAACAGCGACATGGCCTGACGTTCGGGGATCGTCAGCAACTGCTGTCGGAAACTTCGATCTGCGTATCGGTGCTGGATTCCGCATTGGATCCGAGAGCGGCGCAATCCGTGCTGGATTTCCTGGATGTCGGGCCACTGTTCCGAGGCCGTCTGGTAGTGCGACAGGGCCTTGGCCCAGTGTCTATTGACCTCCAGTTGCCGTCCGGTCGTTATTGCCGATTGCTGAGTGGACGGAGACTGGGCTGCTACCGGTGTCGTGGTGAACAGCGCGAATGTGACCAGCCAGAGGATGGCGGTCAGCAGGCGGTTGAATCGAGGGGCCCTGGGGGCCGCTGCGGGTCTCATGATGACGTGTCTCCCACCACCCGTTGGTGTCGTCCGCCAAATTGCGGTCGACAAAGGGAAAGTAGGCCACGTTCAAGACATGAGCAAATTGCCGGAAAACAACCTGCGCGGCGCATCCGCTACGGTTGGTGCATCCGGAAAAGTGGCTGCCGATCGTAGCGACGATGGCGGTCGGTCGGACTCGACGACGGAGAACTCAGCTGGAACCGAGAGTCGCGTGGAGGCGGCGGAGCTTGCCCGGAAACATCGGAAACGCCAATTCGGGAGATTCGATTTCCGGGTGCCACATCTTCTCCCACTCGTAGCTGTACCAGCCGTCGTATCCACCGTCGTTGAGCAGTGCCAGGCAGTCGAGAATCGGGAATTCGCCACCTCCAAAAAGCACGTAATCGGCGTGACGATGTCCGCTCATCAGCGCGTGGGCCTGCTCGGACGCGCCCGTTGACGCGGTCTCCTGGTGAACAGCGGCCCTGGAGACGGAATCTTTCCAATGAGTGTGGATCACTCGATCGGCCAAACGGGTGTAGGTCAGTTCGAGCGGTTCGTCGTGAAACCGCCACGGATGGTGTGTGTCCCAAAGGACACCGACCGAGGGAGACGGGACCAGGTCCATCGTCTCGGCGACCAGATCCGATTGGGAATAGTCTCCGTGGGTTTCGATAATGACCTGCAGTTGCAGGGTGGATGCGTAATCACCCAGTCGGTTGAGACCCTCGGCAACCTGGTGGGCCGTTGCTTCTCGTCCGGTCTCTTCACGGACGACGTCACCAAAGACACGAACAAAACCCGCGTTGAGTTCGGCAGCCAGGTCCAGGTACGCACGCCCGACAACCACCTGGCGTTCCCGTTCGGTGGGATCAGGCGAGTCGAATGCGACCGAGGAGGCGAGTCCGCTGACAAGAAAGCCCGCATCATCAAGTTCGCGACGCCTTTGGGGCAAGGCGGCCGAGGTGAAATCGGGGACGGACAAAAGGTCGGTTTCCCGCTCAACCAGGCGGATTTCGACACCGTCAAACCCGGAGTCCGTCCCGTGGCGGATCATCTCCGAGAATGACCAGTCCGGGCAGCCGATAGTCGAGAAGCACGTGCGAAGCATCGCGGGCCGGCGGTTGGGACCGTGGAGTTGGTGCGGTGGCTGCGACTGACTATAGAATGGAGGGGGCCCGACGGCGAGGCGAGGTGAGATGGACGGTGTCACGGACGCAAGATGGCTGAAGGGACCGGCCGACGTCGATCCGGGGTTCCGACACCGGTTGGCGACAGCCTACCGCCAACTGGCCTCGCGGGGATCTCCGGTCGATTATCACGACTGGGTCGCCAGTGAATTCGACATCGACCTCTCGACCGAGTACGCGGGGATCCGGATTGGGAATCCATGGGGCAAGGCCTCGGGGCAACTGTCGATGACGTCGCAGCAGGTGGCCGACGACGTGGCTGCCGGATTGGGCTACGTCGTTCTCAAGACGGTAATTGCCGAATCGGAGGATGGCAGGCAGTCGATGTCGGATTGGGCCATTCCCGAGGCCCGCATGCGACTCGATCCGATCACGTCACGTAGGGGCGAGGACGGATGGTCGGTCAGTTGGAAGGGGCGGGGCTGGTGGGGGACTTTTCAGGAGTATCTTGACCTGGTCGTGGAGGCCAGGGCCCAGTCGCGTGGCTCATCGACATTGGTGGTTCCATCGGTCAAGTATCATTTGCCAATGCCGGGTGAAACCGAGTGGTTGGAGGCGGAGTACGGTTTCACAACGCGGGCCCTGTTGGAGGCCTGGGGCGAGGGCGGTCCGATGCCGATCGAAAAGGACTTCAGCCCGACGCTGGCCGGAAGCGATCGCTCGCAGGTTCGTGAGACCGTCGTGGAATGGCTGAGA
>DLVV01000420.1 GCA_003445035.1 Planctomycetaceae bacterium | reverse complement strand
GGGCGCCGCCTGCTTGAACGCTCCGGGTATCCCGTCGATGTGGACGCCATCCTGGAAGCGGCGGCGGAACTGGGCGTCGTCATCGAGTTGAATGCACAACCCCGACGGCTGGATCTCGATTGGCGCAGTTTGCGAAAAGCGCGGGATCTGGGCGCACTCGTGTCCATCGGCGCCAACGCCCATAGCGTCACCGACCTGGACCATCTACCACGTGTTCTCGGTATTGCGCGAAAGGCGTGGTTGGAAGCCCCCCAGGTGCTCAACACCTGGGAGGCCACCGCTTGTCAGGAACTGTTCAGACGTCGCACCACCTAGCCAGATCCTCTAATCGAGACGGACCTCACAGCCTTCCTCTTGACTGCGGTAGATCCCGTCGAGGATCTTCATCACCTGCAGAGACTGCTCCGGTGGCACTGGCGACTCAGCGCCCTGCGCGACAGCACGGGCGAACTCCACGCATTCCTGGGCGTGTGCTTCGATGACGGCGTGATCGAGTTTCAGTGCCCGATCGTAGTACTGACGTGTCTCCAGATTGCTCTCGTAAAATTCCGCCTTTGGCCAGTGTGCACCAGCACGTGTGCCGTAGAGCCACATCTGCATGTCCTCGCCCTCGATGGCGTGATGCAGCAACCAGGAAACCTCCAACACGAGAGTTGCACCCGTATCGAATCGCACGAAGGCGGCAGCAAAATCCTCTACGTCGAATTCGCTTGGGATCGGTGCTCGGCCCCAACCCGTAAACGCACCCTCCTGTTTGGCCAATTCTGACTTGGCCACACCACTGACAGCGACGGGCTCTGGATTGCCCATGAACCAAAGGGTCAGATCGAGGATGTGGACTCCGATGTCAATACACGGCCCACCCCCTGAATGCTCTTTGAGAATGAACCCAGGACCTACCGGTGCCCCGCCACGACGCAGCATCCAACTGCGCGCGTGGTAGATATCGCCGAGCGCGCCAGTATCAAGTTCCGCTTTCATCGCCTGAGACTTGCCCTGAAACCGGAAGTGCTGCGCCGTCATCAGCAGTTTTCCCGACTTGTCACGTGCTTCGATCATTCGACGTACATCGTCGGGGGTTGGGGCCAGCGGCTTCTCGCAGATCACGTGTTTCCCCGCCTCAAGAGCGGCGATCGAAAGGGGCGCGTGATACATGTTCGGCGTACACACGTCGATGATGTCGATGTCTGGATCTGCGATCAGATCCTCTGCTTTTGTCGACAGCTTGGTGATGCCATGGCGCTCTCCCCAGGCTTGCAGCGCAGCGTCGTTGATATCGCTGCCAGCCACCAGTTCCGCATCTTCTGACGCGGCCCATCCGGGGATGTGGGTGCCGGCGATCCCGCCGACACCGATGATTCCAACACGCAAGGTCATTGCTGATCACTCCTGTTCAGATGGTGGTTCTGATGCGAGTCTTGTGTTTACATGGTGTATGTGTGGAGGATGAAGGCCGGACATAGGATGACCGATCCGGTTTCTCGACGCCAGGGTCGTGGCCGGAACGCCCATGAAACATTCGCCGGCAACCCAGGGCCCGGGACTTCATATATCAAGAAATCTTGATATTGACATTTATATCCGATACCTGTACGTTTTGATCACGCTACACGCCCGGTATTTTCGGCCTAACCCTCCATCCTGCAACGAGTTCCGATGCCCCTACCCACTCAGATGGCTCAGCAGTTGTCCAAGCGCATTCTCGTCATCGACGGCGCCATGGCCACTCAGATTCAAGCGGCGGGCCTCGAGGAGGCCGACTACCGGGGCGCTCGATTTGCCGATGCATCGGGTGCTCTGACAGGATGCAACGATCTGCTCTGCCTCACGCGCCCCGATCTGATCAAGGGGATCCATCGATCCTATCTCGAAGCGGGTGCCGACATCATCGGTACAAATACGTTCAACGCCACACCGGTATCGATGGACGACTACGGATTGGGCCATCTCGTTGAGGAGATCAATCGGGAGGCCGCCCAATTGGCACGCGGTGTAGCGGACGAGTTTTCCACAGCCGACCCCACGCGCCCCCGCTTTGTAGCCGGTTCCATCGGTCCCACGCGCGCCACACTTTCGCTGTCGCCTGACGTCAACGATCCGGGATATCGATCCAATACATTCCAGGAGATCGCCGCTGGCTACTATCAGCAGATCGAAGGCCTCGTGGACGGTGGCGTTGATCTGCTGCTGGCAGAGACCGTCTTCGACACGCTGACCCTCAAATCCTGCCTGTGGGCGATTGCCGAGTACGCCGAAAGGCACGGTCAAGCGCCCCCGCTGATGATCTCGGTCACCATCACCGATCGAAGCGGCCGCACGCTCTCCGGACAGACGCTGGAAGCCTTTTGGGTCTCCATTCAACACGCGCCTGGTCTGGTCAGTGTGGGGATCAACTGTGCCCTCGGACCGCGTGAGATGCGCTCCTATGTGGAGGAACTATCTGGCCTAGCTCCCCTGCCGCTGACCTGCTATCCGAATGCGGGACTGCCCAACGAGTTTGGCGAGTACGACGAAACACCGACACAGATGGCGGACGTTCTCGGCGACTTTGCCCGTCAGGGATGGCTCAACATGGTAGGCGGGTGCTGTGGCACAACACCCGACCACATCCAGTCGATCGCTCGGGCTGTCCATGGCCTGCCGTCGAGAAATGTCGATGCCGTCACGCCCGAGCCACTGGCTCGCTTCAGTGGCCTCGAGCCACTGACGCTGCGCCCGGACAGCAACTTCACCATGGTCGGTGAACGAACCAATGTCACGGGCTCACGACGTTTTGCTCGTCTGATCAAATCCGAGGATCACGAGGCGGCAGTGGAAGTGGCACGTCAGCAGGTCGAGGGAGGGGCCAATATCATCGATGTGAATCTCGATGAGGGTTTGCTCGACTCCGAGGCAGAGATGCTCACCTTCCTCAACCGCATCGCGGCCGAACCCGACATCGCCGCCGTTCCCGTCATGGTGGACAGCTCGAACTTTGCCGTGATCGAATCCGGACTGCGTTGCCTGCAAGGCAAAGGGATCGTCAACTCCATCAGTCTGAAGGAGGGGGAGGATGTTTTTCGTCAGCAGGCAAGAATCGTACGGCGTTATGGAGCAGCAGTGGTGGTCATGGCCTTTGACGAACACGGACAGGCGGTGGACATAGACGGTCGCCTGCAGATCTACGACCGAGCATACCGAATCCTGGTGGATGAACTCGGGTTCTCACCGGAGGATCTGATTTTCGATCCGAACATTCTTACCGTCGCCACGGGTATGGAAGAGCACGACCCCTATGCCCGGGACTACATCGAATCGCTGAAGCAGTTGAAGCAGCGGTTTCCCCGGGTGAAGCTCTCGGGAGGGGTGAGCAACATCTCCTTCTCCTTCAGAGGCAATGACGTTGTTCGCGAAGCGATGCATTCGGCCTTCCTCTACCATGCGATCCAGGCTGGAATGGATATGGGCATCGTCAACGCCGGCCAGATCGTGGTGTACGAGGACATCGATGCTGAGTTGCTGGAGCATGTCGAAGACGTGCTTCTCGCACGGCGGACGGATGCGACCGAGCGCCTGCTCAACCTGGCAGAGCGATTTCGTTCACAGGAAGGCACGCAACGTGGCGGACTCGACGACACATGGCGCGAAGAGCCCTTGAGTCAGCGTATCGAGTTCGCCCTTCTCCATGGCCGAACTGATTTCATCGACCAGGATATGGAAGAGGCGCTCGGTGTCTACGATGGTCCCCTCAAGATCATCGAGGGACCGTTGATGGACGGGATGAATGTCGTGGGAGACTTGTTTGGTGCGGGGAAGATGTTCCTGCCACAGGTGGTCAAGAGCGCTCGCGTCATGAAACAGGCTGTCGCCTATCTCGAACCGCTGATGGAACAGGCACGCCGAGAGGCCGCCGAACGTGGCGACGCAGGTCGTCGCAAGCAGATCGTGATGGCCACCGTCAAGGGTGATGTCCACGACATCGGCAAGAACATTGTCGGGGTCGTTCTGCGGTGCAACAATTTCGACGTGATCGATCTGGGCGTGATGGTGCCGGCCGAGCAGATTCTCGAAACGGCCGTCCGCGAGGGTGCCGATTTGATCGGGCTGTCGGGACTGATCACCCCCTCGCTGGACCAGATGGTCCAGGTCGCCGCCGCCATGCAGCAACAGGGACCGGCCGTGCCGTTGTTGATCGGAGGGGCCACCACCAGCCAGCGTCACACCGCGGTGAAGATCGCTCCCGAGTTCGACCACCCCGTCGTGCACGTGCTCGATGCCTCGCGGGCCGTCGGCGTGATGGAATCGCTGATGAGCGATGACAACCGCGAGGCTTTTGTCGATGCGAACCGGGTCGTGCAGCAACGGGACCGCGAGGCCTTTGCCGAGAGACAGCAGAAGACCCTGGTGGGGTTTGACGAGGCCTGTGCTCATCCGCTGGCGACCGACTGGGACACGGTCGAGATCGGGGAGCCCGAGTTCACCGGGCTGAGGACCATCGACGAGCAGCCCCTGGAGGAACTGGCCGAATTCATCGACTGGTCGCCGTTTTTCCAGACCTGGGAATTGCGAGGCAAGTACCCGAGGATCCTCGATGACCCCGTGCTGGGAGCCCAGGCTCGCGAGTTGCTCGATGATGCCCGGACGCTGCTCGAGGAGATCATCAGCGGCAAGCTGCTGACCGCTCGTGCCGTTTACGGGTTCTGGCCCGCTGTCGCCGATGGCCAGGACATCGTGCTGTTCGGCGACGAGAGTCACAACGACGAACGGGTGCGTTTCCCGATGCTCAGGCAACAGTGGCAAAGACAGGGGCAACGGGAGTACCGGTCGCTGGTCGATTACGTGGCACCGGCGGGAAGCGGTCGGAGTGATCATGTCGGCGTGTTCGCGGTCACGGCCGGAGAAGGGATCGACGCGCTGATCGAACGGTTCGACAGTGAACACGACGACTACCGTTCGATCATGGCCAGGGCGCTGGCCGATCGTCTGGCCGAGGCATTTGCCGAGTTCCTGCACGCGCGGGTCCGCCGCGAGTGGGGCGACCTGGCGAGCCTGGATCAGGAGGACATGATCGCCGAGAGGTACCGGGGCATCCGTCCGGCGTTCGGGTACCCGGCCTGCCCCGATCACGTGCTGAAGGGACGGTTGTTCGAGTTGATGGAGGCCGAGTCGAGAGCGGGGATCAGCCTGACGGAGAGCTACGCGATGATGCCGGCTGCCTCGGTCAGTGGACTCTACCTCCACCACCCCGAAGCCCGTTACTTCTCGGTCGACCGCGTCACCCGCGATCAGGTCGGGGACTACGCCGGTCGGCTGGGCGTGCCACTGCCGGAAGCCGAACGGTGGCTGGCACCCAACCTGGGTTACGATCCCGAGTAGATCCGTCTTACGCCTGTGGCTCGGTCATTCTCATCGGGTCGAGCGCCTCGGCCAGAGTGTCCTCGGGGAGAATTTCCTTTTCGAGGCACAGTTCGCGGATGGTCTTGCCGGTCTTGAAGGCTTCCTTGGCCAGCGCGGCGGCCTGTTCGTAGCCGATCAGAGGGTTGAGACTGGTGCACATCGAGAGACTTTTCTCGACGGCCGCCTCGCACGCCTCGGTGTTGGCCTCCATGTCGTCCGAGCAGAACTCGACAAACGCGTTGGTGACCCCGGTCAACAGCGAGATGCTCTCGAGGGCCGTCTGTCCCATCACCGGCATCATGATGTTCAACTGGAACTGCCCACCGGTGGCACCGCTGAAGGCGATCACGCCGTCGTTGCCCATCACGCGGGCGGCCACCTGCATCATGCTCTCGCACATCACCGGGTTGACCTTGCCCGGCATGATCGAGCTTCCCGGCTGCCGGTCGGGAAGCTTGATCTCGTAAAAACCGCAGCGAGGACCGGCTCCCAGCCAGCGGATGTTGTTCGACACGTTGAACAGCGTGCTGGCGATTGCCCTCAGCTGACCGTGGCACTCGACCAGCCCGTCCCGCTGCGAGTTCGCCTCGAAATGATCAACCGCCTCGACGAAGCTGATCCCGGTCTGGGACGCGAGGTCAGCGGCGACCCGGGCACCGAATTCCGGGTGCGTGTTGATACCGCTGCCCACGGCGGTGCCTCCGGCCGGGAGTTCGATCACCGCATCGAGTGCTCGGACGGCCCGTTCGACCGACAGGGCCAATTGCCGGGCCTGCCCGCCGATCTCCTGCCCCAGCCTCAGCGGGGTGGCGTCGGCCAGGTGCGTGCGTCCGATCTTGATCACCTGGTCCCACTCGTCGGCCTTGCGTCGCAGCGAGTCGCGGAACCGTTCGAGTGCCGGGACCAGCCGGGACCGGATGCCCTCGGCGACGGCGACATGGATCGCCGTGGGAAACATGTCATTGGTGCTCTGGCCCATGTTCACGTGGTCGTTGGGATGGATCGGCTTCTCGGCGTCGAACCGGTCGCTTCCCACCAGTTCGATCGCCCGGTTGGCGATCACCTCGTTGACATTCATGTTGCTCGAGGTGCCCGAACCGGTCTGGAACACGTCGATGGGGAACTCCTGGTCGAGTTTCCCGTCGATGACCTCCTGGCAGGCGGCCATCAGTGCGTCGATCTGGGGGTCCTCGAGCGGGTTCTTGCCACTTCCGGACAGCTTGCCGAGGTCACGGTTGGCAACGGCGGCGGCCAGCTTGACGCGTCCCAACGCATGGATCAGGTCCGCCGGCAGGGACCAGCCACTGATCGGAAAGTTGTCGACAGCCCGTTGTGTCTGGGCACCGTAGTAGGCCTGGGCGGGGACCTGGACGTCACCCATCGAGTCGTGTTCGGTGCGGAAATCGGTCATCGTGGCCAGTCCTGGTCGGTGGGAAAGAGGAGCAGTGATCGGGAGCGATGGCAGCAGCGACCCCGGGCGGTTGAGGATAGCGAAGACGGCGGGCCGCTTGAAGCGTGGCCACCCCCGTAGCGAATCACCGCGTGCGGGTCGTCCCGCCACCGGCGGCCGATCGGCGGCACTGCTTGACCAGCCGCTGCAGTTTCTCGTCGTCGGGCTGTTGCCTGGCCGACCATGCGAGGTGCACGAGGGCCTCGGCGAAGCGGTCCTGCGAGTGAAGCCAGTGGCCGAAGGCCAGCCTCGCGGTCAGCGACGCCGGGTTCTCCTCTAGCGCGTTCTCGTAACACGCCTGGGCCTGGGTCGCCTGGTCCAGTTTCCTGTAGGCCTTGGCCGCCTGCAGCCAACTGGTGACCGCGTCGGACCCGTTCTGGTTGTCGGCCCGTCCCCGGGCCGCAGCGGCGTAACCGGCCAGCACGACCTTGTACTCGGTCTCCGGAACCGCCTGCTGGTAGAGATCCTTCATGAACACCAGCGATTCCCAGTCGGGCTGGAATTCGTCGATGATCGCCTTCGCCGGCAATCCGGAGGCGGCCAGTCGTCTCAGGATCCGTCGTTGCACGGATCGGTCCAGACCGAACGCCTGCTTCCAGTGATCCAGTCCCATTTCCAGTTTCCCGGCCAACCAGGCCTCGACCCCCACCGCCTCGTGGACCCGCGCTTCGAAAGGCCGCACCGTGAGTGCCTGGTCGAGCAGGTGTCCGCTGGCCGTGGAGTCGTCTCCGTCGAGGTATCCCAGTTGAGCGAGGTAGACGTAACCCATGCCTTGCAGGGGACACAGGGACAACGCGTGACGGGCGTGGGCCAGGGCCTTGTCGAGCAGGCGACGGTTGCGGCCGAGAACACCCGGGCGACTGAGCCACTCATCCCGCTCGGCGGCGGACTCAAATGACGAGTTCACCGCGGCCTGGCGAATCTGTGCCAGTGGCATGTGCGGGTTGCGGCCAGAGAGTCGCTGGTCTTCGACCCTGGTGATGTAGTGAGCGGCCAGCCGGAGGTGAGCTCGCGCGTGGCTGGGGTTGGCCGTGATTGTCCGACCCAAAGCCAGCATGCGTTGACGGTGAACCTGCCGCTGTTCCGCCTTCTGTTCGGCCGCCGTACGAGAATCCTCCTCAGGAGTCGACTCCTGCTTGGGGAATCTCAGCCTCAGGTACTCGTTCCAGTGCACCTCGCCGGCGATCCGCTGTTCGGTTCGTTGCAGGCCGAATCCGCCGGCCAGCAGGACCGAGGCCGTGACCATCACCCAGCCGAACCGGCCGGCCCAGCCGATCGGGGAGTGCGATTGTGGGAATGAGTCGTCGGTGTTGGCTGCGGTGTTGGCTG
>DLVV01000131.1 GCA_003445035.1 Planctomycetaceae bacterium | reverse complement strand
ACGGCCAGCAGGTAGCTCAACAGCAGCGACGTCACCGACAACTGCAGCGTGGGGCCGACCCGCTGGGCGATCAGTTCCGCCACGGGTTTTTTTTGCGAGTAACTGGTCCCCAGGTTCAGCGTGGCCGCGTTCTTCAGCCACTGCCAGTAGGCCTCGTGCAATGGCTTGTCCAGGCCGTAGACCGCCCGCATCCGTTCGATATCGGCCTTGCTGGGCATCTTGCTCGGATCCATCATCGCCGGATCGGTGTCCAGCGGGCTGCCCGGCATCGAACGGATCAGTCCGTAGATCATGCAGGTGATCAGCCCGAGCGTCAGCAGCCCGACCAGCAGGCGGCGAACCATATAGCTGACCATTGGCGAAACCCGTAACCAGGCAACGCCGTCACCAGCGTCGCATCCGTGCTCACAGTGTCATGACCCTGTCCTGCAGGGTCTCGCATCATTTCAGGGCCGGTGCCTTGAAGATCGTGCTTTCGCCCGGGCCGTAGCTGTAAGGACCCCGTGGGCTGAAGTTGTAGCCTCGCAGTGTCTTGCTGAAGGCAAAATACGCGTTGCGGAAATAGAGCCAGGTGTAAGGCTGGTCCTGGTACAGCTTCCTGTGGATGTTCCGGTAGATCTCGCGGCGTTTTTCCGGGTCGAGTTCGTATTTCCCGTCCTGGAACAGCTTGTCGATTTCCGGGTTGCTGTATGCCACGTAGTTCCGTCCGCTGTCGATGGCCTTGGTCGTCCACAGGTTCTCGCTGGTGTCGGGGTCGGTGCCGGTGCCCCAGCCTGCGAACTGGGCGTGGAACTTGTGGTCCCTCGCCATTTGCTGCAGCACGGTGAACTCCACCGGTCGGACGTTGCAGATGATGCCGATCTGGTCGAGGTTCTCTCGCAGCAACTCGCACAGGTTGATCCGGTCGGGGCGATTGGAGACGGCGATGGTGAACTCGAAGTTCGATCGCTTGACGCCTTCGAGCTGGCCGTCGAATTCGTTGTCGAGGAAGACCATGCCGTCGAGGGTTCCGTCGCCGTCGGTGTCGGTCCAGCCGGCCGATTCGAGCAGGTCTTCGGCCGCATCGAGATCCTGCTGGTAGGCAGCCGGCAGGGTTTCGGGGGCCCAGGGACTGGTGCGGTGGAAGATGCCCTGGGACTGTTCGTCCATGCCCTTACGGTGTCGTTCCATCATCTCGGCGTGATCAAAAGCCAGGCTCATGGCCCGTCGAACCCGCGAGTCGCGGAAGAACGGCGATCGCGAGTTCCAGCCGAAGTAGAAGTAGACCCACTCGATGTCATAGACCTTGGTGTTCTTGCCGTAGAAGTCCTCGTTGTTGGTCTGTTCCTTCCACTGCTCGGGCGACAGTTGCATCTCCTCGATGTCGCCTTTCTTCATCGACAGCAGCGCGGTGCTGGGGTCCTGGATGATGGCGAACCGGATGTTCTTGAAGTGCGGAATGTCGCGGACCTGTTTACCGTTGACGGTGTGGTAGCTGTCGCGCCGCTCGAGCACGATCTCCTGTCCGCGGACCCGCTTGGTGATCACGTACGATCCGCCCGTCACGGGACTCTCGTCCATCGAGACGTGGTACGGGCTGGACGCCAGGGTTGGGTCGTCGGCGATCGACTTCTCGTAGATGTGCTTGGGCAATACGGGGAAGTTGACGTTCCAGACATTCGTCGCCAGTGGGTCCGGGTGGAAATACACCAGCGTCTGATCGTCGTAGGCTTTCACGCCCTGCAACTGGTCGGTTCCACTGCGGACGGCCGGAACCGGAACCTTCGACGACATGATCACGCGATACGAGAATTCGACGTCGTGGGCGGTGATCTTCTTTCCGTCCGACCAGACCAGGTCGTCCCGCATCACGACCTTGTCAAACAGTCCATTCTCGCTGGACTGCCACGAGACCACCGTGTCCTTGCTGGCAAATGGCGTGAAGGTCCAGTCGAATCCCATCAGCCCGAAGCTGGTCAGTCCGGACACGTCGAATTCGGCGCTGGAACTGATCATGATCGGGTTGGTGCTCTTGACGTCACCGGAGGTGTGCCGGCTCCACGTGCCGTTGAAGTCGACCGACTTGTTGTTGGCGGCCAGTCGGCCCATGGCCGAGCGGATCTTCAGGTTGATGTCGTTGGACGAGTTCTTCAGGCTCAACGCCTCCCGGACCGACGCCAGGCTCTTTTCCTTCTCCTGCCGCTGTTTCATCAGCTCGGTGGAATCCACGACAGGCTTGTCGATCCACTTGTTCTCCTTGAGCAGCTTGGCCAGTTCGGGGAAATCCTTGTCGGCCATGGGGATCAGGTCGCCGAGTTGAAACGGGGTCTTCTCGTCCCCGCCGCTCTCGACGGACTCCTCGGTCGTTTTGGTCTTGGCCTGGCCGGAGTTGGATCGCGCGACGTGCGTTTTCTTGAGTTGTTCGTTGAGCGTCTTCAGCTTCTCCTGGTCCTGACCGATGTACTCGGCCAGGAGATTGGGCACCGACTCGAACAGCGGCACCATGTCGCCGCCGCTGGATCCCAGTTCCGAGGCCACCTGCTCGACCGTCGTGATCGTCGGGGCGTCGACGGTGATCGGGGGGGCGGCGGTCGTGCCCTGGCCGGTCTGCGAGTCGCTGTCAATCACGACGTCCCCGTCTCCTCCGTCGCCCTGGTGGCTGGTGCAGCCGGAGGACAGGAGCGAGAGCGTGACGAACAGGACGAACAGCGAACATCGCTTGCATGTGGTCATGAGTGCCAGGGTCCCGGGTGTGTGGAGGAAAGGGCGGTTTCGATGGGTGGACATTCTAACGGAACTGTCGCAGATGTCTTGCCGTTGGTTGAACGGATTCCGCCGGTGAATCTACCGATCTTGGAGTTCAGTTCAAAGTGTGTCGGTCGTGGTGCCGTGCCAGTGGCGTGGAGTCGGTCGTCCCGGTGATGAAATGTGGCCGATGGATCTCACCTCGCCGCGGCAGACGGTGATGCGGCAAGGTGGCGTAGAACGCTGTGCCGGAGGTCTAATGACCGTCTGTTCCTAACAACCCGGCCACTTCGAGCGGTGCGGCGGGTTCATCCCGGAGACGATTGGTATGCGTTGTCGAGTGCAGTTGCTGGTTGCTGTGGGGCTGCTCGCCGTCGGATGGAGCGAGGGTGTCTGCGACGAACCGAAGATCCCCGGAACAATCACCGTGGCGGCTGCCGACAGTCGCGATCGCCAGCGGGCCGACCTCGTTGCTGACGGTCACAACGACGCCGCCCAACTGCAAGAGGCGATGGAGAGGCTGGGCAAGAACGGCGGGGTGGTCCGGTTGTTGCCGGGGCATTACCGCCTGGATTCGGCGGGATCCCATGTTGATGTCCCATCCGGCACGACGCTCGACGGTGGCGGATCAGCGGTACTGGAGTGCCTGGTCAACGGCCAGCAGGGCGCCCTGAGGTTCTCCGATGTTCACGACGTGGTTGTCCGCGGCGTGCGGTTCACTTCCACAGGAGACGACAAGGCGGCGATGTTCGCGATGATGAACGTGGGGACCGGCAAGAGCCGCGACGTGACGGTTCGCGACTGCCGGTTCAGCGGGTTCCGCAGCTACTCGCTCCGGATGAACATGCCGGGCACCCGGTTTCGTTTCATCCACAACCACCTGGAGGAGATGGGTCGTGTCGGCAAGGGGGGCAGCGCCATCAACGGAGCCCGGATGATCGACTCGCTGATCGGGTGGAACACGGTCCGGCGGTGCGGTGTCGATGCCGGCGACTGGGCGATTTACGTCAGCAGCGGAGGGGCCCGAAACCTGCAGATCGTGGGCAACACGATCCGCGACTGTGCAGCGGGCATCAAGGACCTTGGCGACGGGTCGGATCGCAAGATCCTGATCGCACGCAACGTGATCGAGGGAATCACCAGGGGGCGTAGCATCGCCCTGGGAGGGTGCCGCGACGTGATGGTGACCGGCAACATGGTCACGATGGGCAATGACGGAGCCGGGATCGGCACGGAAACGACGGTTCATCACGTCGTGATTTCTAACAATATCATCGATATGAATGGCCGGGGGCGGCAGGGAGGATCGGGAATCGGCATCGCGTCGGACGATTCCAGTTTTGTCACCATTACCGGCAACCAGGTCTTCGGAGGTCATCCGGATTCGGTCTGCCTCCACGTGGCAACGGTTCAGCACGGAGTCGTCTCGAACAACCTGTTGCGAGTCAGCAAGGGCCGGGTCAACGGTGGTGATGTTGGTGGTTGTGGAATCCGCATCGGTCGGCCCTCGACACCTCACGACTGGCACCTGCTGGTTTCCGGTAACCGGATTCATTCGCCGATCACCCGCAACGTGGGCATCCACCTGGTTGCCGGTGGAGCCGGTTCGGTGAAATCTCACGTCCAGTTGCTGAACAACACGGTCGACGGGTTCCAGTTTGCGATCAGCCTGGATCGACAGGGTGGGGGGCGATACAGCGATGTGACGATTCGTGGCAACACCAGCACCCGGTCTCCACTGGTCGGGAAGCAGAGCCGTGCCGACCGGCGGATCGTTATCGAAGGCAATTCCGGACCGGCTCGGTAGTCGTTCGACCGGGTCGATTCCGATGATTGGCGTTTTGGTGAACACAGCAAAGAAAGCGCAGAAGGCCCATGAAGCAATTGTCTTTACTGGTGTGCCTGTTGGTGACTCCCGCCGTTGTCCGGGCCGACACGATTGCCTTCTGGCGATTCGGTGAGAAGCCGGCCGGGCAGGCGGCGGAGGTCCGGGGTCCGATCCGGGATGTGAGCGGGTTCGGCAATCATGGGCGGCTGCTCGGGTCGGCGAAGTACGTTCGTGGCATGGGATTCGACGGCGCTGCGATCCAATGGAATGGATCGGGCATGCTGGAAGTCCCCGACGCTCATGTCTTCGATTTCCAGGGCGATTTCACCATCGAAGCGATGGTGCGGACCGAGCAGCAGGGCAGCCAGTACATCTTCATTCGCAGCGGGCCGGGAGGGGAAATCTGGATTCGACAGCACGTCAAGGGTGGGCAGGCTGCGGCGGTGGCCGCCCTGGTCCGGTCCGAGCAGGGAACGGACATGATCGTCTCAGGCCCGCGGGCCATTTCTGACGGACGCTTTCATCACGTGGCACTGGTGCGACGGGTGAAGGGGGCTGCGGGTGCCGGAGAACTGGTGCTGTACGTCGACGGCAAGCCGGTGGCCAGCCGGCAGAAGCCGGTGAATTCCGGTCCGACGAAGATCTCGTCTCTCACCTCCATCGGCGGCTTGCGGGAGAGTGTCAGCGCGGACGTACCCGAGATCACCCGGGGCTGGATCGGTGCGATCGATTTTGTGCGGGTCAGCGACACGGCCCTGGATGTCCCGCAGTTCCTGGGACCGGACGGGACAACAGCCGAAAAGATCCTGGCGGCGAACCGGGCACCGGCCGTGCTGGCCAGGATCCAGGCCGTCCGCCCCAAGACTCTGCCTCGGCCGGTTCGGCCCCCGTTCAACATGGACCCCGCGGGCAACCTGGGACGCTTTCCCCGGGATTTCGAGCCGCACGTTCAGTTATTCGTGCCGGACGATCAACTGGGCGCGATCGATCCGTCGCCCTACAAGAACCTTTTCCCGGATGCCCTGATCCACGACTTTGACGGGGACGGACACAAGGACATCTGGACCGAAAAGCGGTTCTACCGCAACACGGGCAAGTACCGGGACGGTGTGCCGGTCTTTGCCAGGTTCCAGGATAGGCCTGCACCGGTGCTGGGACGAGCGATCGGGGACTTCGATGGCGACGGAG
>DLVV01000119.1:496-21290 GCA_003445035.1 Planctomycetaceae bacterium | reverse complement strand
CGATAGAAATCTCCGAAGATCATCTTGTACTTCTTCGAGGGGCTCTTTGCGTTGGGATCAATGAACACGTGATGCCCGTGCACGTAACCACGATGGCCCAGGGAGATGATGTTGTTCTCCTTGCTGCCCGCAAACACGACCTGGCGCAATGCGGGTCTCTTCCAGTGAATGCCGTCCCTGGACACGGCGTAACACAGGCGGCTCATCCAGTGGCCCGGGATCTCTTCCACGTAGCTCCACACCTCGTACCACATGCGGAACTGATCGCCGTCCCGAATGACGTTGACGAATCCCAAGCCCGCGGGAGCCCAGGCATCGGTGGGGTGCAACACTCGTTCGGCCCGTCGTGCCGGGTTCAAGGTGAATTCCACATCGTCGGCCGACTGGATGATCTCGTCATCGATGAACAGTTGTTTCCCATTGCCGATCTCGCGCGGCTGGGCAGCGACGGCCATCGGAGCCAGGCAGATGCCGATCGCAAAGGCGGACAGGACTCGACGAAAACCGTTCGGCAGCTTCAACATGTTCACGTCCTTCGGAAACTTCGCCACGGAGAGTCGGTGCTCGGGCCACCACAGTAGAGTCGTTGAAACGCGCCGTCCGCTCAACCGTCCGACAAGAATTCCGCGGCCGGCGGTCACCGTCGCAGGTTGGGATGCCGGCGGACAACTGCCTGCCACCGGACACTCGCCGGTGATCGCTGACAACCGGAGAAATTCAGAGGAATTTCGGAGTGATCAGCCGTGGCAGAAACAGCACGAACTCCGGAAACACGATGATGATGATCAGGAGAATCAGCATCGGTACCAGGATGATCCCCACGTCTTTCAGGACATTCACCACCTGGACTTCGCCCAGCGAGCACGAGATGAGCAGGCACAGCCCGTACGGAGGAGTGACCAGGCCGAAAGCCAGGGAGATCACTCCGATGACCGCAAAGTGAATCGGGTGCATGCCCACCTTGTCGGCGAGCGGAAGCAGTACGGTGCCCAGGACGATGATGGCGGGAATCGCATCGATGAACATGCCCACAAACAGGAAGGACATGGCAATCAGGAACCCTGTGGACACGAATCCCGTTCCCCAGCCGGCCATGACATCCACCACCGCCTGCGGCACCCGGTGGTAGGCCAGAAGCCAGCCAAATGCCGACGCCGTCCCGATGCAGAAAAGCGAAATCGCCGCAAGCCTCGCCGACTCGTAGAGAACCTTGGGGAATTCTCTTCGCTCGATGGACCGGTAGATGACTCCGCCCAGCACGGCGGAATAGACGACAGCGATCACCGACGCTTCGGTCGGTGTAAACAATCCGCCGACAATGCCGCCCACAATGATCGCCGGTGTCACCAGCGCCAGGCTCGCACTGCCCAGCGCCTGAAAAAACTCCTTCCGAGTCGCTCGTTGGTAGACCGGATAATTCCGCCGCTTGGCGTACACCAGGACCGTGCTCATCATCAGCAACGCAATCAGGATCCCGGGAATGATCCCAGCCATGAAGAGGCCGCCGATGGAAACCGACATCAGCCCGCCCCACACCACCATCATGATGCTCGGCGGGATGATCACACCCATCACCGAAGAACATGCGGTGATGGCCACCGAAAAACTGGAATCGTATCCCTGCTTCTTCATCGCCGGGATCATCAGCGAGCCAATCCCGGCCGCATCCGCTGTCGACGAACCGGAAATCCCGGCAAACAGCATGCTCACCACCACGTTGACGTGACCCAGTCCGCCCGGCAAATGGCCGACGGACGTTCGAGCCAGGTTCACCAGTCGCTCGGTGATTCCGGCCGCATTCATCAGGTTGGCGGCTAACAGAAAGAACGGCACCGCCAGCAGAATGAACGAGTTGTACGACTTCCACATTTCATTGATCAGCAAAATGGGCGTCAGCCGATCATCGAGGAACATCATGGGAACGCAGGCAAGTGCCAGTGCGAACGACACGGGAATCCGCAGGACGACCAGCACGCCAAACGTGCCGAACATGATCACGGCAGCTTCACTCGGACTCATAGTTTCGGCTCACGTCTCCGAGTCCCGGGATCGGCCCGAGATCCGTTTCACGTCCACGACGATCCGTTCCAGCAGAAACACCGCCCAGGTCACGCCTGCCAGCGGAAACGCCACGTAGATGCTCAGCATGTTGATGCCGCTCATCTCCGACTGCTGCCGGAACCCGAATTCGGCAAACTCGAAGCCGTAGACGACGAACACGACCGCCACCAGCATCATGCCAACGTGCACGATCAGGTTGCCGAAAGCTGCCTGTCGATCCGTTTCGGGCTGAGGCAGCAGATCGACCTGGAAATGCGATTCTTCCCGTACCGCGATCATCGAACCGATCATGATGATCCAGACGAAACAGAACCTGGCGATCTCCTCGGTCCAGATGTACCGGGGGATGATTCCCGAATAGCGAGAGAGAATCTGCAGCAACACCGGAACGATCATCAACAGCATGAGCAACGTCAACAGGACCTTCAGCAGCCGGAAGTAGAGATCCAGCGACGACCGGGTGACCTTGGCGATTGTTGTCATGTCAGTGCGGTGTTGGAGAAAGAAACGCTGCCCGGCATGTGAACCGTCGGGGAGCCAATGCCCCCCAGCCTGCGCGGCAATTGCCACTCGACAATTCTTTGCGCCGGCTACTTCAGTTCGTTGATCCGAGCCAGGATCTTCTCGGCCTTGATTTCCTTGGCGTACGCGGCTTTCACCGGTTCGGCGAGTTTCATCAATTCGTCTCTTTGAGTGAACTCATGGACCCGCAACCGGCTGTCCTTCTCCAGTCTCGAGAGGATCGTGGCATCTTCGGTGGACTCAAGTTCTCGACCGAATGCGCCGGATTCACGTCCGGCCTTGATGATCGCCGCCTGCAGGCCCTTCGGCAGACGCCGGAACGTCTTACCGCTGAAACACAGGGGACGCACGGTGATGGCGTGTCGGGTCGCCGAGATTTCCGGGCCCACCTCGTAGAACTTCATTTGCTGAATTCCGGCCGCCTCGTTTTCCGCCGCCTCGATGACTCCGGTCTGGATGGCATTGTAGATCTCGCTGTAGGCAATGACCGAAGGGGCCGCCCCCACCGCCTGGAAAATGCGGGTTTGAATGGGAGCACCCATCACCCGCATGCTCAATCCCTTCAACTCCTGCATGTTGGTGACCGGCTTGTTGACGATCAGGTTACGGATGCCACCGCCGGCATACCCAATCAGCCGGACGTCGGCCTTTTCGGACACTTCCTCGGCAATTGGCTCCAGCGCATCACTCTCAAGTACCTTGTTCCAGTGATCCACATCTCGGAACAGGAACGGCATGTCCATGAGCGGTGCCGATTCGGAAAACGTGGACATGTGAGCCGGTGAGACGATGCCATAGTCCACCGAGATTCCCTGGCTCATGTAGGCGAAGTAGTCCTTCTCGAGTCCCAGTTCGCTGTTGAGATAGAGTTCGAAGTTGACCGGCTTGCCGTAGTATTCTCTGACGAGTTCCTCGAACTTGCGAATCGTCCGCGTGAAGGCGTGCTCTTCGCCGAACTGAACGGCGCCTTTGAGCGTCGGGACGTCCTGTGAAGTGTTCTCCGTTCCTGGCTCACCCCGAGTGTTCGAACGCAGAAATACCACGGCCATCATTCCGACAACCACGACAACCAGCAGGGCGATAAACGTCGTCTGTTTCATGAGCTGTTTCCGATGACGAATGGCTGCCGGCAGACCGGGCGAATCGATCACCCCATGTGATCGAACCCCCGGTAGTCATCATGACGACTTCCCCCCGCCTGTCACCATGGTGCCCCCCCGGACGTTCTCCGTGTGCGAGAGTTCTCGCGGGCCTGGATCACTGGAGGCGGATCATCGGCACGCCGATGCTTCGCCCGTAACGCAGCAACAATTGCTGCGGAGTGACACCGAATGTCTTCTGCAGACCCTGGGACCACTCGACCCCCTCCTTGATCGAAACAATCCATGCACCAAACGCACGCGAATTCTGCGTGATCATCGAGTCGGTGATTCGTGACGCAATGCCATAGTGCCACGACTCGATCTTCTTCCCGAAAAAAGACGGGCCCACCACGCCGGTCTGCTTCAGCCGCAGGACGGCTTCAGCCTGCCTCTTCAGGGGAGCGGGACTGGAACGCACAACGATCGTCGACACCCATTCGGCAATGCCCTCGTTCAACCAGGACGGAACGCGGGCCGACGACTTGAAGCGGTGAAGGTATCCGTGGGTTGTCTCGTGCACCAGCACCTGGGCGAAGTAATTCGGATCGTTGCCTCGGTGACAGGCGACGATCACATCCCCGTTTCTGTTGTTCTGGTGACAAATCCCCTGTTTGCGATTGGTGGAAGCCAAGGGCATTTTCATGACACTCGTCTCGAACTGGACAAACGAAGCCTGGTTGACGAACACGACAAAGACCGCCTTGCCTCGCCAGATGTTCTCCCCCGGTGGAACGCCGAACCGTTTGCCCAATTCGACGCTCATTTTGTCCAGGTGTGCGATGTAGACACCGATCTGGGCTGCCGGCATGTCCGTGAGGAACAGGAAAAACTTCGTCTCGTAGAGTCTCAGGGGAAGGCCGGAAAATTTCCGGCGAACATCCGCCAGGAACTTCTTGTGCTCCCGGACCGCGTCGGCCTGCTGCTCGGCTGAGAGTTTCGGCCACACCTGACGCCCTTTCGCCTTCAGACGCGCCGACACCGCCTTTGTCTTCTCGTCAACGTCCACCAGCATCCAGGCTTTCAGGGCCGGCACAGCCACAAGGTCGTAGGCTCTCTCGGCAGCGACGATCCGGACCAGGGCACCCGCCCGCAACCGGCTCGCCGTTTTTCTCTTGGGCCGAAGATAGACCACCGTTCGCACGGTGTCCTTGTTCGACCCGCGGACGAATTTCACGATCGTGACATCCTTGATCCGCTTACCATTCACCAGGACCAACTCCGCCGGAGAACCGTTCAACTTGTCCAGTTGTCCCGAGGTCACCGAGCACTCGATGGCATCGGCGGACTTCGAACGATCGGTCTTGCCGGCTTTACCCTGGGCCATGGCCGGCGGGACAAACAGCGCCACGGCCAGTACGAACCGAACGTAGCCCCTCATCTCCTCGCCTCGCTGGCAACGGGACGGTTCGGACGGGTCCCTGGCATCACGGGTCATTCGGGCCGCCGGTGTCGGTTCGTTGGATTTCACCTGGAGTCAACTCCCGTCCGACGCCCGGAACCGGCGGTTTTGCGGGCCTGGCGTTCGGACCACTTCTGCAGAACGGGCACCACGAACTCGGCGAAACGCTCGGCACCCGCCTGGTTCCAGTGTCCGTCGAGAGGCAACCAGCAAGCCCGAATCTCCTCGACACCGCAGCCCTTGAACGCCTCGGCTCCATCAACGTAATCCGCCTGGATCAGCCTGGCAAACGCCTGGGCCTCCCAGAACTCACCCACCGATTCGAGGTAGAACGCCGCCGTTTCGGATCCGGCCCCCGCACGGGTCAACAGGACTTCGCGGTAGGGAATGTGCACCACCAGTGCCGGAACCTGCTTCTTCTGCAATGCCTGCTCGACCTGGGCGACCATCTGCCGACGATCAAAAAAGAACAGTTCGGCATCGGGAAAATACTGCAAGCTCTCGAGCAACAGCCGAGACTCGTCGGGTCGTCTCATGAAGCCGTCGAATACGGCACGACATTTCGCAGCCAGGTAGTAGCGAAAAGGCCGCGACACCGACGGACGACGATCACCGGAAAGATACTGGTCGAAGATCTGGGGTGAGACCGTTTGCCAGGTCTCCAACGGCTTCAGACGATCACGCCCAACCGATGACGGCGGACGGGGGTCGGGCTGACTCTCGGGCCTGGAGGGTGCCAGTCGCCCCAGCAGCATCGATTGGTTGTTTCCGGGAACCACCTGGTCCCAGAACGTCAACGGACGGCTCAGGTCACTTCCGAACACGGCGAAGATGACACCGTCGATCTCGTAATCGTCGGCAACGATGATCTCGGTCAGGACCCGGTGCCAGTTGGCCAGGCCACCACCGTCGATCGAGAAATTCAGGAGTTCGACGCGCGAGCCTTGTTGCTCCGAAAGTGTCTCTGCTACCTCCGGCCAGTTCCGTTCCATGTAGAGGCCCGAGCTGAACGAATCTCCGAAGACGACGTACCGCTTTCGGTTGTCATCCCCACGCCGAGGCGAAAAGTCGTCCTCATCGGGTGCACCAACGTTGTTGCCCCGAAAGACACCGACCGATTCGATCGTGCCATTGGAACTGATGATCATCATTCGCGTGGGTTCGGTATCCAGGCGATACCCAAGCACCGGATCGAATTCGACGGCCGAGCGTCGTCCCTTGATGTCGTGAACCCAGATCGCCTGCGGTTCAATGTCTCCCCGGATGTACAGCGCGGTCAGAACCGCTTCCGCCACGGCGTAGCTGATCAGCAGCGTGGCCACCGAGACCGCCAGCTTTTTCCAGAGGGGCCATCGACGATCTCGTTGTTCCGGTACTGTCATCGCTGGCTCGTTGGCAGTGGTCGGATTCCTGGCTTCCCGTCGCGATGCTCACACGACGGACACGAGGAAGCGGAACGCTCTACGTCTGCCCACCAAAATCCCATTTGCGGAGTTGAAGTCTGCTCACAGTCAGCGGCCCGCTCGCCGCACGTCGTTGATCTCGCCTCGCGACAGGGCCCGACGGTAGATTCTCACGTCCTTCATCTTGCCATTGAAGAAATCGTGCTGTCCGAGGCCGATCTTCAGCGGCCCCTTCGTCGACAGGTTGAAGGCCGCCGGGTCAAAACGAGAACTTTCGGCCACCCGTTTGCCGTCGATGGACAACCGCAGCCGGTTGCCCTTCCGGATCGCGGCCAGGTGGTGCCAACCGGATGACAGTGCCCGGTCATAAGTGACACTCTTGCCGGCCTCAAGCGACAGCACGTGTCCGGAAGGAAGGACGCCGCAGAAGAGCTTGCCTTCGAAGACGGCCATCGACCAGGCCCGGCGATATCGCACGTCCGGGGTGTTGTCGAGTCGTCCGGTCGTGGTCCACCTGCTGCCGCCGTCGTAGCGATAGACGTCGGCAAATGGCAGTGTGCCTGCGTAGAGCTTGCCGTTGTAAACGGCCATACCCATCACTTCCTTCTCCTTGCCCAGCCGACCGGCGTGAACCCATTTCTGGGGACCGGCGTAACGAAAGACCGACCCGGTGGGCCAGGTTCCGGCGAAGAGGCTTCCCTCGTAAATGGCCGTGCCGTAAATCTGGGTCGTGTCGGTCACCGGGCCGAGACGAGTCCACTTCGTGCCCCCCTCGTAACGGAAGAAGCCGCCACCATCGTAACTGAGCCCGTAGAGATGCCCGTTGTGGACGCTGAGATGCACGACCCGTAATCCCGGGCATCCACAGGATGTCCACCGCCCATCGCCGTCGTAGCGGTACATGCCCCGGGTCCGCGGTTTTTCTTCGAAACCGCCGCCGTTGGCCTCGTTCCGCCAGGCACTGCTCGTGCCTGTGCCCGCGTAGAGCTTTCCCTTGAAGACGGCCAGTCCGCTGACGCTTCGCACGTCGGCAATCTTGCCGCAGTCGGACCACCGCTTGCCACCCTCGTAGCGGAAGACACTGCCACCGTGTGATTTGTTCGGTGAGAGCGGCAGCGACGATCCCCCCCCACTGTAGGTTTCCGACCCGGCGTAGAGCCTGCCCTTGTAAACGGCCATGCCCGTGATCGCGTTGGCTGTGTCAGGGCTACCGCAGTCGACCCACCGCGTTCCGCCCTTGTACCGGTAGACATGACCAACTGCGGCGGCGCCCGGCTCCCACGTGGCCGCGTACAGATTCCCGTCGAAAACGACCAGGGATTTGACGTACCGGTTCTGACCCGGGCGGCCCCGATCTGTCCAGGCGGAGTCCACGTGCCCGGCGTCGATGCCAAACAGGACGTTTCTCCAGTTTGACTGCGCCGAAGTCACCCCCGCGTAGTTCATCAGGCTGATCGTGAAACCGGTACGGGTCGCCGGGTCGTAACAGGTCATCACGTCGCCCAGCACATCGTCGAGTTCCGAGGCGGTGTGGATCCAGGCGGAAACCGAAAAATCTCCGGCCCCCAGTTTCAGGGACTTGCTTGAAGGGATCTCCAACCAGGCATCAATCCCGTTGAACTGTGCCGTTCGATCGTCACCGAAACGGACCCCGTGGTTGATCGCGTGGTTCCCATTGCCGGAACTGTCCTGCCCATCTTCAGCCAGTTTCCAGTGGGCAATCGGACCATCATCAGCGGCGAGCGGATGGGACGGAATCAGAAGGAGGCCGAAGACGACGGCCAGAGAACGAAGAACTGTCATGAACATGTCTCGTGGAGCCAGGGCAGGGGATAGTCTAACCATCTTCGCTTAATCGGCGACATTCCGCATCGAGTTGGTCAACTCCAGCATGGAACGCCCACGAGGCCGGCACGGCCCGATTCAGCACCAGGCAGAGTGACGCCTGGAGTGGGTCTGCCAACTTCATTTCCACTCTCCCGACGTCGATCGGCTCGGCACAACCGTCACTTCCTGAAGAAGCTGGAACTCAACGCTTCGGAAACAGCTCAGGACTGATCACGAACTGTTTCTGCCCCATTTTCCGGGTACGGTAGGAAGATCCCCGAGATGGGGCTTCGAGTTCGCCGCAACCTCCAGTATGGTAGCCTCCCCGGTTCCTGGCGTATCGCCATTTGCCAGCTCCATTTAGCGGCAATCCGTCTCGTGAAGGAAAACCCGCGACCAGTCCGTGGCAAGGCACGGCATTCCTGCCACTCAACTCCGCCCGTCATCTCTCGCCTGCCCCTGGTCGAAGTCGCAGCACCCTGACTGCAAGATGCGTCCTCATGAAACTCGTCCGAAATTTCTGCATCATCGCCCACATCGATCACGGCAAATCGACGCTGGCCGATCGACTCATCCAAGCCTGCGGCGGCGTTACGCAGCGCGAGTTTCGCGATCAACTGCTCGACAAAATGGACATCGAGCGTGAACGGGGAATCACCATCAAGAGCAATTCGATCACGCTCTCCTACCATGCTCCGGACGGAAACGACTATCAACTGAACCTGATCGACACGCCCGGACACGTCGATTTTTCCCACGAAGTGCGACGTTCACTGATGGCCTGTGACGGTGCGTTGATCATTGTGGATGCTTCACAGGGGGTCGAGGCCCAGACGGTCGCCAATCTCTACCTGGCCATGGAGAACGACCTCGAGCTCCTGCCAGTGATCAACAAGATCGATCTCCCGGCCGCGGATGTTGACCGGGCTCGCGAGGAGATCGATGCCGACCTGGGGCTCGATCCCTTTGAGGCGATCCCGGTTTCCGCGAAGACGGGAGAGGGAATTGAAGACGTGCTGGCCGGCATCGTCGAGAACTTGCCATGCCCGACCGGTGACCCGGACGCGCCGCTGAAAGCGCTGGTCTTCGACGCCCATTTCGACTCCTATCGGGGTGTGATTCTCCAGTGCCGTGTCATGGATGGAACACTGGCCACTCGCGACACGGTCCATTTCATGCACTCCGGACGTGACTACACGGTGGAGGAATTGGGCTATAACCAGGTGACCACGACCCCCAGGGATCAGCTCGTCGCGGGGGAAGTCGGTTACATCGTCGCCGGAGTCAAGAGTGTCCGGGACATCGAGATCGGTGACACAATCACACAACTGGATCGCCCGGCCGAAGAGCCAGTGCCCGGCTACCAGGAAGCCAAGCAGGTCGTCTTTTCCTCGATCTATCCGATGAACACGGCCGAGTACCAGGACCTCACCAAGGCCCTGGACAAGCTGGCGATCAACGACGCGGCTCTCACCTACGAAAAAGACAGTTCGGCCGCCCTGGGCTTCGGGTTTCGCTGCGGATTTCTCGGCCTTCTTCACCTGGATGTGATCCAGGAGAGATTGCAGCGCGAGTTTGACATCGGCCTTGTCATCTCGGCCCCGTCAGTCAAGTACAAGGTGACCCTGAAGGACGGAAAGACGATCGACGTCGATAACCCCACCTACTGGCCCAATCCTGCCGAGATCGAATCGGTTTCCGAGCCGTACATCAAAGCGTCAATTCTGACACCCGAAGAATACGTCGGCCCTGTCATGGAACTGTGCCGGGAACATCGCTCCGAAAGCCAGACGATGAACTATCTCTCGGCGTCTCGAATCGAGTTGATCAGCGAGATGCCGCTCGGAGAGGTCCTCTTTGATTTCTACGGCAAGCTCAAGACCATCACGCGAGGTTACGGGTCGTTCGACTACGTTCCGATCGAATACAGAGCCACCGACGTCGTGAAAGTCGACATCCTGGTCAACAAGGAGCCCGTTGACACGCTCTCCTACCTGGTGCACCGCGACAAAGCGAGATTCCGGGCGGTGCACTACTGCGAACAACTTGCTGAAGCGATTCCCCGCCACCAGTTCAAGATCCCCATCCAGGGAGCCATCGGCGGGACCATCATTTCCCGATCGACAATTCAACCATACCGCAAGGACGTGACCGCGAAGCTCTACGGTGGCGACGTCACGCGGAAGAACAAGCTTCTGGACAAGCAGAAGAAGGGCAAGGCCAAGATGAAACAGTTCGGCCAGGTCAATATTCCCCAGAAGGCCTTCGTCTCGGTACTTCGCGCCGACCGAGACTGATTCGGGCAACCGGCCGCCGAACGACTTCCAGCAGGGCAGAAACACGATGCGAGAGTTTTCTGCAATTTGGGTTGTCGTCACGCTGATACTGCCGCTGGTCGGCTGTGACGGAAATCCCGCGGCGACCCAGTTCAACAGGGGTGAACAGCTTCTCACGCAAGGAGACATGGACACCGCGATTTCCTGCTTCTCGCAGGCCATTGACCTGAAACCCGACTACGCGGCCGCCTATTCGCAGCGAGGTTTCGCCTACGCCTATCAGTGCAAGTACGACGATGCCATCGCGGACTTCACCGAAGCCATCCGCCTGGACCCCGACAACGGGCAAGCCTACGGCCGCCGAGGAGGGGCATACCGCCACAAGGGTGAATACGACAAGGCCAACGCCGATCTCGCCAAGGCGGAGACGCTGAAGGCAAAGAAGTAGCCGGGTCGGAACCCCGTTGTCACGCGGCTCCTGGCGTCATCAAAACGACCTGGAGCCATCCTTGAGCTTTTCGATATCCCGGCCCACGTCCTTCAGGACGCCGAGAACCTCCCGGGGAATCGTACCGCCGGGGGAAACCGGAACATCCAGGGTCACGACGCCGCCCTGGGAATCGATCTGGTCAATCCTGTCCTTGAGCGTCGCCACATCAAATCGCGATTTCACTCCCGCTCCCCAGCCCTTGCTGATCGGCAACAGCAAGTGCCAGACCACCCCATCGGGTGCCGGGAAGTTCCGAGGGGTCAGGAGCTTCCCCCGCCCCTTCTTGGTTCGCTGGTAGAAATCACGGTTCTCACCCGCCGTGAAAGTCTGGTGCGGGCAAAGTCTCCCGCGTGTGCACAGCGAGAGGATCGGATGTGCACCGGCATTGAACGCCAACTCGGCATCCGGATTCCCGGAACGCACCGCCGTGATCCACGTGTCGATGTTGTGCTTCTGCTGTTTCAGCGGCAGATAGGCGTTCTTCATCTCCGTCTTGTAGCCGTCAAACCACCACCCCGAGACCAGCCGGCCGTAACGCCTGGACCACTCACCACACACGGCTCCCCAGTTTCTGAGAAACGCCGGCGGAGGTGCCTGGTTCTCGCTACGGCGGAAGCCCTTCACCTTCCGCGGGTGAGACATCGTATTCACTCCGGGACCGGCCGGCTTCCCGTTGATGGTGGGAAGCGCATCACCCATGGCCTTGATGATCTTGTAGTGACGCATCGGCGCCCGCGCGGTCATGTAAAGAATCAGCCTGATGTCTCGACGCTTGAGTTCCCTGCCGATCTCCATGATCAGGTCCCGCTTCGAGGTCCAGATTCCCGGCTCAACCCCCAGCAGCCGTTCGTAGGCGGTGTTCGGTGCGCAATATTTTCCCCAATGCTGACCGACGGTGAAGATCACGTAACTCGCCTTCGTGCTCTCAACCGCATCCGCGAACCGAACCACCTGAAAAGAATCGACGGCCTTGTTGTAGGACACCGGAGTGTGCTTGGAGAACACTTCATAATGGAACATCAGCCCGTACCCGGAATTCCTGAGCCAGCGTGTCTTCTCACTGGCCACTGCACCCGGGGGAGGAGTCCGCGTCGGCGGGTGAGCATCGGCAACCACCAGGCATTCGACGTCCGGGGTACCATCCGCGGCCGGAACGGCGGACGAAATCACCGAAAGCAACACGCCGGCCACGAGGGCTGAAGATTTCACGACCTGCATGAGTGATCCTCTCTCGCTACCTCACGGTCGTCAGGAACTGCCGGTTGGCAAATGGTGCCCAAGGTCCGCGAGAAAAACAAATCCATATGGGAAGGGGACCTGACGAACCTGGTCGACACCGATATCCCGACTAACCCGTCACTTCCATTGGTAAGCGGCGATGGCGTTTCGCTCGCGGATGAAAACGTGCTGGCCGGCTATGGCGAGATGAGCCCAGGTTTCGGACGTTGAGATCTTGCGCGAATCCGCGAGAACGAATCGTTTCGGATCGGCGTGAAGCAACAACAGCCGGCCGTCATTGGTCAGTGCCAGGATGCGGTCCTTCCGCCAGACCATGCTGCAGTACTTGCCGAACGTGCCCTTGGAGATCCAGTTGATCTTTCCGTCCCGCAAATCGACACAGGCAAACCGGCCGTTCTTCAGGTGCGCGTAGACAAAGTCACCGATGACGACCGGCGACGACATGTAAACGATCAGCTTGTTCTTCCATCCATCCGAAATGGCGAACTGCTTCTTGCGGTACGACAGCGGGAAATGGCCTGTCCGGCTGGCCCGCGTGCTGGTGAAAATGCCGTTGCCATAAACGATGGGAGCCAGGATGCATCCCTGGTCGTAGCTGTCGAGCACTCGCTTCCAGAGCACTTTCCCCTGGGAGGGGTCGACTCCCGCGATGGCGTCGATATTGGCGACCAGCAGCTGTGGCCGGCCATGGATCACGGCAAAGTCAGGAGACGAGTACGACCCCTGGCCCATCTTCTCGCTGCCCTTCCCCTTACGGACCAGGCTCCGCCACAGGCTCTTTCCGGTCTTCTTGTCGACCTTGACGAACGAGTCGGCGGTCTGCGAGTAGACCCCGTCTCCGACCACCAGCGGTGAGCTGACGAACCCCAGTTCGGGCAACGGAGTCTTGTACCGGGCGTGGAAATCCGCTCGCCACCGCTCGGTACCGGTTTTGTGATCCAGGCAGAGAAGCAAATCGGGCATGCCGGCCACGAAGAGCTGTTTGCCGTCGAGGGCCGGGGTGGCACGAATCCAACTCCCCATGCTGGTGCCCAGCCCGGCAACCTTCATGGCTCCTTCCCACTCGGCCTTCCACACCAGCTTGCCACTTCGGCGATCCAGGGCACGAACCCCTTCAAATTTCTTGTCACGGGTGTAAGTAACGAACACGCGATCGGCCGAGACAACCGGCCCCGAGTAACTCGGGGGAAGCTCGACCCGCCAGCGCTGAACCAGGGTCGACCCCTGAAGATCATCGGGCCATGTGCCGCTACTCACGCTGCCGTCGCGGTTCGGGCCGCGCCATTGGGGCCAGGTCTCGTCACCGGCCGAGAGTGGACTTGCGGCCGCGCTGATCAGCACAACACCAGCCAAAAACCCCGAGACCATCAACCTCGCAATCGCCATCTGTGTTCTCCCAAATTGTTCCAGTCGACACGACCGGATGATCCTGATCGGTCTGCCACATGATGTCCATTCGACCGGATCGTCTGCAAACGTACCGATCAATTCGTTCTCGAACTCACCGCAGATTGAGCATGTCCACCGGAACAGTTGACCCGGCTGGCCCCCTCATTTCCACTACCAGTTACGCTCCAGGAACGGCACACACTCGTTTTCCGGAATCTCCCCATGAAGCTGTCCATCGGCCTGCTCGCTGTCGTCTTCGCCCAGTCGGTCGCCGTCGCGAACGACTACACGGTCAAAGACAGCCCCCAGCAGATCACCATCACCACACCCCATCTCGAGGCAGCAATCCGCAAGACGGGGTACGTCAGCGGGGTTTATCGACAGACATTCCTGGACAGAAAAACCGGGTTCCGTGATGCGGGCTACGGACTCGACATCGCCGACTGGATCATGGAACCCGGCAGCGACAAGGCCTACCGTGACCGGCTCAACAAGGAACTCATTTACCGCTTCGGTAACGACTACCACGGGAAAACCCCCAAGCGGAGCATCGAGGGCCCCCAGATCTGCACCCAGGCAAAAACGCTCGCCCCGCGAGTGATTCGTGGAAAAGACTTCGTCGCCATCGAACAGACATTCCGTTACCGGACCGCCGCGCCGGGCAAAAAGACCGGCTCACTGTGGACCCAGCGGATTGTCTTTCCCGCCGGCACACGGTATTTCGTTTCGATGGACCGCATCGACGCTGTGAACTCCAGTGATGCGATGTTTCTCCGGCTCGACATGCCCGGACACATCAAGCACAACCAGGGCGACTCGTTCAGCGAGATCTATCTCAGTTATCACGGTCGCATCCCCGCTCGCGAGTTCTTCCAGAACTTCGCACCCGACGAAAAATTCAACTACCGACGCGACAAGAACAAACCGCCAAAGCGGTTCATCCGGGCCTACCGTCTCCGCAACCGTTCGACCGGCAAACCCGGTCCCTGGCTGGCAGGGATGACACTTGACCCTTCGGTCGTCCACGAGGCATGGTGCCACCAGCGAAACTACGTCTGTATGATCCACGAATTCGGCGGACGCCCGGTCAAGGCCGGCGGACATTTTCAGGCGGCATTCATCGTCGGCTATTTCGACTCCATCGCCGAAATGGAGAAGGTCTACGACCGCTATGCCGGCCACACCGGACTGGAAGTCAGCCCGACGGGTTGGAAACTGACACGCTGAAAGACACAGCCTCCACCGCAGCAACACGAGGGTGACTCGTCACGGCTGCGAGATTTCTCAACGGCCCAGGCCCGGCCGGAGAATACGACTGAGGTTCCACCGGACAAGAGCCTGGTGGCTGTTTGGGTTTCACTGCCCGTGGTCTTGTGACGCTCAGTTTCGGGCCATGATCGTGTGTGTCCACTCCGTTTCCCCCCTGAACTGATCTCACCAGTTCACCGTGACGACAACACGGCTCGGCATCAACACCAGCAGCATTGTTGATTCCCCGCCCGCCATTCAGCGGAAGGGGATTTCAGGCGATCGGATAAATCTCGGCCCGTGGCTCAAATCGGACCTCGCCATCCAGCGGAAATATCGGTCGCGGAGCCAGGGTGTGACCAAGACTGCACAAGTTGGCGCTGGTCGCCCCGGGAGCATCCACGTTCAGCATCAGGCCACACCAGTCAGCAAACATGTGAGGCTCACAGTGAGGCGATTTTACGACCACGGCATCAAATCGGCGGGGATCGCAGCCGTGAGCATAGAACAGCGATCGGTCAAACAGACTGACTGGCCGCGTGGTGACGACCCAGGTGACATTGCCCGACTCGATGACGGCCGAATCTCCCGCACGCCAATGCTGGCCAAACGTCTCGCTGCGGAAATTGCCGTCAGAGAGCAAACGAACCGTACCGCTGACTGACAGCGGTGTGAACCGACCGGGATCCTGGCTCCCTCCCAGGCTGATCACGACCTCACCCCCAATCCCGGCAGCCTGGGCAGCCAGCACAGCCGGCGGATCGACAACCGGCGACAGCACCGTTCCCGAAAAGCCGGCTTCCAGCAATGCGGCCACGACAGCGTTGCTGTCGCCGGAAGCCCCCGAACTCGTCGCATCGGCCGCATCGGTCAGGACAACCGTCCCCTCGGCACCAAGGGCCTGTTCGACCGACTCCGCCAGCGACAGCAGCGGGACCTGCATCGCCTCGTGATGCTGCCAGAACAACTCGGCCAGTTGACCGGCCAGTTTTTCGGCCGTTTCCACGTCCCCGTCGGTCACGACGAGACTGTTGGTTCTCAAGTCGGGCACATCCGTGAAGGGATTGCCGATCATCATCCCGGCAGCCAGGCCCGTTGAAGATGATTCGATCTCCTGGCAAAGGCGAATGCATTCGCCAAACAGCCCGGACCCGGTGATCAGTTCATCCCCCCGCACCAGGGCCGGAATCTTCACGCGAGCCGTCACCGGGCTCACCTCACCGCGAAGAATCCTCAGTAACAACCGCGCGGCACGCTCACCGGTGGTCCCCATATCGACATGAGGGTAGGTGTGGTAGAGCACGATGGCGTCACTGTGGCTGATCATGCGATCGGTCAGGATGCCATGGAGGTCGAGAGAAACGACCAACGGAATGTCGTTGCCGAGAATCCGCCGGGCCTCGGCCAGCAAATGCCCTTCCGGATCCGGTTCCCCCTCGGCTGACATGGCTCCATGGAGACAGAAATAGGCCGCGTCGACCTGCGAGTTGGCCTCCAGGGACGCAACCAGATCATCTCGCAGCGATTCCCAGTCAGACGCCTGCAGGATGCCACCCGAGGTGATCGCCTTGGCCCCCATCGTGGGCACCATCTCGATATCCTGCTCGGCCTCAAAGACCGAGAGAGCTCCGCCAATCTCGTCATCGATTGACCGTCGGTCGTCGAGCCACTGCTGACCGCGTCCAATGTTGAAATCCCCGATCGTACTGGGGACAGGATTGAACGACGACACTTCCTGCATGCACGAGAAAATCAGGATCCGGCGTCTTGGTCCGCTCATGTTCATCTCACCTTGGGGAATGATCTCACCACGGACTTGTACGTCTCCCTGATGACGTCGCGGCGTCCGCGATTCAGATAAAGAATCTCAAATCTCGCCAGTCCGGGAATCCTGACGACAACCTGGCCACCCGGTTTTCTCGTGAAATCCAACTGCACCGCTTCGTCGAAGTCCGGCGAGACAAGGTACACCGCGTTGACGTTGTCGGCTGTCACCAGCAACCGCATCTGCCGGCCCTTTGCCACGCGATCCAGCACCGACGGATAAGACGTGCTGTAATCGGCGGGAATCCTGGTACGCGGCCGTGTCAGACGCCCACCGATGCAGTTCATCAGGGTCACAAACGTCCCTGGCTGAGTTCCGGCCGAATGGGTGTAACCCTGCACGACGACCCCTGGAGGAATGTTCTCGGCCACGATTGCCGGGCTGTTGCACTCACTTCGCACCAGCTTCGTCAGCAAGCGTGAACACTCGGGAACCCGTGGATCCGTGAAGATCTTCCCCGGATGAACGCCTCCTCCGACGCTGCCGACAGCCGACCTCACATCCGGCTGGAACCCGATGTGAATCGCGCGACCGTGTCCATGGCGATTGAGCGTGACGCTTGGACTGAGGTTCCCCGCAGCGTCTTTGACCTGTGCCAGCACTCGAAGTGCCTCGGATGTGGCCCGGACCTTGACGTGGCTGGTTTCATTCACGAACGACTCGCCCAGGCTCTGCCCAACACGACTCTTGGCAGAACTCACGATCGTATTGGGAGCCGGCACATCGCCCACGTAACTGACTCCAAGAGTCTCCGAGAGTCCGAAATCCGACCGCCTTGCCCCGGTTTCGTCATGAAGCGATGTCTGGCCGGTGGCAATCAGTGTTCCACCGGCATTCACGAATCGCCTGATCTGGCGAGTCTGGGAGTTGGACAATGCACTGGCGTTGGGCAGGACCAGGACGTCGTATCTCCCAAGCCGGCTCGGAGTGAGATCTCTCTCCATGAGCACGTTGTAGGCGACCTGTCCATCCGTCAGCGAGTTACACCACCCGAAGTAATTCATGTACACCTGCGGATTGCTCACCGTTCGGGTCGTCGAGGGATACAGCACCCCCACGTTTGCCAATGGCTTCAGGCCGGTGTGCAGATCACCCAGTTTCTTCTCCCAGAGAGAGAGAGCCGTCAACTGGGGACTGAAGCGATCCACGCCCATCTGGTAGAAGTAGCCGCTTCCCTGGGACATCCCCAGCAGCCAGGTGAAGGCCTCGGCACCAGCAGACTGGTTGTAGAACAGCGTAAAGAACCCGGTGTCCTGGTGTTCCGCGGCGGCCAATGCGTACTTCATGTCGGCTATGACCGACAGGTAGTTGTAGAAGTAGAGCATGTGCGGGGATCCGGGCTGGCTCTCGGTGAACATCAGATTCCAGCTCCGCGACATGGACTCCAGTTCCAGGTCGTTGCCGAACTGCGACGGCATCGAGTAGCACCCGAACAGGATCTTGTCCCGGCCTTCCTGTTCATCCAGCGTCCGTCTCAACAGCTCATAGAAGTCTCCGTTTTGCTTGATCCGCCACTTGAACCAGGCCCGGAAAATCGCGTTGCCGTGGTCTCCGAGGATGGCTTTCGCTTCCTCTCCACTGGGCAGGACGTACCCGGAATCTTTCGTGAATTCCTCGCGACAGTGGGTGCAGCCGCAGGTCCAGCGATCAACCGCGCTGGAGATGAACTGAACCTCGTCGACCATGAAGCCGTCGACGCCGGTTTGCGCCAGGAGCCGCTTCAGGGACTTCCGGTACGTGTCCTGAAAATCCGGGTTGTTGTAGCAGACGGTCGCCGCGTTCTTCCAGAAACCCGTGTCGGGATAGCCGGCGGCCGGCTTGCCTGTAACAACATTCCATTGCCTTTGGCGGGGGTGCCGGGCTGCGTAGTCGTCAGAGGCAATGTACACGGTGAGATGGCTGATGACTTTCAGTCCGTGGCGGTGGGCGATGTCGACATACTTCCGGACCCTGGGAATCATCTCGCCCAGCGGCGGGCAGGCCCAGAAATCTCGATCGCCCGGGACCCCAAGGATGTACCTGGTCTCCAAGATGATCGTATTGATGCCCTTGGCCACACATTCCTGGGTCTCGGATTCGATGGCCGCTGCCATCTCTTTCGGGCTCTTGACTCCCCACCACGCGGTGTAACCGTATCCCGAGCGGCATGATTTCACGTTCCAACGCCAGTCGGACGGGCCTTTCGGGACCGTACGAGGAGCCGCCGAAACTGGCTGCGACAAAGCGGCGGTGAGGCCCCGTGGAACCACCGGCTCGGCAGAAATCGCCAAGCCCGCGCATAACACGGCCAACACGAAAACCAGAGACAGCAGCATTCGTTTCATTGATCGTGACATCCGAGATCTTGTGGCGGCCACCCGGCTGCGAACCGTCCACAGTATCGCGAACGGCATCCGCTGACACGAGGCTCCGACCGGTTGATGTCCGTGACATCCGGATCACCTTGAGCCATGATCAAGCTCGGTTCACCTCCCTGACGTCGATTTCACTCGCCCCAAGGCCACGCCCAATGTCTTCCTTGCGACTGGCCGTGATTGGCGCTGGAGTGGTCGGTCGATCGCATGCCCAGAGGATCGTCGAAGCCCCGTCCTGCTCGCTGGTCGGCATCTGCGACAGTGACCCGAAATGCCAGGATGTGGCGACCGAATTCAACACCGGCTTTTACACCGACAGCGAAAACCTGCTGCAACAGCAGGAACTGGACGGCGTGATCATCGCCACGCCGAACGCTTCCCACGGCACACTGGCATCGGTTTGCCTCACTCGTGGAGTGCCCGTCCTGGTCGAGAAACCGATTTCCGACACGCTCGACGGAGCTCACGCCATCGTCGAAGCAGCCGAACAGGCGGGGGTTCCAGTCCTGGTTGGCCACCACCGCCGTCACAGCACGGCCATCCGCCAGACGAAACAGTTGCTGGATGACCGAGCCATCGGCGACCTGGTCGCCGCCTCGCTGCTGTGGGCTCTGAAGAAACCCGACGAGTACTTCGACGTCGACTGGCGTTCTCGCCGGCCCGGCGGCGGACCTGTACTGATCAACCTGATCCATGAACTGGACACGCTTCGCTTTCTCTGTGGCGAGATCGACCGGGTCTTCGCCCAGGCCAGTTCGCAGACGCGACAGCTTGAAGTCGAAGATTCGGTCAGCATCTCGCTTTCACTCCAATCGGGCGTGATCGCCACGCTGCTGGCCTGTGACAGCACGCCGGCCCCGTGGTCCTACGAAGCCACGACCCACGAAAACCCGCTCTATTTCGAGTCCCCGGAAAACTGCTATTTCTTCCTGGGCACCGAAGGCGGACTGGCCTTTCCGCGACTGGACATCTGGCGACACGACGACCCTGATGCCGTCGGCTGGCAACATCCCCTGACGCAACACGCACAGGAGATCGCCTCGCGAGACCCTCTCGAGGCACAACTCGAACACTTCTGTGAAGTCATCCGGGGTAACGCCCAGCCCCTGATCGACGCACGCGACGCCACACGAAGTCTCGCCGTTGCTCACGCGGTACTGGAATCGATTCAGACCCGGCAGCCGGTCAAACTGACCTCCTAACACCGTCCTCCTTTACCCTGCCGGCCGCCCATGTCACTGACCGAGTCACAACTGGATGAATTCCACGAACGGGGGTTTCTGTTTTTCCCTGGTCTTCTGGAGGCAACACGCACCTGCGAACTCCAGGAGTCACTCACCACAGTGCTCGAGCGTCGCGGCCCGGAAGTCATTCGCGAGGAATCCGATGGTGTGGCACCGCGGTTGGTCTTTGGCGCCCATCAGTTTTCCGAACCGTTCGGCCAACTGGCTTCGTCGCCGGATCTCGTTTCACCCGTTGGCCAGATTCTCGAAGACGAGATCTACCTGCACCAGAGCCGGATCAATCCCAAGATGGGAATGGGGCAGGGGGGGGCCTGGACCTGGCACCAGGACTATCCTCCCTGGAAGACCATTGACGGGATGGCAGAACCTCGCTGC
>DLVV01000119.1:0-127 GCA_003445035.1 Planctomycetaceae bacterium | reverse complement strand
CTGCTGATCCCCGGCTCCCACAATCACGGCCTGCTGGACTCCCAGCCCCTGACCGACTCGTCTCGTCACGGATACGATCTCCACGGGATCACGACCGCCGACGTGGAGCAACTGGCCGCCGAGCACG
>DLVV01000419.1:22305-22433 GCA_003445035.1 Planctomycetaceae bacterium | reverse complement strand
TCGGGCGTGCCCGCGTGGGAAAACTCGCTGGTCGCCAGCCAGCCCCGGCCCGGCAACCGCAGCACCGGCCCGCTGAGAACCGCGTTCCGCTTCAACACCCGGCGATCACCCCAGGTGCGACCCCCGTC
>DLVV01000419.1:18342-21915 GCA_003445035.1 Planctomycetaceae bacterium | reverse complement strand
TCCTCCGCTTCCTCCAGACCGGTCGACCCAGCCCTGAACCGCCAGCAGCCGTCCGTCGTCCAGCTCGGCCAGTTCGGTCGACCGGACCTCGCCGGGCAACGCCTCAAACGCAGTCTCGAACCCTTCGCTGATCACCGACCAGCTGTTGCCACGATCGGTCGATTCGCAGATCACCACGTTGCCGTCGTCCGAGTCCTTCGACGAACCCCGCCGGAACGACACCAGCAGCGTTCCGTTCTCAAGTTGCAGCAGCGAGGAAAACGAGCACACCCGCAACGGGCCGTCGACGGTGGTCGAATCAAAAACCAGGCCGGTGGCGGTGATCCGCATGATCGGTTCTCGCTACGAATGCATGATGAAGCCGCCGTCGACGTTGATCGTCTGGCCGGTGACGTTGTGAGACCGTTTGGAAGAAAGAAACACGGCCATGTCGGCGACGTCCTCGGGCTGCTGCCAGCGACCCAGCGGTACGACGTTGCTGATCTTCCCCGCAGCCCACTCGTGGTAGTCCTGCTTCTGTTCCTCGGGCTGCCGATCGTTCCAGGCCTGCCACACGCCACGGTTCAGCGGCGTCTCGATCATCCCCGGGCAGATCGTGTTCACCCGGATCCCGTGCCCGGCCAGGTCCTTGGCCACGCACTGGGCGAAGTTGATGTTGGCCGCCTTGGCCGCGCTGTAGGGCGGGTCGGTCTGCGAGCCGAACTGTCCGGCGACGCTGGCCAAAAAGACCATTGTGCCGCTGCTGCGTTCGACCATCACGGCGGACACCGCATGAGCAATCCGGACCATGCCCATGATGTTGACGTCCAGGGTCCGGGACCAATCGTCGGGCTTGAGGTTGGTGAAGGGATACCCAAAGTGGCCTGACCCGATGGCGGCACAGTGGACCAGGTGGTCAATCGGTCCCAGGGCCTCAACCGTTCGCCCGATGGCCGCGGCGATCGATGCGTCATCGGTCACGTCGACCTGAACACCGATCACCGTCGGTCCACCACCGGCAGCAAGTTCGTCGGCAGCGGTGTCGACCGTATCGGCGATGTCCCAGATCGCCACCTGTGTCCCCTCGGCCAGGAAACCCGCTGCCACGGCGAGGCCGATTCCGCTGGCCCCACCGGTGACGACAGCAACATGATCGGAAAGGGCGAGGTCCATCGTGGTTGGCTCCGTGCTGGAGATGAGTTGCCATTGTCGGTGATGAAGGCCGGGGGGCAACTCTGCTACATTCGCTGGGCAACGACCACTCATCCCGGAACCACCCGCCATGCAACTCGGCCTGATCAACTCGGCCTGGGCCCAGGCCGGTCGCGACACCACCTGGGGCATCCACAAGACCGCCGAACTCGGGTTCGACTCGATCGACATCTTCACCGATCCGCTCGATATCGACATCCAGGAACGGCGACGGATCAAGAGCGAGTGTGACAAGGCGGGCCTGCCGATCGTCTCGATCTGCTGTGTCGCCGTCGGACTGATCGACTTCAATCCCTCGGTGCAACGGTTTCACATCGACCGCTGTTACGCGTTTCTGGATCTCTGCTACGAATACGAGGCCGACAACCTGCTGCTGGTCCTCGGCGAGTATATCTGGAACCAGGAGGTGATCCCGCCGGCCGAACAGTGGGCCACGGGAGTCGAGAACTGCAGGGAATTGGCGGAGTACGCCGAGAACCTGGGACTGAAGATCGCGCTGGAACTCGAACCGTTTCCGCTGTCTCTGGTGGGCAACGTCGAGAACATGGTGAGGTTCATTGACGACGTCGACCACCCGGCCCTGCAGGCCAACATCGACGTCTCGCACCTGCTGCTGGCCGACGTGCCGCCCGAGGAACTGAAGCAGCTCAAGGACAAGGCCATCCACGTGCACATCTCCGACTGCGACGGCAAGGTTCACGGCGACCTGCCTCCCGGGCGGGGGGTCGTCGACTTCGGTCCGTACCTCGAAGAGATCCGCCAACTGGAGATCGACGGGGCGGTGTCGATCGAACTGGAATACTCGCCTGAACCGGACAGGATCGAGGAATGGGTGGCAGAGGCGTACGAGGCAACCGACCGGCTGATGCGGGCGGCTGGGCTGCGGGGGTAGTTGTCAACGACCACGCCGTCCCCTAACCTCGCAGGTTCGACCTCCGACTCTCAGCTCACTCCAACCCACGAAAGCCCCACAGATGACCGACCTCATTGCTCCACATGGTGGTCTCTCCGAACCCGTTTGCCGGATGGTTTCGGCCGAAGAAGCCGATTCGTTCCGCGCCGCCGCCTCCGAACTGGCTCGCCTGCCGGTTTCGACCGCCGATGTCTCGACCGTCCACCGCATCGGTGACGGCACACTGAGCCCGCTGGTCGGGCCCATGAACGAGGACGTCTTCAACCGGGTGCTCGACGAGAAGGTGATCGAGTCCAACGGGTCGCTCTACGCCTGGACCATTCCCCTGTCCCTGCCGGCCTCGGCCGAGACCGCCTCGGGACTCGAGGTCGGGGCAACCGTCGCCCTGGCCGGACCCGATGGCGAGGTGATCGGAACGCTGGATGTCGAGAGCGTCTTCGAGTGGGACAAGCCCCGGTACATCAGTTCGGTTTACGGCACCGATCGCACCGATCACCCCGGTGGTGACATGGTGACGGTCCACGACGCCGACGCGACACACCTGGTTGGTGGCACGGTTCGGGTCCTGCCCGCGGCCAGCAATCCCGACTTCGGCCAGCACGTGCTCTCGCCTCGCGAGGTCCGTGCGCTGCTGGCAGAAACCGGCTGGGAGGCCGTCGTGGCCTTCCAGACCCGCAATCCCCTGCACCGGGCCCACGAATACGCCCTGGTCTACGCGCTCGAGTCACTGCTGAAGGCCGGCAAGAACGCCGGGGCGGTGCTGAATCCGCTGATCGGCGAGACCAAGGGAGACGACGTCAACGCCGCAATCCGCATGCAGACCTACGAGAAGTTGATCAGCGATCGCGCGATGGGCGACGGTGACAGCGACCCGGAACTCTGGGAACCACGGGGCGAGAGTGTCCCCGATCGCGTCCGCCTGCTGGGTCTGGACATCAAGATGTTCTACGGCGGCCCGGCCGAAGCGGTGATGCACGCGATCTACCGCCAGAACATGGGTTACACGCATATCGTGATCGGTCGCAAGCACGCCGACGCCCCCTTCCACGACGGCGAGGCGATCTGGGGTGACTTCGACGCCCAGGAAATCTTCGACAACCTCGCCGGGGACCTGCAGATTGAACCGGTCAAGGTCGGGTTCGCCGCCTTCTACGAATCTCTGGGACGGGTCGACCTGATGAAGAACCATCCCGACGAGAAATCGGTGTTCATCTCGGGCAAGGACGTCCGGGCAACGCTGCAACAGGGCCAAATGGTGGACTCCAGGATCATGCGGGAAAGCACGTCAGAAATTCTTGCTGCGGCGATGAGATCGGCGACTTGAACAGGCGATCCTTCGCCACTCACCAGGTCGCTCCGCTCCGAGGTCCTGTCTCATGCGTCACACGCTCGCCCTGGTGCTGACCCTGCTGGCAGCCCAGTCGGCCCCCGCCGATACCAAGCCGAACTTCATCGTCGTTTTCTGTGAT
>DLVV01000419.1:17639-18042 GCA_003445035.1 Planctomycetaceae bacterium | reverse complement strand
CATCGTCGTTTTCTGTGATGACCTCGGCTATGCCGACATCGGCCCCTTCGGCTCCAAGACGCACGACACGCCGGTGCTGGACCGGATGGCCCGTGAGGGCATGCGGCTGACCGACTTCTATTCGACCTGCTCGGTCTGCACCCCGTCACGATCCAGCCTGATGACCGGCTGCTACCCGCGACGGGTCAACATGCATGTCGACGAAAAGAACCTCTGCGTGCTGTTCCCCGCGGCCCGCAAGGGGCTGAACCCGTCGGAGGTGACCGTCGCCGAGGTCCTCAAGACCCGCGGCTACGCCACGATGGCCATCGGCAAGTGGCACCTGGGTGACCATCCCGACTTCATGCCGACCAGCCAGGGATTCGACCACTACTTTGGAATCCCCTACAGCAACGACATGAAC
>DLVV01000419.1:3921-17260 GCA_003445035.1 Planctomycetaceae bacterium | reverse complement strand
CAGAAAGACACCACCATCACCCGGAAGTACACCGAGGAGGCGGTGAAATTCATCCACGCCAACAAGTCGCGGCCCTTCTTCCTGTACCTGCCCCACACCGCGGTTCACCTGCCACTGGTGCCCGCCAAGCGGTTCCGGGGCCAGTCGCGAGACGGTCTCTACGGCGACTGGGTCCACGAGATCGACTGGTCGATGGGCGAGTTGTTCAAGGCACTTGACGAGTGCGGCATCGACAAGCAGACCCTGGTCCTGTTCACCTCCGACAACGGCTCCGCCAGGGCCCGCCAGGGCAGCAACCTGCCGTTGCGAGGCCGCAAGGGACGGACTGACGAGGGGGGTATGCGGGTGCCGTGTGTGGTCCGCTGGCCCGGCAGGATCCCCGCCGGAACCAGTAGCGATGCCATCACCAGCACCATCGATCTGTTGCCCACGCTCGCTCACCTGGCCGGAACCCGGCCACCGGGTGACCGCAGGATCGATGGCAAGAACATCTGGCCGATTCTGTCCGGCAAGGCGGGTGCCGAGGCCGGACACGACGCCTTCTACTATTACCAGATGGACCAGTTGCAGGCGGTCCGTTCCGGACCGTGGAAGATGTTCGTCCCGATGAAGTCCAAGAAGCGAAACTGGGGCAAGCCCGAGCCGGCTCAGCCGTTGAAGCTGTTCAACCTGGCCAAGGACATCCACGAAGACAGGAACGTGGCCGGAAGTCACCCCGACGTGGTCAAGCGACTGATGGGGCTGATCGAACAGGCCCGGTCTGACCTGGGCGACTCGGGCCGTCCTGGCAAGGGGCAGCGCAAGGCCGGATGGGTGGCCAAAGCTTCGCCCCGGCTCCTGGAAACGGCCTCTCCCTAGCTGGTCCGCCAGATCGATCCTCCGACGGGTCAGTTCCAGTACGAGCGGTCAAGCGCCCGGTAGCTGATCGCCTCCGAGAGGTGGTCTTCGGCGATGTCCTGGTGACCGGCCAGGTCGGCGATGGTACGTGCGACCCGCAGGATCCGGTCGTGAGCCCGGGCCGAAAGTCCCATCTGCTCCATCGCCAGCTTCAACAGCTTCTCGGCCGGACCCTGCAATCGGCAGTGACGCCGGATCTGCGGCGGGGTCATGTTGCCGTTGGAACGTGTCGCCGGAGAGCTGTCGGAATCGGATTCGCCAAATCGCTCGACCTGCACGACCCGGGCCACCTCGACCTGCTCGGCCATCTCGCGGCTGTCGGTGCCCGGTGTGTCACCTGCCAGTTCGTGGAACGGCACACCGGGCACCTCGACGTGGATATCGATCCGGTCCAAAAGCGGGCCGCTGATCCGGGCCATGTAGCGTTCAACCTGTGAGATCCCACAGTGACAATCGCGGCGGGGATCTCCTCGGAATCCGCACGGGCAGGGGTTCATCGCCGCCACCAGCATCAGGTTCGCCGGAAAGGTCACGCTGCCCAGTGCCCGAGAAATCGTGACCTGGTTCTCCTCGAGCGGCTGCCGCATCACCTCCAGCGTCCGCCGGTTGAATTCGGGCAGCTCGTCCAGGAACAGCACCCCGTGATGCGCCAGGCTGATCTCTCCCGGCGACGGTCGGCTGCCACCTCCCACCAGTCCCGCCTCGCTGATCGTGTGGTGGGGTGCACGGAAGGGGCGGGTCAGCATCAGGGGACGTCCGGGGGCCAGCCGTCCCACGACGCTCCAGATCCGACTCGTCTCGAGGCTCTCCCGAGAGGTCAACTCGGGCAGGATGCCGCTCAGCCTGCGGGCCAGCAATGTCTTGCCGGTTCCCGGTGGTCCGATCAGCAGCAGGTGATGTCGCCCGGCGGCGGCTACCACGACAGCCCGCTTGGCCATCTCCTGTCCCTTCACGTCCGCGTAGTCCATCTCGTAACGGCCGTGATCCCCGATCGCCTGTTCCCAGCTGAATTCCGCAGGATCGATTTCGAGTGATCCTGCCAGGCATCCAACCGCCTCGGCCAGCGTCCCGACAGGAATCGCATCCAGACCTTCGACCACCGCCGCCTCGGCCGCGTTCTCCAGTGGCACCACGATTCCACGTCGCCCCGCTTCGCGGGCTGCCAGCGCCATCGACAGCACACCGCGGATCGGACGCAATCGGCCGTCCAGGGCCAACTCGCCCACCACCGCAAAGTCCTCGAAACGGTCGCCCTGAAGCTGGCCACTGGCCGTCAGCAGGCCCAGGGCAATCGGCAGGTCGAACGACGCCGCGTCCTTGGGCAGATCGGCAGGGGAGAGCGAAATGACGACCCGGTCACTGGGACGAACGTAGCCGCTGTTGACCAGCGCTCGCTCGATCCGGTGCGTGCTCTCACGAACCGCCGCCTCGGCCAGCCCGACCAGGATTGTCCGGGGCAGGCTGCCGGAGGAGATATCGACCTCGACCTCGACCTCGCGGGCCTCGATCCCGAACAACGAATACGTGAACAACTTCGCCAGCATGGCAAACACCTCGGGCCCGCGGATTCCAGGGAAACCATCCGCACGGCCACCGGCAGCGGGATCCCTCCCGCAGGTAGCCGCCCGAGGCGAGCGGTTCACCGGAGACGATTTTGCGGGGTGAAAACGAGGATCCGCAAGAGGAATTTCAGCGGATTGGTGACCCGTGCCGGCACGGATCATGTTCAACTTGTGGCCGGCCGTTGGAATCCGTTAGCCTGACGGGATGGAGATCAGCCACTCTCACATCGGTCCGCCGATCGCGCGACGCGACCTGCTCCAGGTCGGATCGCTCGGCCTGCTGGGCCTGACGGTGCCTTCGCTGATCCGCCAGGCCGCCGCCGGCGGATTGCGGCCGGGTGCGGCCAAGTCGTGCCTGCTGTTCTTCCTGGATGGCGGTCCCGGCCAGCACGACATGTGGGACATGAAGCCGAATGCCCCCGCCCAGGTCCGCGGCGAGTTCAAGCCGATCCGGACCACCGTGCCGGACATCCACGTCTGCGAGGGCCTGCCGGGACTCTCCAGGCAGATGCATCACCTGTCGCTGGTCCGCTCGGTGACCCACGACGTGATGGTCCACAGTGCCGCCACCTACTACATGCTCACCGGGCGGCACCCCTTGCCGGCCGGCAACCTGATCATCAAGGAAGAGCCCGACAACTTCCCACCGGTCGGCTCGGTCCTCGCCCAGCAGCGACCCCTGAAGGACATCCCCGAATACGTGCACCTGCCCGACATCATGTGGGACGCCGGGCACGACCTGCCGGGCCAGCGAGCCGGATTCCTGGGTCCGGGTTTCGACCCGCTGGTCGTCGGCGATCCCAGTGTCAAGAACTACAGGGTGCCCGGACTCGCACTGCCGGCCGATGTGCCCCGTACCCGACTGAACCGGCGGCAGACCCTGCTGGGACTGCTCGACCGGGCCCCGCACAAGCGGATTCCCGAACCGGCCTGGGACGCGATGGACGACCACACCCGCAAGGCGTTCTCACTTCTCTCGTCGGTCAAGACCCGCGACGCGTTCGACCTGGGCCGCGAACCGGCGGCGATCCGTGAGAAGTACGGTCTGCCCGACCGCGTGGAACGCAACAAGGGAGCCCGCAACTTCGGTGGCCTGCCCCACCTGGGACAGTGCCTGCTGCTGGCTCGCCGGTTGATCGAGGCGGGCGTGCCGCTGGTGACCGTCTGCAGCGGCCGACGCCGCGATTCGGCCTGGGACGGGCACCTTCGCCACTTCCCCATTCTCCGGAAGTCCCTGCTGCCGTACTTTGACAAGGCCTTCCCCGCCCTGCTCGAAGACATGCACGATCGCGGCCTGCTCGACGAGACGCTGATCGTGGCGATGGGCGAGTTCGGACGAACGCCCAAGATGGGCCAGGTCACCGTCGGTGCCGCCACCTCGGCCGGTGGCCGGGACCACTGGTCTCACTGCTACACGATCCTGATGGGTGGAGCCGGGATCCAGCCGGGAACGGTCTTCGGATCCTCGGACGCCCATGCCGGTTACCCCGCCAACAACCCGGTGACGCCCGAAGACGTTGCGGCAACGATCTACTACGCCATGGGGCTGGATCCCCAAACGCGGATCACTGATCCGCAGGGACAGCCGCACCCGATCGCGCTCGGTGAACCGATCCACGGCGTGTTGGCGTAGGAAGCAACCGCTTCCGCCACCCGATTGGATTCGCTAGTCTGGAGTGGCACCCGGTTCTGCTGCCCAGGAGTGGTCTGATGAATTCTCTGCGGTCCTGCCTGCTGATTCTTGTCGCCGTTTCACTGGTTTCGGCCGCCGCGCCCAAGGCCAACAAACCCGCAGCGGCACCACTGCTCAACGACGCCGGCCACGGGTCGGTCTCGGGCCAGTTCCTGCTCGAAGGTGCCATTCCCGCCCCCAAGATCCTGGTCAAGAAGGGCGATCCGGCGGCCAAGGACGGCACCATCTGTGCGGCGGTTGACCTGGTCAGTGACTCGCTGGTCATCGATCCCAAGACCAGGGGCATCCGGCACATCTTCGTCTACATCCGCAAGATCGACAAAGCCACGAAGATCCATCCCAAGCTGGCGGCCGGTGCGAAGAAGGACGTTGTCTTCGACCAGAAGGGCTGCCGTTTCACGCCTCACACACTGCTGCTTCGTACCGGCCAGTCGGTGGTCGTCAAGTCGGGAGACAACTGTGCACACAACACGCACACCTACCCGATCCGTAACAAGGCCGACAACTTCATCATCAACGCGAACAACCGCACGGGCCTCAAGTTCACGTACCCGATCGCGGAGTTCCTGCCCACCACGGTCAAGTGCGACATCCACCCGTGGATGCGTGGTTACTGGCTGGTCCTCGATCATCCCTACATGGCCATCACCAACGCACAGGGCCAGTTCACCGTCACCGGCCTGCCGCCGGGGAAATACGAGTTCCGTTGCTGGCACGAGCTCGTGGGGTACGTTGCCGCCGGAAGCAAGCGCGGATTCACCGTCACGATCAAGGCCAACCAGACCACCAAGCTGCCGACCGTCAAGGTGCCGGTCGCCAAGTTCTCCGAGTAGGCCGAGCGGACCTGGGGCCCCACACGCGAGGATGCCGCGATGCGACAGCAGATCGGCTTCCTGATGCAGTTGGTCGTCCTGACCCTGCTGCCGTTCGTGATCATCTGGCAACTCAACTTCGGGATGCCGCTGATCTGGATGCCGATCCTGACGCTGGTCGGAATTGTCCTGTTCACCCTGGGCACGAGATTACGGGGAGATCGGGCGTGAACCGATCGGCCAGGATGTTGCTGTTGGGCCTGCTGACGATTCCCGCCCCCGGTGTGCTTGCCCAGGGCGGAGCCGCCCCAACGGTCACTGTTGAAACCAGCACCACGGCTCGTCGAAAAATCCGCCTGGCCGAGGTGTACCTCAAGCGGCAAGACTGGTCCGACGCCATCTCGCTGTTGCGACGGACTCTCGACGACCACGCCGGAGACCTCGTCCAGGTCAGCCCCGGCCGCTTCCTCGAAACGTCGTCCCGGATCAACCGCCTGCTGGTCCGAATGCCGCCGGCCGCGCTGGCCGTTTATCGCGAACAGGTCGACCCGCAGGCCAGGCGGTGGTTCGAGTCCGGTCGGTCCGAAAACGACACGGCGGTCGTCTCGCGGATCCTCGTCGAAGCCTACCCCAGCCGCTGGACCGATGACGCCCTGTGGTGGCTTGGAGAACAGGCCTGGAAGACCAACCGGCCACGGCGGGCCGCACGCTACTGGCAACAACTCCTGCCACCGGCCAGGCCAGCCGACTCACCAACAACGCGTCGGCTCGAGGCCGGCGGACGACTGGGCTTCCCCGACAGCCGACACCCCGAGGCGGACGTGCGAACGCGACTGGTGCTTTGCCACTGCCTGGCGGGACGACTTGACCTCGCCCGGATCGAGTGGTCCCGGCTGAAACGGCGTTTCCCCGATGCTCGGGGCACACTCGCCGGACAACGGGGAAACCTGGTGGCCCTGCTGGCCGACTGGATTGCCCGGCCCGAACTCTGGAACAACCTCTCGTCCCCCGCCCCGCACATCACCTTCGGAGGCGCGATCGATCGGAACGGCAACGATGCCGAGCCGGTTGACCCGGGAGCCCCGCTCTGGCACGCCTCCTTCGACGAATCCCTCGCGGCCGGTCCCTCGCACCTGACCGACCGGCATCCCGTCATTGTCGACAATCTCCTGTTTGTCGCCAGTTCCTTCGGTGTCTACGGCTGGAACCTCAAAACCGGTCAGCCCGCCTGGCCGGCCGACACCGCAACCGGTACCGCCGCATCAGCCCACCTGGTCTACCCCCCCGGGCCAGCCGGCCCTCCCGTCCGCGCTGCCAGGCAGCGATCCGGGCACATCGTCACCAGCCTCGTTGTCGCCGGTGAACGCCTTTACGCTCGAGTCGGCTCACCCGTCACCGCCCAGGCTGCCCGTGAACCGCGCCCCCTGCACCACGAACTGGTCGCACTGGACATTTCCGGCGGCGAGGGTCGGGTGGTGCTGCAGGTCAGTCCCACGGTGATTCCGGTCAACGACTCTCGTGGGCGATGGTCCTTCGACGGCACGCCGCTGGTCCTCAACGATCGGCTGTTTGTCACCACCCGTCGCGGTCATCCGCAGGCGGAACTGGGAATCGCCAGCCTGGATGCCGATTCGGGACAACTGGCCTGGCACCGGAGGCTGGCCTCCGCGGTGACCGCCGCCGACCAGACGACCAACATCGTCACGCACAACCTGCTGGCATCCAGCAATGGCCAGTTGCTCTACAGCGGCGACACCGGTGTCGTGGCCCGGCTCGACCCCGCAACCGGATCGGTCGCATGGATCACCTCGCTCGATCCGCCCACCGGATCCGGCCCCTTTTGTACTCTTGCCGATCCCGATTCGGATCTCCTCCTGGTCCGCACCGCGAACGACCGCCTGTCGGCACTGGACTTCGGCGACGGTCATGTCGCATGGTCCCGGCGATTGCCGGGACGAATCGACCACCTGCTGGGTATCCGTAACGGTCGAGCCATTGTCTCGGGCCACTCGCTCTGGGCACTCAACATCTCCAGCGGACGGATCGCCTGGCAGCGATTGGCACGAGAACAGCACCAGCACGGCCTTGGGCGCGGACTCGTCGCCTCCGGAATCGTCTACTGGCCCACCCGCGAACGCCTGCACCTCCTCGATCTCGATTCCGGGCAACCGCTCAGGCAACCCGTGCGGCTCGATGTCCGGGGCTGCCGAGGTGGAAACCTGGTGCTGTCGCCTCGGGGCCTGGTCATCTGCGGCGAGAACCAGGTCACCGTCCTCGGCCTTCACGGAGGCCTGTTGCCGAACCACCAGTTTGACAATCCGGCCAGCCTCCCTCGAAGATAGAGACCAACTCTCTCACTCCCACGTTCCCACCAAACGAGTCGCTCACGGTGACCAGCGACAAGCCCACACCGCACATCGAACCGGACCACGAGGCGGTGGAGAAACTGTCGGTTGCCTCTGAGCAAATCAGCCGTGAACTGGGTCGCGTGATCGTCGGCCAGGCGTCGGTGGTCGAGGACCTGTTGCTGGCGATGCTGGCCGGTGGTCACGCGCTGCTGGTCGGCGTGCCCGGGTTGGCCAAGACCCTGATGGTTCGCACCCTGGCCGATACGCTCGGGCTGTCATTCTCAAGGATCCAGTTCACGCCCGACCTGATGCCGGCGGATATCACCGGAACCGAGGTGATCCAGGAGGACCGGGGAACAGGCAACCGCGACTTCCGTTTCCTGGCCGGGCCGGTCTTCGCCAACGTCGTGCTGGCTGACGAAATCAATCGCACGCCACCGAAGACCCAGGCCGCGTTGCTCGAGGCGATGGAGGAACACCAGGTCACCGCCGGAGGACGACGCCATCCGCTCGCCGAGCCGTTCTTCGTCCTGGCCACACAGAACCCGATCGAGCAGGAGGGCACCTACACCCTGCCCGAGGCCCAGCTCGACCGCTTCATGTTCCAGGTGATGGTCGATTACCCCGGTGAGGACGAAGAATTCGAGATCATCCGTCGCACGACGTCTGACGCTACACCCCGTGCCACGACGGTGCTCGACCACGAGGATGTCGTGGCACTGCAGCAGCTGGTCCGACAGATCCCCGTCGCCGATCACGTTGTCCGCTACGCAATCAACCTCTGTCGACTCTCACGTCCCACTCGCAACGCGAGCGGCAGCAGCGAGGATTTCGTCGACCGGTACGTTCAGTGGGGAGCCGGACCTCGAGCCGGCCAGTCGCTCGTACTGGGCGCCAAGGCCAGGGCGGTGCTGGGAGGTCGGTCGTTCGTCAGCATCGAGGACATCCGGGCGGTCGTCTACCCGGTGCTGCGACACAGGATCATCACGAGCTTCGAGGCCGAGGCCGACCGGGTCGTCCCCGACGATGTCGTCGACTGGCTGCTCAACCAGACCCCCGCTGAAACACCAATCGACAACCCGGCCGTGGCGCAGATTTTCCGGAGTAACGACCAGTGACCGGTGACCTGAACCCGGCCACACAGGTGGCTCGAACCTCCGCCACCAGCCTGCTCGACTCAAATCTCCAATCCCGCCTCGCGGGCCTCTCGTTCCAGACTCGCCGTCCGCTCGAAGGACCGGTCACTGGCCGGCACCGCAGTCGCCAGAGGGGGTTTTCGGCCGAGTTTGCCGAACACCGCGAGTATGTCCCCGGTGACGACGTGCGGTATGTCGACTGGAAGGCCTACGGCCGCAGTGACCGGTACTACCTGAAGGAGTTCGAAGACGAAACGAACTTCACGTGCTGGCTGGTCCTGGATACCAGCGAGTCCATGTCATATCGCTCGGGGACCGCCACCGAATCGAAACTCGACCACGCCCGCCGGGCCGCGGCCGCCCTGGCCTGGTTGATTCTTCGGGGGGCCGATGCCGTCGGACTGGTCACCATTGCCGGAAAGCTAGGGCGGCTTGTTCCTCCCTCCACTCAACCCTCCCACCTCGACCAGCTCAATCGCGCAATGCTCGACGCCACGCCGGCCGGACCCTCCGGCCTGGGAGCGGCCTTCCGCGACCTGGCCACCCGGCTGACCAGGCCGGCGGTCGTCATCTGCTTCAGCGACCTCTTCGATGACCTGAACGAAACCGCCGCGGGGCTCGAACAACTGGCCTGGCGAGGCCACGACGTGGCGGTGCTGCAGGTCATTGATCCCGCCGAGGAGGACTTCCCGTTCGAGGAACCAACCCGGTTTTTGGGAATGGAAGGTGAAGCCGACCAGGTGGTGGAACCGCGAGCGCTGGCCGAGGCCTACCGGGTCGAATTTCGCCGGTTCCTCGACGACATTTCCTCTCGCTGCCGATCAATGCGGATGGACCACGCGCTGCTGAGATCCGATGTCCCCCTGGCCACTTCGCTTCCCCGGTTTCTCGAAGCCCGGTTGCGACATCCAGCCCGGGGAGCGGCACCGTGACCATCGACACCGGATCCCTGCTCGCACTCGGTTTCGGCAGCCCCTGGCTGTTGCTGGGTGCCGCCCTGGCAGCAATTCCGGCAATCTTGCACCTGTTGTTTCGACGCGAACATCGAGCCGAACCATTTGCCGCCAACCGGTTCCTGGCCGAGGCCACCCGCAAGCACTCGCGACGACTCCGATTCCAGCACTGGGTGTTGCTGATCGTCCGCACAACGATTTTGCTGCTGGTGGCCATCGCCCTGGCCCGCCCCGTCCTCGACATCTCCGACGCCGACATCTCCAACGACCGCACCAACGTCCATCACCTGTTCATCCTCGACGCCACGCTCAGCATGCGACACAGCGACCGGGGCCAACGCCGTTTCGATCGTGGACGGACGATTCTGCAGCGCACCGTCGAAGCTTCTCACGACGGTGACACGTTTCGGTTGCTTGTCATCCGGGGCGCGGGACCTCCCGTCGTGATCGCCCAGGCGGCCGGTCGACGTCCAGATGTCCTGGCCGAACTCGATCGCCTCGAACCGACATGGGAAACCGGCCGCGAGGTCGAGACGCTCCAGGCCGCCCTGGCCCTGCTCAACACGCCCACAGGCTCGGGGCGCAACCGGGTTTCACTCGTCACCGACCTCCAACGCTCCACCTGGACCCCGGTTGATCCGGGCCTGCGAGACCGACTCCGGAGAGCACTTTCCTCAATCCGAGCGCGATCCGAACTGGTCATCTATGACGTCGGTGGACCGGCCGCCTCCAACGCCGCAGTCGTCGGACTGGCGTCCGAGACACCCGTGGCGATCGCCGGTGAACCTGTGACATTGCGAGCCACCGTTTCGCACTTCGGGACAGGCGATCCTCTCCAGCGACAGGTCGAATGGCACGTCGACGACCGGCTGGTTTCCCGACGCGGCCTTGTGCTGGTGGCCGGCGGCACCACGACCCTCGACTGGACGCACCGGTTTGCCCGGGCGGGCGAGCACCACATCGAGGTCCGGTTGAGTGGCGACGGCCTCCCCGACGACGATCATCGTCACCTGGCGCTGCCGGTCCGCGACCGGCTCCAGGTGCTGCTGGTCGGAAACCGTACCGGTAGCCGTCCCGACGACGCATCCACCTTCTATGTCGATGCGGCGCTCGACCCCGGAGGACTCTCATCGGAACCGAACTCCCGGGCCCATTCCTCCCAGATCGTCACGACCTCGATCCACGGTCGCCGCCTGGTCGACAACGACCTGGAACGACCGGATTGCGTCGTGCTGTGCGATGTCCCTCGGCTCGATCGCCTCGAGGTATCTCGCCTGGCACGATTCGTCGCCGGGGGGGGCGGCCTGGTGATCGGTCTCGGCAGCTCGATCGACACGGAGGCGTGGAACCGATTGCTCGGTGAACAGGGAGCCAACCTGCTGCCGGGCCGGCTCGGAAACCTCGTGGCGGCCGACGGGTCGACTCAAGCGGCCGCCGTCTTCGACCCCGCCGGATACGCTCATCCGTTGCTGTCCGTCTTCCGGGGTCTCGACGACAACGGCCTGGCCACCACCGTCACGCTGAAGTATCTCCGCGCACAACCGCACCAGGCCTCCCGGGTGGCGCTCGCCTTCGATTCCGGTGACCCCGCCATCCTCTGTCGACGCTTCGGACACGGCCACGTGGTGCTCGTCACCACGTCACTGGATGCCCGCTGGACCACCTGGCCCGTGCTCTCGACCAGCTTCCCGCCGATGGTCCACGAACTGGTCCGCTTCGCCACGTCGAGCCGGTGGGCGGCCCGGAATCACCTGGTCGGACAACCGATCACCCGGCCGGTTGGTTCCTCGACCACAACCGGAATCCTGCTGGCCCCCGACGGCAGCCAACTGCCCATCCAGGATCTCCTCTCCAAGAATTCCGCGGGGGGCCGTCGGGTGTTGAGCAACCAGACGCTGATGCCGGGGATCTATCGCCTGTCGCTGGAGAGACCATCGGCGACAACCGAATCGTACGGGATCAATGTCGACACGTCCGAAAGCGACCTGGCAGCGACCGGTGGCCCGACACTTCGGACCGGACTGCTGGGCATCGACTCACCAATTTACACACGCTGGCACAATGCGGACGCGCCCGTTCTGTTCGACCAGCCGGGCCGACCACTGGGTCGAATTCTGCTGGGCGTGCTGCTGGGCTTGTTGCTGGTCGAAGCAACGATGGCCTGGCGGTTCCTTCCCGGGGTCACGACGCTGGGGATGTTGTTGGCGACGGTGATTGCCGGTTGGTGGGCCGGGGCCATGGCGGGAGCGGCCGCCGGGCTGGCTGTCGCGGCAGCAACCGCATTGTGGACACGGCGCAATCGTTACGGCCGTCACAGGTGGTGGTCTACAGCCGGCGACACCGCCTGAACTGGCCTCGCCCGCCGCTGTTTTACCGCTTACACTGGATCCAGCTTTGCCGCGCACGCATTCGCGAACGGAATCGCCGGCTGGCAGGCTGATTCCGCCTATCGGGTCGCTCCACAGCGACCAGTTGATCGAGACCGAATTCGTGTCGACCGCCCAAGATCGCCGTTCCGCCGCCCGGGGCACACAGGACCTCTCCGGCGCCGACATTCTCGTCGAAGCGCTCATCCAACAGGGTGTCGACCACATCTTCGCCTACCCCGGCGGAGCCAGCATGCCGCTGCACCAGGCATTGATCCGCCAAGCGGACCGGCTGCGGACAATCCTGCCGCGACACGAACAGGGAGGGGGATTCGCCGCCCAGGGATTCGCTCGCAGCACCGGCCGGGTCGGGGTCTGCATGGCCACCAGCGGACCTGGAGCCACCAATCTCGTCACCACGCTCGCCGATGCCAAGATGGACAGTGTTCCCATGGTGGCGATCACCGGACAGGTGTCCAAGCAGGTCATCGGCACCGACGCGTTCCAGGAAACACCGATCGTCGAGGTCTGCCGCGCGGTCACCAAGCACCATTACCTGATCACCGAGATCGAGGACGTGGCCAGGGTGGTCAAGGAGGCCTTCTACGTGGCTCGCACCGGACGACCCGGTCCGGTGCTGATCGACTTCCCCAAGGACGTCCAGCTACTGAGTCTCGATCATCCCCCCGACTACGATCCCCCGACCTCGCTGCCGGGCTACCGCCCCGAATCCAGGATGTCCCAGCCCGAGCAGATCGGACAGGTGATCGCGGCCATCCGCCGATCGCGGCGGCCGATCCTCTACATCGGCGGTGGGATCATCAACGGCGAAGCCGCCCAACAACTGGCCACCTTCGCCCGAAGGACCGGCATCCCCGTGGCCAACACGCTGATGGGACTGGGGGCCTTCCCCGGCGACGATCCTCAATCGCTGGGCATGCTCGGAATGCACGGCACCGTCTACTCGAACTACGCTATCAACGAGGCCGACCTGCTGCTGGCACTCGGCGTTCGTTTCGACGACCGGGTGACAGGAAAGCTCGAAGAATTCGCGCGACACGGCAAGATCGTCCACGTCGACATCGACCCGTCCGAGATTCACAAGAACAAGGAAGCGCACATCCCGATCGTCGCCGACGTCGCCGGCGTGCTCGACGAGCTCAACAAGCAGCTTGCCGATGAGGACATTCCGCAGATCGACGACTGGCTGGCCCAGGTTGCCGAATGGAAACGGGACAACCCGCTGGTCTGCCCCGACGACGAACGGCTGATCTTCCCCCAGACGGCCATTCGAGAACTGGCCCGCCAGGCCGCCGATCGCGACACGTTTGTCAGTGTGGGAGTCGGGCAGCACCAGATGTGGTCGGCTCAGCACCTCTCCATCAGCCGGCCGCGACGCTGGATGAGCAGTTCGGGACTGGGCACGATGGGCTTCGGCCTGCCCGCAGCCATGGGGGCCCAGGCCGCCAACCCCGGCACCCTGTGCGTCGACATCGATGGTGACGGGTCGTTCCAGATGAACATCCAGGAACTGGCCACGCTGCACTGCGAGAAGTTGCCGGTGAAAATTCT
>DLVV01000419.1:0-3600 GCA_003445035.1 Planctomycetaceae bacterium | reverse complement strand
TGCTCAACAACCAGCACCTGGGCATGGTCATGCAGTGGGAAGACCGGTTCTTCGAAGGACGCAGGGCCCACACGTGGTTGGGACCGGTCGATGCTCCCGAGTACACCGGTTCCGGAGACGGCGATCTCGGCGAGACCTACCCGGATTTCGTCTCGATCGCCCGCGGATACGGCGTCGAAGCGGCCCAGGTTCGGGAACGCAGCGAGCTCAGCGACGCGGTGGCCACCATGCTTGCCTGCGACGGGCCGTATCTACTGGATGTCATCTGCCCCTACCAGGAACACGTGCTGCCGATGATCCCCAGCGGCCATTCGGTGCGGGACATCATCACCGAGTAGCCTGTCGAGTCCGACGGTGTCCGTGTAACATGGCGCATCAGCGGCCTGTTCAATCCGCGCCCGAACACCGAAATCATCGCGATGGCGAATTACAAGAAATTTGATCCGCGTCTCGAAACTCTCGTCGTCGAAATGCGAACCGTGTTTGATCCGGAAGTCGAATCCGAAATCCAGCAGTTCGACGACCATCTCGATTCCAAGTCCGATCGCGACGTTGATACGCAGCAGAAACTCTCGTCGTTGATTCACTCACAGCCCCAGCTGGCCACGCAGATCTTCTACGAGCGGGCCCATACCGGATTCACCCGCGAGATCACCGTGACGCGCGAGGATGTTGAACGGCTGTTCTCCGAGATAGCCTCGGCCTGGCGCTGATGGCCGAACATGTCGAGATCGGCGGCGTCCGCCTGCACCTCTCGTCGCCCGACTCGTCAGGTGGCGAGTGGATCGGACAGGGCGAAGTGCTCAGGCAACTGTTGGCCTGCTGGCTGACTGTCGACGAGCAGGATCTGCCGCTGGCCCCGCGACTGACCGGTGCCCCGGGCATCGGCAAAACCACGCTGGCGATGGCCGCAGCCCGCAGCCGGGAACAGGATCTCTACGTCTACCAGTGCACCTCCGACACGCGGCCCGAAGACCTGCTGGTGACCCCGGTGCTCGCCGAATCCGGCACGATCCAGTATCACGCCAGCGCACTGGTGACGGCGATGCTCACCGGGTCGGTCTGTGTGCTCGATGAGGGCAACCGGATGAACGAAAAGTCGTGGGCCAGCCTCGCCCCCTTGCTCGATCACCGCCGTTACGTCGAGTCGATCGTCGCGGGCATCACCATCGCGGCGAATTCCGAATTCCGTTGCGTGGTGACGATGAACGAGGACGAGTCGACCTTCGAGGTTCCCGATTACATCCTCAGCCGTCTCCAACCCACTCTCGTGCTCGAACACCCCGCGCGGGAAGACGAGCGGGCGATCCTCGAGTACCACCTGCCGTTTGCCGACGTCGAGATGCTGAACCTGACCGTGGAGTTTCTCCAACAGGCTCACGAACTCAAACTCGACTTCTCGACCCGCGACGGCATCAACGTGCTCCGTTACGCGATCAAGCGGCTGGCCTCCGATCCCGAACACCCGCTCTCGAAGGACCAGGCGTGGGCCGAATCGGTCATCGCCTGCCTGGGCGACGACGCGCTGGATCTCCAATCCCTGGCGGCACGCAAGCAGCAGTCACTCGGCGGAAACATCATTCCGCTGGGACTCGGTGACTTCTTCTTCACCGGCGACGACCCCCTGCACCCCGACGCCGACCACGAGGATGGGGAAACGGACGAAGGCGAACTCGAACCATGACCGCCGGACCCCTGGCGATCAGTGACAAGACGCTGGTGGTGCCCGTGATCCACGGCAGCGGTGACTTCGCCGTCGCCGTCCGCCGCGTGATGCTCGAGCGGACCTTCGACTGCCTGGCCGTGCCGCTGCCGCCCTCGTTTCAGGCCAACACCGAGTCCGCGCTGCAACACCTCCCCGGAGCCACCATGGTGCTCCAGCACGAGTCGCCCCGGTTCGAAACCGGTGGCTGGACTCCCGGCAGCGACAGCGAACTCGAACCAGGCGATCCGGAGTCCGTCGAGCGAGCCAGCTACGTACCGATCGATCCGTGCCAGCCGGTGATCGCCGCCCTGAGAACCGCAGTGGGAGAACACATCCCGCGGGCGTTCGTGGACCCGGAAACGAACCCGTGGGAACCGATGGCCGCGGTGCTGCCAGACGCGTACGCGCTCAAACATGTCGCCATCGAACAATTCGCCTCGGCCATCCTGCCCGCACTGCCACGCCCCCCCGAAGGTCAACCGGCGGATCGGGTCGCCCACATCGCCGCACGGATCCTCGAACTCGAACAACGACACGATTCGATCCTGCTCGTCTGCAGCGTTCTCGACTGGCCATGGATCCACGAGGCGTACCGTCTCGGAGGACGGCTGTGCGAGGAACCCGACGTCGAGGAGACCCGGACGCTGGCCGTCGATCCCCGCACGCTGGCCTTCACGCTCGGTGAACTCCCCTTCATCACCGGACTTTATGAAACCGCTCGAGCCCGGCTTGACGACGACGACAATCTCTCGATCGACGGTCTCAAGGAACTGCTGCTGGAAACCCGTGACCGTTACGTGGCCGAGTGGAAATCGCGGGCTCGACGAATCACGCCACAACTGCTTTCGAGCTTCTTCCGCTACGTCCGCAACCTCTCGTTGATCGAACGCCGACTGACTCCCGATCTTTACACGTTGGTCACCGCCGCCAAGCAGGTGGCCGGTGACGAGTTCGCGATCACCCTGGCCGAAACCGCGCGAGACTACGCCTACTCGCTGCCGCTGCCGCTGGAGGAGATCCGGGTGGGCATCGGCCGTGGCGAATTGCCCGGTGGTGAGAAGGCGGAACTGGTCAGTCGCCTACCCGGTCCTCCGGTCACCTGGCGGACCCTCAAGCTGAAGCCCAGGCCACCGCGTTTGCAGCAGGACGAGTGGCAGATGCAGTGGGATCCGCATCGCCAGTGCAGCTGGCCACCCGAGGACAATGCGATCGAACGGTTTCGGACCCACGTCAAGGACACGGCGATGTCGCTACTGGGATCCGACCTGGCAAGGTCCGAGAAGTTCACGACCAGTCTTCGCGACGGTCTCGATATCCGGGAAACGCTCAGGAACTGGCACACCGGCGACCTGTTCGTCAAGGTGCTGCCACCCACCCGGGGCAGTCTCGACTGTGTCCTGATGTTCTTCGATTCTCCAGCCGATCCCCGCGACTATCCGTGGCGAATCACGTGGATGGCCGAGCACCACGACGAGTCAACCCTGGCGCTGTTTGCAACCGATTTCCGATCCGAACTGGCCGGTCCCGGGATCGGGATGGCCAATTACGGCGGAGCCATGTTCCTGTTCCCCCCCCGGCCGGTTCCCGAAGTCTGGGCCGATCAGCGGTTCGACTGGGCCGACACCCTCGAGGAACGCCTGCTGGCCGCGGCCTGCCATTACAGCCGGGAACGCCACATCGCCGTGCTCAGCCACGCGGCTCCGGGAGCCGCCTGGCGGAGGATCGCCCGACAGCATGGCCGGAAACTGATCCACGTGCCGCTGGGCCGCTTCAGCCAGGAAACCGTCTCTCGGCTCCGCCAGGTCCATGTGCTCAACGGACAGGAAATCCGCAGTTTCGCTGCGCATTTCATTCGCAAGGCGTAGTCGACGGCACCCGCCGCAACATCAACAGGC
>DLVV01000190.1:2803-3309 GCA_003445035.1 Planctomycetaceae bacterium | reverse complement strand
GGTCCGGGGCCTTTTCGTCCGTCAGCCGTTCGGTCCATGCCCGGACTGTCAGTTCCCTGGCCCGGGTGATACTGATGACCGGTTCGGCCTGGCTTACGGTGAAGGGGGTGTCGTTGTACCGTTCCAGGATCTTCGCCAGCGTGGCCTGGCCCGGCAGGTAACTGATCGTGGCATCCTTCTCGTCGTATCGGACCACGACGTTCAGGACTCCAGGAAGCCCAGACTGGGCTTCTTTGACCGCAAGCGGTCACGAGACGCGTCAGATCATGCCTTCGACACGCAGCACGACCTGGGCGTAGCTGGCGGGCAGTTTCGCGGGCTCGGCTTTGTCGTCGGCGGCAGGGAGGGCCCGGGCCGCTCCCATCACCGCACTCGTCACGCAGGCCGACAGCAAAAGGAATCGCATGGCTGACTCGCTGTGAAGTTCTCCGCCCGGTCCGGGCGACGTGTCCGGGTGCGTCCTTTGAGTCTACCGTGAGAGATGATCGGTTCACCACAACCAGTTT
>DLVV01000190.1:0-2422 GCA_003445035.1 Planctomycetaceae bacterium | reverse complement strand
GACACCTGGTTGCCGGCTGCCTTGCACAGTCGCGGCGGGATGCGGAAATCCAGCCGGGTCAGCTTCTGGTTCGGATCGACCTTCCATCCATCGGCTCCACCGGAGGAGGGTTGTGGCCTGGGCGAGAAGATCTGGCGGTCTTTCCAGCTGACGTCGTGAGTGACCGGGCGTGTGGGGACGCCGTTGAATTTCACGTCGAGGGTTTTCCTGTCGACGGTGCCGAAGACGATCAGGCGGAGCAGGACCTGTTCGATCCGGTCGGCCGAGGTCGCCAGGTGATCGCCCACGCGAAGCGAGACGGTGGCCGTTGAGCCGGCTTCGGACAACTGCAGCGGCAAGACGGCCCGGTCGTTGCGATTGAAGGCCCCCTCGGCCCACGGGTACCCGCCTCGTCGCTGGACCACGAAGATCTTGTCCTTGTCTCTCAGCAAGCCGGGCGAGCCGATCTCGTGATAGGCCTGCTGGTGCGACAGCGGTCCGGGGGTCTTGTCCATCTTGCGGCAGAACTGGGGATCGGCATTGGACCAGTTGAATGTCAGCAGGCTGTCGGCTCCCTGCCGCCACCAGTTGGCGGCCACACCGCGGAAGTACTCGATCGGTGGATACTGGTAGGCGTCGGTGGCGTGGTGATCGTCCAGGCAGGGTTGCAACTTGATGTTGCGTCCCCGGGTCAGTCGTCGGAATCCCTCGATGTCGCAGTCGATGCTGCGACTGCCCAGGGTCAGGATGTCGACCAGGTTCTGGCGGGCCCACTCGGCGATGTCGAACCCGTCGTGTCGGCAGCCGGCCAGGTCGCAGGGAATCCGGGCAGCCAGCAGGATGGGACGCTTTCGCTTTTCCGCCACCTGTTTGAGCATCAACCGCATGTCTCGCATGAACCGCGTGACGTGGGCACGCAGTTCCCACTGACGGCCTGGCGGCAGGCAGGGGATGTGACGTGCGAAATCGATCTGGAATCCGTCGAAGTCGTAGTTGGTGGCCAGTTCTCGCAGCACCCGGACCTTGAAATCCCGAACGCCGGCCGACGCCAGGTTCCACAGGCCCTGTTTCCACCAGGTCTTGATGACCCAGTCGGGGTGGGCTCGCTTGATCGGGTGCGGTTTTCCGTTCCAGCCGGCCCCGGTGCCGTCGTCGTTGAGCTCGACCTCGCTGATCCGGTGACTCCAGAAGACCTCCCGTTTCCGTTTGCGAGTCTCGGCGACCAGTCGCCCGACCCAGTCGATGCCCTGCTTCCGCCAGCGGTCCAGCCCGACCTGGCGGAGCGGCTTGAGGATCTTGCTGGGGTAGGTCGAGTTGCCCATCGCGGTGATGTCCCACCAGATGCTATCGATCTGGGTCCCGGGTTCGTCGATGTAGTCGAACCGGTAGTCGAGCCATTCTGCGAAGTCGTGTCCCAGCTGGGACCAGGCGTCGTACTGGACGGCGATCCGTCGTTTTCGGTTGACCGCCTCGTGGTGTTTTTGACCGAGGGCGACAGGATGCGGACGCGGTTCGGCGGCCCGGGCCAGGCATGGACCGACCAGTCCCGCGCCGGTGGTGGCCAGGAACGTACGGCGGGAGAGTTCGGGCGGTGTGTTCATGGTGGGGCGTTGTTTTCGAGTGGCGGGGGTCTTTGGTAGATTGAAGCGTCGTCCAGATACGACTTGATGTGAACAGATCTCCCGGATCGGATCCACCAATGGTGTCTCGAACTGCCACGATCGCCATCGCGGTGCTGTCGGGGGTACTGGTGTGTTTGGCCGGCGGATCGGCGGTCTCTGCGGCCGACAAAAAACCGGATGCCCGGAAAGTTGACGCGAAGAAGGCCGAGTTCTTCGAGTCGAAGATCCGTCCGCTGCTGCTGGCCCGTTGCGGCACGTGTCACGGAGCCAAGAAGCAGGAGGGGGAACTGCGGGTCGATCAGCGGCAGCGGCTGTTCCGTGGCGGAGAGTCGGGAAAGGCGATCGAACCCGGTAAGCCGGCGGCCAGTCTTTTGCTGAAACGTGTCACGGCACGGGGTGACGAGCAGATGCCGCCCAAGACCCGGTTGAAGGATTCCGAAATCGCGGCGCTGCGACGGTGGGTGGTCGACGGAGCCGTCTGGCCGGTGGCGACCGGGACCGAATCGTCCCGCGGCGATGCCGCCGACGGGGGTGATGAGGTGATCGCTCCGAATGCTCCCGAGTTGGCCAAGTCGCTGAAACTTTGGCTGCGGGCCGACACGTTGCAGGTTGCCGACGGGGGCGAGGTGGTCGCCTGGCCTGATTCCAGCGGCCGCGGACATGACCTGACCATCACCAGGGGAGTCCGCAAGGCCGGCACCGGTACGGCTCCGCAGTTGGTCAAAAAGAGCAGGGTCAACGGCGGTCCGGCCGTGCGGTTCACACATGGCAACGGACTGGCGGCATCACCGGATCGCAGCCTGGGCTTGACCGGCGATGCC
>DLVV01000342.1:3334-9493 GCA_003445035.1 Planctomycetaceae bacterium | reverse complement strand
GGCGAGGTTGAAACCGGGAACGTGTTGCATGGCAAGAATCCTTGGGCCGGTGGATCGGGCCTCTGGGTCGGGTGTGTCCTGGGAATCAATCGACGTAGATGAACTCGTTGCTGCACAGCAACAGGTGGCAGAAGTCGCGGATGGCCAGTTCCTCGGCGTTCGCCTGGCCCTTGCGCGACTCGGTCTGTGTCTTGACGAAGGCCAGCATCGCCTCCCGTTCGCTCGAATCCGGTGTCCGCGCCAGTGCCATTCGGTAGGCGGTGTTGATGGCGGTTTCCAGGGACGTCTTGGCGTCGGGGCGGACCCGTTTGGCGAAACCGCCGGACAGTTCGCGGATGAACGGCGAGTTGAGCATGGCCAGGGCCTGGGGTGCCACGGTGCTCTCGTTGCGTTTGCCCACGCCCTGCATCGCGTCGGGTGCATCGAACAGCTGCAGGATCGGGATCAACTGGCCCCGCTTGACGGTCAGGTAGATGCTGCGGCGGTTGGATTTCTGGTCGAGAGATCCCTTGCCGAACATGTCTCGCTTGAGCCGGCCGCTGACATCCAGCAGCGTGTCGCGGATCAGTTCGGCTTCGAGCCGCTTCGCACCGCGTCGCCACCACAGCCGGTTGTCGGGATCGACCTTCTCGGCATTGGCCGTGCGGCCGTTGCCCTGCATCCAGGTGTGGCTGGAAAGGATCAGCCGGTGCAGGTGTTTCAGTTTCCAGCCGCCGCGGATCAGCTCTCCGGCCAGCCAGTCGAGCAGCCTGGGGTGGGTTGGTCGTTCGCCGCGGGTGCCGAAGTCGCTGGGCGTGGTGACCAGGCCGCGACCGAAGTGGTACTGCCAGACGCGGTTGACGATCACCCGGGCCAGCAGGTGGCCGGCCCCGTTCTTGACGTCGGTCAACCAGCCGGCCGCGGCGACACGCGGCTTGACCGGCTGTTTCTTGTCGCCGCCGTTCGTCAGCCAGTGCTGGCCGTTTTCCCTGGTGTTCATCAGCACCTGCAGGAATCCGGCGGGGGCTTCCCCCTGCTTGTTGTCGGCGTTGCCACGAGACAGGAAGTAGACCTTGAAGGTGTCGCCACCGAACTGGTAGGTGGTGCCGCGGACGCGAGCCGAGTAGACGGGCGTCATTTTCGGCTTGGGCTCGGTCTTTCGGTGGGCCGCGACGGCCGCGTCAAGCGGGACCCATTCCTCGTCGGTGGTGCGGTACCAGTTGCGGACCGCCGTTTTCTGCTTGTCGTTCCACTTCTCGGCCGGCTGTGACCAGGCCGCCACGACGTCCTTGGGCACCTGGCCGCCATTCATGCGGAAGAAGAACCCAGACGGTCCGCCGGCGTTGACGATCTTGATCATCAGCTCGTTGCGGCCAGCGGCCAGGGTGACCTTGACCTTGTGCTGGTCGGCTTTGACACCGCCCATGGTTTTCTTGTTGAGGATTTCCTTGCCGTTGAGGAAAGCCTTCATGCCGTCGTCGCCACCGAACGCCAACTCGACGGCCAGGGCCGATGGCGAGTCGACGATGCGGACCAGGTAGTTGGCGGCGCTGTTGCCGGTGAGCGTGTTGTGGATCTTGCCGTCGGTCCAGCCGGGCTGAACTTGCCAGGAGACGGTTCCCTTGAGGAACGAGCGTCCGAGGTTGGCGCCGGCCTGGAGACGGGTTTCCGGCCCGGCGGCGGTGTCGTAGGCCTTGTTGAAGTCGGCGGCCGGGAAGGGGCCGACGTGGTGCCAGTGACCGAATGAGGGTGTGGGCGGGGCCGACGGTCGGCGGGCCAGCCACTGGCCGAACCGGCTGGGCAGGCGATTCTTCTCCCACGCTGCCACAGCATCGGTGAGCGGTTTCAATGCGGCGTCGTACTTCGCCTTGGACGCCTGGAAGGCCTCGGGGTTGAGGTTCAGGCTGGTGTCTCCGAAACCGACCTCCTTGAAACAGCTCACAAACCGGTAGTAGTCGTTTTGTGGCAGCGGGTCGTACTTGTGACTGTGGCACCTGGCGCATCCGACAGTCAGGCCCAGCAGGCTGGTGCCCAGGGTGTGAACCACGTCGTCGAGTTGCTCGTAGCGGCTGCGTTCGCGTTCCTTCTGGGTCTGCTGGGTGGTGAACGGACCGGCGACGAGGAACCCGGTGGCCGCGACCGCGTCGAGTGCCGTGCGGGCTTCGGAGGTGGTCTTCGTATTGGTCTTGGCCAGCAGGTCACCAGCGATCTGCAGGCGGACGAACCGGTCGTAGGGCATGTCCTGGTTGAGCGCGCGGATGACGAAGTCCCGGTACTGGTAGGCGTTGGCCCGGTCCTTGTCGAAGGCGTATCCGTTGCTCTCAGCGAACCGTACCAGGTCCAGCCAGTGCCGCCCCCAGCGTTCTCCGTAGTGTTTGCTGGCCAGCAGCCGGTCGATCTCGGCGGTCCACGCCGCCTCGAAGTCCTTTTCCGCCTCGGCCAGGAATCTCTGCTGGTCGTCGGGCGTCGGTGGCAGACCGATCATGTTGAAGTGCAATCGGCGGAGCAGTGCGGCCGGAGTCGCCCGCGGATTGGGCGTGAGCCCCTTGGCCCTCTGGGCAGCATGGATGAACCGGTCGATGTCGGTGCGGACCACGTCACCATCGGCGATTGTCGGTGGCTTGACCTCGGCCAGCGGCTGGAACGACCAGTGTGTCTTGCCGGCCTGGACATCAATGGCCTGGGTGGCGACAGCCTTTCCGTCCCGGGGGTCGGGGGCGCCCAGCTGGATCCACTTTTCGAAGTCGGCCACGATCGATGCGGGCAGCTTGGCCTTTGGTGGCATCTTGAGCCCGTCGTGTTTCAAAGCCGCCACCAGCAGGCTCTTCTTGGGCTGTCCCGGCACCACCGCGGGTCCGGTTTCTCCTCCCTTGCGGATCCCCGATCGCGTGTCGACCTGGAGTCCGCCCTTGAGCATCTTGGTCGCGGCCGCCTTGGCCGAGTGGCACTGGTAGCAGTGGCGGACCAGCACCGGGCGGATCTTCGATTCGAAGAAGTCCAGTCCCTTGCGATCGGCGGTCGTCTTGTCGGCGGCTGTGGCGGTGGAGGCCAATAACAGTCCGACGAGAACCGTGCGGATGGGTATCATCCGGGGCTTCCTTGTTTCGGGGGAGGAGAGCGAAGGTGGGAGATAACTAGGATTCCCGATGATAACGAATTGGTCGACCGGTTGGGACCGGGGTCCTCAACTCGTCATACGATCAGCGTGTCCGCCGGCCCGTTGTGGATCGTGTGGAATCGGCCACAATCGCGTTCCTTTCCGGGTCGATTGACCAGAATCGTACCGCGGTACTCTTCCCAGCAAACACGCCATCCTCTATATAAGACCGCTTGCTTTTCGGTTTGGGACTGGTGTCCGTCAACGTCGGGCGTGTGTCCTGGACTCACTAGCCGCGGATTTCTCTCATCTCTGGCGTGGCCAAAAGCCGAGTACAGACCGATGGTGATCCGGGTAACTCCATTGGTCGACTAGCCATGATGACGCTTTTTCCGATGCGGCCACGACACGCCATTGTGTCCTGACCTCCGCCGCCCCCCCGAGGTGTCACAGCCTCCGCGGTGTTGAGGTCTTCGAGTTTGACCGAACGGATTCCGGTCGTAGCTCGTGGTTTTCCTACGGGAGCCGAGACGGGGTTTCTCTCCACCGAAGCTGAGGATGGCGTCGAGGGAGTCCAGGAAGTTCTGGGAATCGTTGTTGAACAAATCCACCAGCCTCGCGGCTGACACACACAAGAACAGAGCGACACGATGAGTCTTCAAAATCTGCGGAACATTGGCATTTCGGCCCATATCGATTCGGGCAAGACCACGCTCAGCGAGCGGATCCTGTTTTACGCGGGACGGCTGCACCGGATGGAGGAGGTCCACGACGGTGGTGGTGCCACGATGGATCACATGGACCTGGAGCAGGAACGCGGCATCACGATCACCAGTGCTGCGACGCGGGTCGACTGGTGCGATCACCAGGTCAACCTGATCGACACGCCCGGGCACGTCGATTTCACCGTCGAGGTGGAACGTAGCCTGCGGGTGCTCGATGGGGCCGTGCTGGTGCTCTGCGGAGTCGGGGGCGTGCAGTCCCAGTCGCTGACGGTGGACCGCCAGATCAAGCGGTACAAGGTGCCGCGGTTGATCTTCATCAACAAGCTCGACCGGACCGGTGCCGATCCGATTCGTGTTTGTGAGGAGGTTCGCACTCGGCTGGGTGTCGAGGCGGTGCTGATGCAATTGCCGATCGGCCTGGGTGCCGATTACGAGGGGATCATCGACCTGGTCGCGATGCAGGCGGTGTACTTCGACGGTGACAATGGCGAGGAGCTGCGGCGGGAAGAGATTCCCGAGTCGATGCGGGCTGACGCCGAGTCGGCACGAGACCAGTTGCTCGAACGGCTCGCGATGTTCGACGATGAACTGATGGAGTTGTGCCTGGGCGAGGATCCGGTGAGCGAGGCATTGATCCACAAGGTGGTCCGACGGTCCACCATCGACCTGGACATCGCGCCGGTCTTTCTCGGATCCGCCTACCGCAACAAGGGGGTGCAGCCCCTGCTTGATGCCGTCGTCGGTTACCTGCCCTCTCCGGTCGACAGCGAGACCACTGCCTTCATCACGGCGGGATCCTCAGCAGCCAGGGATGACGCGGAGGCCGAAGAACCCCAGGACGAGGCTTCGGGAGATCTGGCGGACGCCGATTCGGGCGACGCAGTGGATGCCGAGCCGGAAGCCGGCGACGCGGTGGATGCCGAGCCGGCAGCCGGCGACGCGGAAGAGACCATAAGGTTGTCGGCCGATCCGTCGGCACCACTGGTCGCGATGACCTTCAAGATCGTCGATGACTCGTTCGGCCAGTTGACCTTCACGCGGATTTACCAGGGGACGCTCGAACGGGGTGGCACCTATTACAACCAGAGGACCCGCCGCAAGGAGCGGTTCAGTCGCATCTACCGGATGCACGCCGAGAAACGCGAGGAGGTCGATCGGGCCGAGGCCGGGGACATCGTGGCGGTGATGGGAATCGACGCGGCCAGCGGCGACACCTACGCGTCGCTGCGGGACTACTGCACGCTGGAAGGCATGTTCGTTCCCGAACCGGTCATCGGTGTGGCCGTCCGTACCAGTGATCGAAATGACGAGGACCGGTTGACCCAGGCGCTGCAGAGGTTTCGTCGCGAAGATCCGACATTCCGCGTGGCGACCGATCCGGAGACCAACGAGGTGGTGATCGCCGGAATGGGAGAATTGCACCTGGAGGTGTACCTGGAACGGATCCGTCGCGAGTACAAGGTGCGGGTTGAGTCGGGGGCTCCACAGGTGGCCTACCGCGAGGCTCCGACCCAGCCGGCCGATTTCAACCACCGGCACAAGAAGCAGACCGGTGGTGCCGGCCAATTCGCTCATATCGTCGGTCGACTCGAGGTCTTCAACGGGACCGACGACGAACCGTTCGAGTTCGAAGACAACGTTGTCGGCGGGCGAATCCCCAGGCAGTACATCCCGTCGGTCGAAAAGGGATTTCGGGGATGCCTGGAGAAGGGTCCGGTCGCTCGTTATCCGGTCATCGGTGTCCGGGTCGAGCTCAACGACGGCTCCTATCACGAGGTCGACAGTAGCGACAAGGCGTTCCAGACGGCGGCGGCGGCCTGCTTTCGCGAGAACTTTCGCAGGATGAAACCCGTGTTGCTCGAGCCGATCATGAACATCGAGATCGAGTGTCCCGGGGATTACCAGGGCTCGATCACCGGCGACCTGAACAGCCGTCGCGGCATGGTTTTGTCATCGGACATGTCCGGCGAGATCGTGACGATCCGTGCCCAGGTGCCGCTCTCGGAGACCTTCGGTTACGCCACCGATCTCCGCAGTCTCTCGCAGGGCCAGGCCACCTTCACGATGGAACTGGACTGCTACCGCCGGGTGCCGGCGAAGTTGCAGGAGGAGATCGTCTCGGAACGCCGGGATGCCAAGCAGTCCGGCGCCGGTGCGCATTACAGCACGTCGGTCTAGCCGGCCGGCCCACCTGGCAACCGGTGACGCTCAGTCGAACAGGCTCCCGAGTGTCTTGCCGACCGCTCCAACCAGTCCGGCCAGTGGCTTGGTGACGACCTTGAGCACCTTGCCGTCGTCCTTTCTCGTGGTCGTGGTGGCGGTCAGCCGGGCAGCTTCCAGGGCCGCTTCCTTGGCGGC
>DLVV01000342.1:1247-3008 GCA_003445035.1 Planctomycetaceae bacterium | reverse complement strand
GCAGCGGCCTTGGCCGCGGCGATCTTCGCTGCTGCGGCTTTCTCGGCGGCTGCGATCTTCACGGCCGCGGCTTTCTCGGCTGCCGTTCTGGCTGCCGCCACTTTTGCCGTCGCAGCTTTTTCGGCAGCCGTCACTTGGGCCGCAGCTTTTTTTGCGGCCGCGGCCTGGGCGGCTGCGATCTTTGCCGCTGCGGCTTTCTTCACGGCTGCAGTGGCCTTGGCGATTCCCGAACCGGGCAATTCGCGGATCCGCAGGTTGCGGAATTCCACCGGTGATCCCTCGCTTTCGAGTGCCATGAAACCTGCGGCCGGCTGGCAGTTGAAACCACCGGAAACCTCTTCACCGTTGACCCACAACCGCACCTCGCCGTTGATGGCCCTCACGTAGTAGTGGTTCCACTTCTCAACGCCCAGCGTCAAACGCTTGCTGGGGAAACTGCGACGACCGTTCTTTGCAGCCGGTGGAAAGGGCTTCATCTTACTCGTGCCAACCGGAAACACGTCGCCGTGGCTGGTGAACCAGTCGGACTTCTTGCCGTTCTTTTTCTCGTAACGGGTCTCGTACTCGAGGTCCAGCACCTGAACCTCGATTCCCCCCTTGGGCAACTGGCCGGGCTTGAGCCCCTTGAAGGAGGCGTCCGGAGCCCAGAGAAAAATGCCCGAGTTTCCGGCCGGCTTCATGTGTCGCCATTCGGCCACCAGTTCGAAGTTCTCATAGGTCTTCTTCGATCGTGTCACTCCGACCGGCAGCCCCGTGCAGTAGATCGTGCCGTCCTTCTCCTGCCAGGTCTTCTTGTCGCAGTTGACATTCTCGAAGTCGGCCAGGGAGAGCGTCTTCCAGCCGGGTCCCTCGCCGTTGATGAACGCTTTCTTCAGCCCTGATTTTGCCTTGGCCTTGGCGTCGGCCTTGGGTTGATCGTCATCGGCCACCAGGAAACCCGAAGCCAGCAGCAGGGCAACGGTGCAGACGGTCAGGGTGGTTTTCATCAGGGGTGTCTCCTTGGAGATCTGGAGTTGAGCATCGATGGAGTGAGAAATTCCATCATAACTGTCACGGCGAGCCAATGGCGGGTCAAAGGCACAGATGGCGAGTGCTCTTCAGCCAGGCTTCGATGGTCCGGGGCCCTGTGCGCCGCCCCGGCCAGTCCGGCTTGTTGAGGTCTCGCCAGTTGACGTAGCCCCGGGTCGTGGCATCGTCCTTGAGCTGCAACGTGACGTGAATCGGGAACCTGATGCGGAACGGCTTGAGTTCGGGGGATCGCTCGATCGCCTGGCGGGCCCCGGCGGTGATCCGGGGCCCGGTGATCCCGGGTGGATCGAGCACGACCGAACCGTCGGCGGCGACCCGTTTGACCGACACGGCCACGACACCGTCACCGAGCCATTCGCGGGCTTCGCGGCACAGGCCGTCGCAGCCGGTGACCATCACGATCGGCACCCCGTGATCGTTCCCGGCGACGATGGCGTAGGCGGCCAACTCTCCCGCCTCGCGGCCATTGAACCGGTAGCGTCGTCGTCGACCGCTGGACCACGTGTGTGGCAGCACCGATCGGGGGGCCCCTTCTCTGGCGTGGAATCCCACCAGCAACACGCCGGCGAAGGTCGCATCGAGCCCGTGCAGCAACGGGCCGCCCGAGGGGATGAGCCGGGCTCGGGGGTCCAGCCGTTTGCGGATGATGTTTCGAACGCGAAACCCGTCATCCTTGACGTAGACCTCGGTCGCCCCTGCCGCGAAGCAGCCCTCGACGGCCGCATTGACGTC
>DLVV01000342.1:0-857 GCA_003445035.1 Planctomycetaceae bacterium | reverse complement strand
CCGGTCGGGCCTTCGCTGTCGACGGCGATGTAGAACTTTCGTGCCCGGGATGTGCCGGAGGTCTTCGCTCGCGGTTTGACACCGGTGACGTGGATCTCCAGTTCCTCCATCAACGGCACGTGGGCCCGGGTGGCCCGGGTCTTGAGGACCAGGCCCAGGAGATTGTCACCGCGGAACGGTGGGCAGTTTGCCAGGTCGACTTCGAACCGTGTGCCCGGCAATTCGGCCCTCAGCTTGCCGGCCGGCAGACGCCGGATGTGTTTCTCGGACACTTGTGTCCCGTTGATGTCGATGGCCAGCTTGTCGGTGTCGGTCACGTGGTAGACCCAAAAACGCAGACGGCCTTCGAGCCGTTCTCCCTTGCGGCCGTCGGCCACGCGAAACGGATAGACCAGTCGCTTGCCGATCCGCTTGTCGGTGAACAGCAGGGACGGGTTGTTCTTCTGTCCCAGCGGGCTGGAACCCTCGTCGTACCACGGGTAGTTCCGCACCGGCGGTTTCCGGCTGGAAATTCCCTTGCCCATCGGCAGGAACCGGTAGGTCCGGGGCCCGGCCCAGACCCGGTCGCGGCTGCCGACGGCGTGTGTCCAGGCCTCGATCCGCTTTCGCTGCTCGGGTGTCGCGGTCACCTCGCGGCCGAAGTGAATCCCCACGTTCCAGAACGAGATGCTGTCGGCGCCGTAGGAATAGAAGTTGGCCGCCGCCCCGCGTGCCTCGGCCGTATTCAGCAGCATGCTGAGGTAACCGGCAGCGTGCTTTTTGGATTGAGCAGTTCCCCGGTCCTTCGGAATGGGGGGGCCGGCCGAGATCGAGCCGATCATGTTCCCCATCGTCACGATCGTGTCGACACCGGCCGG
>DLVV01000269.1 GCA_003445035.1 Planctomycetaceae bacterium | reverse complement strand
CTGGGGACATACAGCAACGCCGGGACCGCCATTCCCGGATGGCTTTCGTAGGTGAACTTCTCGATCCGGTACCGTTCGTACTCGATCACTCCCAGTCGCCGGATCTTCAGCGGCCAGCGAGGCGGCACGCGATCCTCGATCCCCAGGGCCTGCAGCACCCGATCCCGGATCCGGCCACGACGGCTGTCCCATTCGGCCCGGGTCGCCGGAAGCGGAATCGGCTTCAGTCCCCGTTCGACGAACCCGGTGAGCATGGTCCGTGTCTCGGCAGCCGGCAGGATCGGCTTGGCGACCGATGCGGCCCAGGGCATGTCATCGGCACGGGACTGTCCGCACAGGATCCCCACCAGCACCAGTGAACATCTCAGCAGAATCGGCTGACGCAACGGCACCCGTTCTTCTCCCCGGTCCACGACATCGCAAGGCGGCTCATTTTCACACGATCCGCTGGTCGATTGCTATACTGTGCAAAACACGGTGTCGGGCCAACTGTCCGCGGAGAAACCCCTCGATGCTCCATCGACGCGACGCGATGATCCGACTGGGCCAGGTCGGAGTTGGCGGCCTGACGCTGCCGACGTTGCTCGAACTCGAGCAGGCAGGAGCGGCCGAAACAGGCCGCCATCACCTGGTGCCCAGCGGTGGCCAGGCCAAGTCCTGCATCCTGATCTACCTCTGGGGCGGACCGCCCCAGATGGATCTCTGGGACCCCAACCCGCAGGCTCCCGTCGGCATCCGCAGTCTCTTCGACCCCATCGACACGGTGGTGCCCGGCATCCAGATCGCCGAGGAGATGCCGCTGTTCGCCCGCCACACCGACAAGACGGCGATCATCCGTTCGTATTCGCACGACAGCAACAACCACGAACCGTCGGTGTTCCGCAGCCTGACCGGAAAGATCGACCGCTCGTTGCGGGTGCCGCGCAACAATCGCACACGGAAGTTCTTCCCCAACGTCCAGGGAGTCGTCTCGGCCTTCACGCCGATGGGCGCCATGCCCGCCTCGGTGACGATCCCTCGCCCGATCGGCCACGACGGTTCAACCTACGCCGGCACGCACGCCGGTTGGCTGGGCGGCCGGCACGACCCGATGGAGGTTGCCGCGGCCAAGGAGACCAAGGAGAAGCCGACCCACTCGATGCTGCTCCCCGACGACCTGAGCAACACGCGGCTGTTGGCCCGTCGTGGGCTGCTGGACGTGATCGAGAGCAGTGACCGCCGTTACCAGGCCAACCCGGTGGCGGCCGGCATGGACGGGTTCCGCGAACAGGCATTCGGCATGCTCTCCTCCTCCCGGGCCAAGCACGCCTTCGACATCGAACAGGTCGACGCGAAGACCCGCGAACGCTACGGGCAAAACGAGTGGGGTGAGAGCATCCTGATGGCCAAGCGACTGGTCGACGCCGGCGTGCGACTGGTCACGATCTCGTGGATGTACATCACCAAGAGCGGTAACGTCAGCAACGTCTGGGACAACCACGGCGGCATCGACGGCAAGAACGGCTACGAGATGCTCAAGGCCGACTTCTGCCTGCCGTCGCTCGACCGGGGTTTTCACGCACTGATGGAAGACCTCTCGGGCAGCGGCCAGTTGGACGAGACGCTGGTGGCGATGTTCGGCGAGTTCGGTCGGACGCCCAAGATCAACAAGAAGACCGGCCGCGACCACTGGGGCGCGGTGCAGTCGACCGTCTTGTGCGGTGGCGGTATCCAGGGCGGCCAGGTGTACGGCACCACTGACCGCGACTCGGCCTACCCGACGAGCAAGCCGGTTTCGCCCGAGGACATGCTGGCGACGATGCACCACTCACTGGGCATCGCCCCCGAGTCGGAAATTCGCGACTCGCTGGGACGACCGCACCGGATCGTCAACGGCCGGCCGCTGGTCGAGTTGTTCGGGTAGGTCATTTGCGGACCTTGGCTGGAACGGCAACCCGCGGCTGAGTTGTTTCGCTCGGCTTCTCACGGGACACTGTGGATTCACTCGAGTCTCCAGGGAGCCCACCACGATGACCCAGCCCACCAGCCGACGCGACCTGTTGAAACTCGGAGCCGGAGCCGTTGCCGGCGGACTGGCCGCAGCGACCCCCGCCGCCGTGCGTGCCGATGACGACGACGTCGCGAAATGGCCCGACCTGAAGATCAAGAAGGTCACCAGCTACCTGTTGGAATGCGATCTCGAACGAGCCTTCGGTGCCTCGGTCTCGGTGCCGCTGGCCAAGACGCGGGACGCGTTGCTGGTGAAGATCGAGACAAACACCGGGCTGGTCGGCTGGGGGGAGACGTCTCCGATCTCCGGAGCCCGGGCGACGATCGACACGGTCCTCGGCCCAAAGCTCATCGGACAGAACCCGATGGAATATCGTCGACTGTGGAGGTCTCTCTGGGGCCCCAACTTCGGCAACGGACTCGCCACCGGCGCCGTCGACATCGCGCTGAACGACATCCGCGGCAAGGTGCTCGGTTTGCCGGTCGCCGAGGTCTTCGGTGGACGTTTCCGAGACAAGGTGCCCGTGTACGTCTCGGCACTCGATTACGTCGAGGGCATCCCCATCGAGAAGTACTACCCGGCCCGGGCCGAGAAGATGGTCAAGCAGGGACACAGGGCGATCAAGATGCGGCTCGGCCGCTTCCCGGTCGCCCGCGAGGCAAAGGTCATCAAGAAGATTCGGAAGGTCGTCGGCCCGGACGTGAAGCTGATGGCCGATGGCAACGGCGCGTACACGATGGGCAACGCGCTGAAGATGGCCGATCACATGGCTGATCTCGACTTCGAGTTCCTCGAGGAACCGATGCCGCAGCGGTCCAACAACTACCCGGGCTACGAGCGACTGCGCGAGAAGATGCCGCTGCCGCTGGCCGGTGGTGAGGCGGTCGATTCGCGGGACGCCGCCCACGCGCTGCTCACCCGCCGCACCTTCGACATCATCCAGCCCGACGCCAGCCTCTGCGGTGGCATCGGCGAGGTCGTCTTCATCTCCGAACTGGCTTACCTGTCGGGCACTCGCTGCTTCCCGCATTGCTGGGGAGCCGACATCATCATCGCCGCCACCGTCCAGGCTCTCTCCCTGGTCCCCGACCCACACTTCGGCCTGCCCACCGACACGCCCATGCTGGAACTCGACCAGTCCGAGAACCCGTGGCGCGAGGGCCTGGCCAAGGGGCAGATCGAGGTCAAGGACGGGTACGTCACCGTCCCGCGGAAACCCGGCCTGGGGATCGAGGTCGACGAGAAGCTGGTACGGAAGTACGCGGTCTAGGCCACGCCCGAGATTGACTCACTCGACCTGGCCGGTCGAGGGCACCTCGTCGAGAGCCCTGGCCGGACGCGTTTTCTTCCCGTTGAGCATCGTGCCGACCAGCGTGTATCGGACCAGGTACTCGTAGCTCAGCAGCAGGATCGCGGTCACGACGACGCAGACCAGCCCGAACTTGGCCGCTACCGGAATCTGCCAGGTCCGCACCGCCATCTGGGCCAACAGCACCAGCGGCAGGTGGGCCACGTAGAGCCAGTACGACGAGTCGGACAGGTAGCGGATCGTCTTGTTCTCGCGTTTCAGCAGTGCGCGGAACGCTCCGATCAGTCCGAAGGTGGCCCCCCACGTGTACAGGACCTGCAGCAAGACGTTCAACAGGCGGTGCAGCGAAGCGGGAGCCAGTTGTTCGCGCCATCCGAACAAACCGATCGAGAATTCAAGAGCCAGCGGCAGCACAACGACAAATGTCACCAACAGGGTGACCGGCCACCAGCGACCCAGTTGCCCACGCTGGTCGTCGCAGTCGAAGTACAGGACACCGAATCCGAAGAAGACGGCGTAGTAGAGCAGGATGTGGGGCGCGGGAATGAACCCCACCGCCGTGTCGGGTCCGAACTCCGAGGCTCCCGGCAACAACCCCATGCAAGCCTGCGGGACCATCGTCACCGGCAACAGCCACAGGTACCGCAGCGGCGAAGTGATCAACCAGCGCGGCGGGCCGCGCCACTGGAACCTGCCGGCCACGTAGGCATAAATCGCAAACATCGCGACCAGCCAGCAGAGGTACCAGAGAAACCAGAGATGATGAAAGATCGGCAGATAGCTGATGACCATGTAGATCAACCAGAGAACATCGCCAAGTCCCTCGACGTCATCCTTTTCACTTTCTCCCTCCTGCAGCTTGACCGTTCCTTTCTCATCCGTCTTGTCCGGTTCTTGCTGCTGCTCCTGCCCTTTCTCATCGGCCTGCGGGGTCTTGGCGGTTGCGGCCGCCAGTATGCCGACGATATTGATGATCGGAATGATCGTCGCCACCCCGACCAGGCAGGGCACCAGGATCCGCTTGGCCCGATGAAGCAGCAGGGCCTTCAACCCACGACGGCGCCAGAGCATGGCGGTGAAAAAGCCGCTGACCACGAAGAACAACTGCATGCGAAAGCCATGAATGGCCCAGAGCCCCGTCCCGAATACGTCGGCCTGGCTCGTATCGTTGTCCTGGACCGCCCAGCCACCGTCGCCGCCAACCCCGATGAACGAAATGGCCGCATGCAACGCGATGCCCAGCAACATCGCACCGGATCTGAGCGCATCGAGATCGTGCCGACGCGGGAACGGAGGAGGATCGGCCGGAAGGGGATCCGAGACCGACGCCACCGATGTGACGCCCACTGGGTCGGCCTGGTCATCCCCGGAACCCGGTCGTCGGTTGCCTGCATTCCGGATCTCCTTTCGCCATCCAAAGAGCTTGACGAAATAGGCAACCAGCAACCCAGTCGCCACGGTGTGAGGCAGTTGCCCGCCGGCCCATCCGAACAACAGGACGAAAAGCACAACGATGCAATAGCCATGTGCCAACTGGACGGCTCCGTCCGAGTCAGTCCGGCCCTGAGACCGGTGGTAACTCGCGTACGAACGGGACAACCGGCCGAACACGTAGAAATTCCAAAACGGCATGAGCGGGGGCAACAACAGCCACCAGACTCGCCGCATTTCCAACTGGCGATGTTCCTCGGGCAACGCATCCAGCAGGGGCTTGATCATCAGGCAGATGACCGCCAGGCCCACCTCGACCCACATCAGCACGAACAGGAAGACGCCACCGACCAGGAGCCAGACAAAAAGCGGCGCGTCCTCCAGTTTGTCCAGTTTCAGTTCATCGCCGTTCTTGTTGTCGTGCTGATCATCAAGGTCGGCGATCTTGTCACCGGCCTGGACACCGGGCCGTTGGTCAGCCTTGCCTGCTCCCTGTCGATGTGACGGATCGTCAGCCTGCAGCGATCCCGGTACCAGAACCGACAGGGCGACGAGGACACAAAGCAGCCCGAGACCGCGACGGTCGGCAGCGGAAGCGGACATGAGTCCAGGTGTCCTGGATTTCACGCGAACAGCGATTCGATCGGGTCCCCGTTCCGAACCAGCGTGACCGGCCGTCCCACGTTGGTCTGGAACTCGGTCTTGGGATCAATTCCGGTGTTGCGGAAGAACGACGCGGCCAGGTCATCCGGCGAGAACGGGTCACCACTGGGAGCACTGGCGGTCTCATCGGAAGCTCCGGCCACGCGGCCTCCCCGGATATCTCCACCGGCCAGCAATGCGCACATCGCCCGCGCCCAGTGATCACGTCCGCCACCACCGTTGACGCGAGGTGTCCGGCCAAACTCGCCAGTGACGAACAGCGAGGTCGAGTCCAGCCGCCCGCGTTCGCTGAGCCGACCGAGCAGGGCCGAGAGACCACGGTCGAAGGGGGGCAACAGGGTGCGGAGTTTCGAGAAATTGTTCGAGTGCGTGTCGAAGTCGAACTCGGCCGGCCTCAGACGAACCGTGACAAAGTGCACGCCCGCCTCGATCAGGCGGCAGGCCAGTAACAGTGTCTGCCCGAATTCGTGCTTGCCGAAGCGATCGCTCTCGGAGACCTTCTCC
>DLVV01000136.1:3218-9191 GCA_003445035.1 Planctomycetaceae bacterium | reverse complement strand
ACGCTGACCTGGAACGGTTCGGCGTCGCGGACGCGGCCCAGGAAGCCGTGAGCCGAGAACGTGGGCACGTAGCGGGTGGCGAAGACGTGAACCCGTGTGCTGGCGGTGGCGTTGGCCAGCCGGATCTGCAGCGCGGCGGCACCGAGCGTGGTCGAGACGATCTGCAGCGGTTGGTGGGCACGGTTTTCGAGCCGCCGCGACCGACCCATCAGGTACCCGTCCCGGCGCGGCCCGTCGGTCAAACGAATCCGAATGGTCGTCGCCGACGGCTTGATCAGCAGGTTGTAGTCACCGGCGGGCAGGTTGGCGAGTTCCAGAAATCCATTTCGGATGGTCACGACGTCGAGCCGGTTGGCGACGAACTGGCCACCTCGGGTTTCCAGCAGCGAGACATGGCCGGGATCGGGTTCGGCCGCGGTCTCCATCCAGGGAATCCGCAGCACCTCGCCGGCCAGTCCGTGAATCGATTCGGGATAGCTGAACAGGTCGCGGCCCAGCCGCCAGGCGTGCCGGGTTCCGCCGGCTGCGACCACCGAGATGTTGATGATGTCGACCAGCGGGCCGAGCGTGATGCGGCCACCGGCGTCGGTCTGCATTGCCAGGTGGACCGGCGGCTTGAAGTCGCGGTGCTTGAGCGCCAGCTGCACGGCCCGGCCCGGTCGTGGTTCCCCGCTCTTGCCACGCAACTCCACCACGTAGCCGCCGGGGGTTCGCAACAGGTGAACGTCGTCGACCTTGGCGACCTGGTCGATCGCGTTGACGACGAATGCCTGGCTGGTTGAAAGGTCCTGGGGCTTGCCGCGGCTGAGGTTCTTGACTCGTGCGGTGAGGGAGAAGCCGATCTGCGAGAGGCGGGGTGGAACCTGGAACTCGTGGATGCTCTCGGCCGCATCGGAGAGTTCGATGCCACCGACCTCGCGAGTCGAGGAGACTCCGTCGTGGTTGGTCGAGGTGATTCGCAGCCTCACGTCTTCGAGCACCGAGACCGAGACAGGCGTGCCGTTGACCGACAGCGAGGGCCGGATGACGACACGGGCCTTGCGCCTGTCGAGCAACGATTCGCGGTCGACGAGGATCCCGGCACCGAACGAGTAGTTCTCGGATTCGTGCTGGAACCGGTCGAAGGAGGCGAAACCGTCGTGAACCAGGATGATCGGCTGGGGACCCGGGGCGGTACTGAAGGGAATGTGGATCGTGTCGTTCTTTCCGGCGGTGTACTCGCGGCCACCCAGCCAGATCGAAGCACCGGCGATGCGGCCGCCGTCCTCGTCGAGGATGGTGAACACGTGCCCGGCCGGTCCGGTGCGAACCAGTTGACGCAGCTTGCCCTTGCGGACGAGCACCCGGCTGCTCTTGCCGTTGCCGATGAAGTCGATCACCCAGGCCCCCCGTCCCTTCAACTCGGGAAACGCGAAGGTTTTCCGCACCTTTCTCTGTGGAGGCTCGTCGGACTTCACTGTCCGTTCGAAGTTGGGGACCAGCCCGTCGAGGTTCACGTCGGTGTTCACCTCGCGAGCCTGGTCGCGGTAGTAGTTCAGCGTGTTCAACTCGAAGACCTTCACGATCAGCGTCTCGACGTTCTTGATGTCGAGTTCGAGCGAGACATCATCGGCGGGGGCGAATTCGCGGACGTTGGTGTCGACGAAATCGAGATCCACCCGCTTCTGCAGACGCCGGTACTGGTCGGGAGTCAACAACGCCGCCCAGCGGGACGGATCGCCCTGACCAGCCAGAATCTTGGTCTCGGCGAAGACCTGCTTGAGATATGTGTCGGAGAGGTACGCCCGGAAGGCGTCGTAGTTCTCTTCCCTCTGGAAGAAGTGCTCCAGGCAGGACCGGACCAGGGGTTCGTCGTTGCCGACAATCGGCAGGCGGGTGACCGATGTGTAGTTGGCCTGGAGGTTGGCCAGGTGCCGCCGGTTGGTGAGTTCCCTGATGACCCGTGGTTGCACGTAGACCATGTTGCGGGGCAACCTGATGTAGTCGAGGAACCGTTGCCGGCTGTGGACGCCCCGGGCGTGGTCGAGCTTGAGTCGTCGCGCGAGGACGTGGGCCTTCAGTGAATTGTGGACCGGGTTGAGCTGCCGGACGAAAGACCAGAGCCGATCGAGGTAGGCGGTCTCGGCGGCAGGAGTGTTCTGCCAGTCGGTGTCGTTGTCGGGCAACAGCTTCGAGATGTAGGTGGTGACGAATGTGCCCTGGTTCAGCAGCGGGGGCTGAAACTCGAGGCACTGGTCCAACTGTTGGCGGAGCAGCAGGCGGTGAATGCCCAGCGAACCGAATCCGCTGCTGCCCGACGCGTTGAGATCGTTGATGATCAGCCGGGGCAGTCCGGCCAGGTCGGGACGGGTGAGCCGTGAGAGCAGGTTGCGGCGTTGTCCGGTGGAGAGTTTCCGGGTCGAGAGCCACTCGAGTGCGGAGTTTTCGAATGCGGTCAATGACGTCGTTTGGCTGAGGTGGCGATTGACCAGTGCCTGCCGCGAGATCAGCTCGGCGTTGAGCGTGGTGGGCAGCTGGGCCCTCGCCCTGGTGTTCTGCCGCTGGTGGTTCAGGTTGAGCTTCAGGCGATTGCGAAGAAAATCGAGTGTCAGCATCGGCTGTTGGGCATAACGCAAGAGCACCTGCCGGTTCTCGATTTCCCGATACTTCGCCGTCGGCGACTTGACCTTCCGCAACCACCGTTTCATCACCGTGTCGACCTCGGCGTATTTCTCCTGGTTCTGCAGGTGCAGGCTGTGGTAGTAGAAATAGTCCTCGGTGCCCGGGATCAGGGTCTTCAGTGTGACCGAGCGATCCGGTGCCAGTGAGAAGTCTTCGAGGAACGAAATCTCACCGGCGTTGGCCAGGCCGTTACCCAGCAGCAGGGCTGCGACCACGGCAGGCAAGCGAATCAAGTGACGACTCATGGCAGAACTCCCGGCTTGAAAATCACGCAACGGTTTGGTCACCGTTGGCATCGGGGGCCGACGTGTCATCGGCTCGTTACAACAAATCCTAACGCGCCCCTCGGGTCAATGGGCGAGATGATGCCCCCGAGGAATACGTCTAGGACGACGCAACTGTCCGGTGAGTTCCGCGAGATCGGGAATTCAGCTCAATAACTCACTGACCACCCGTGCCCCGGTCACCTCGGGGTCGGTCAGCCGTTCGTCGCGCCCGTTGTGCGGAAACTGCAGTTGGTGGTGAGAGATGCCGAGCAGGTGCAGAATCGTGGCGTGGTAGTCGTGGACGCTGACCGGGTCGACGACCGACCTGTAACCGATCTCGTCGGTGCCGCCGTGGACGTGTCCGCCGCGGAATCCGCCACCGGACAGGATCATGCCGAAGGCATTCCGGTTGTGGTCCCGACCGGTCTTGTTCTGGGAAATCGGCAATCGCCCGAATTCTCCGGACCAGACCACGATGGTCGAGTCGAGCAGTCCGCGTTGCTTGAGGTCGGTGATCAGGGCGGCCGAGGGCCGGTCAACCCTGGGGCAGACGGCTTTCAGGCCGGGCTCGAGATTGCTGTGGCTGTCGAAGGGGTTCGACCCGCTGGCGATGGGCACCATCACTTCGACAAACCGCACACCGTGTTCGACCATTCTCCGCGCCATCAGGCAGCGGCGACCGAAATCGGCGGTGATGGGGTTGTGCAGCCCGTACAGGTCCTGGGTCGCCCGGGTTTCACCGTCCAGGTCCAGCAACCGCTCGGCACTGCTCTGCATCCGGGCGGCTAACTCGTAGTTGCGGATCCGGGATTCCAGGCGGGTGTCGTCGGGATAGAGTTGGCGTCGACGGTTGTTGAGCGCGTCGAGCAGGTCGAGATTGCGTCGACGGATCCTGGAGCTGATTGGCCGCGAGGGCTTGAGGTTCAACACCGCGTCGCCTTCGGAACGGATCTCGGTGCCGCGATAGATCGCCGGCAGCCAGCCGTTGTTCCAGTGGTTGGTGCCGCCGTCGGTGTAGCCCTTGGGATCCCGCAACACGACGAACGCGGGCATGTTCTGGTTCTCGGTTCCCAGCCCGTAGCTGACCCACGCCCCCAGCGACGGCCAGTTGGGGACGATCTTGCCACTCTGCAGAAATCTCTGTGCCTGGGGATGATTGTTGTTGGCGCTGTACATCGATCGCACCAGGCAGATGTCGTCCGCCCTGGAGGCGAGGTGAGGCAGCATCGAGCTGAACTCGGTCCCGCATTCTCCGTGCGGTCTGAACCGGAACGGGCTTCCAACCAGTTTCTTTGTTTCGCTGCCGGTCTGAAGTGTTTCGAAGGTGCCCGAGGCGGTCTTGCCGTGGAATTTCTGCAGGATCGGCTTGGGGTCGAACAGGTCCATGTGGCTGGGCCCGCCGACCATGTTCAGCAGGATGACCGAGCGGGCGCGGGAGCGGAGGTTGCCGGTTCGCATGGTGGTGTTGATACCACCGGTGGGCCGCGCCGCGGTGGACTCGTCGGCCAACAGGCTCTGCAACGCCAGCCATCCGAATCCCAGTGACGAGGATTCCAGCATCCGGCGGCGAGACAGCGGGCCGTCAAACATGGCGACTACTCCCGGTAAAGAAACTCACTCGTGTTGAGCAACGTGTGACAAACCTCGACCACCGCCAACCGATTCGCTTCGACCCGTGATTTTCCCTCCGCAACGAGCGAGGCCCGGTTGTCGACCCAGGCCCCCCGGCACAACCGGATTTCTTCGGCGTCGGGATCACGGCAAAGTGTCCTGCGGTAGATCGCCCGGATGATCGCCTCCCATCGCTTCCCATCGACCGGTCCGTCCGACGACTCGAGCACCTGGGAGGTGATTCGAGAAGCGATTCCGTTGACGAACGGGCCGTTGATCATCGTCAGGGACTGCAGCGGCACGGCGCTGCTCTCCCGATGGCTGCAGGTGGTCAGGATCGACGGCTGGTCGAAGACCTGCAGCAGCGTGATCGAGTAACCGCGGCGCGTGACCAAATACACACTGCGACGCCAACGGTCATGGGGTCGCTTCAGGCCGCCGGTGTTGATCGTGATCGAACCGTCGCTGTGGGCGGCCTGGGGGACAGGTGGGCCGCCGAGCGAACGATCGAGCTGATCGGCGACGGCCAGCAGGCTGTCGCGGATCGCTTCAGATTCGAGCCGTCGCACCGGCATGTGCCACAACAGTCGGTTACCGGGATCAACCCGGCGGGCAACAGCCAGGCGGGGTGATGGGGCCGGGCGGGATGTCTGGCGGTAGGTTCGCGAGACCAGCACCAGCTTCAACAGCGGCTTGGCTCGCCAGCCGTGATGTTGGAACTCGGCGGCCAGCCAGTCGAGCAGCAGGGGATGCGATGGAGGAGTGCCCTGGATGCCGAAGTCACCGGAACTCTCGACCAGCCCGCGTCCGAAGATTGCCTGCCAGAACCGGTTGACCAGCACTCGCGTGACCAGGGATCCGGCACGGGTGTCGGGCCGGGTCAGCCAGCGGGCCAGGGCAAGCCTGCGGCCGCTGGATGTCTTGCCAACCCGGGCCGGTTGCATCACCGCGTCCCCGGGCGTGTCGGAGAGGACGCTGAGATATCCCGGCTGGACCGGTGCTGCCGGGTAGAGGTGATCACCTCGCGTCAGGATGAAGGTTGTCGGAGCTTTGCCGACGTCGAACAGCGCCTGGATTCGGCCGTAGCTTCTCTTCTGCAACTCGAGGCCGGCGATTTCCTGTTCGGCCCTGGAGATCGTCGCTTGTTCGACGCCGCTGAGTGCGGCGTTGGTGTCCTGGTCGCTGACAGCCAGCAGCTTCTCGAATCGCTCGGCCAGAAACTTCTGCACCTCGTTGCGTTTCTTGCCGTCGGTGCCGATCGCGGCGACCACGTCGTCGCGGATGACCTTGGGAACCGCGGCCCGTTTCTTCTCCAGGACGCGGGCCCGGGCTGCCTGCCGGACCGACTTGATCCGGTTGTTCCGGGCACCGATCTCGCCGTTGATCTTCCCGTTGTCGGCGTTGATCTGCTTGCGGGTTGTCTCGGAAACATCAA
>DLVV01000136.1:0-2813 GCA_003445035.1 Planctomycetaceae bacterium | reverse complement strand
CGGTAGTAGTCTCGTTGCGGGATCGCGTCGAACTTGTGGTCGTGACACCGTGCGCACTTGACCGAGAGTCCCATCAGTCCGCCGGCGAGCACGTCCATCGTTTCGAACAGCACCTCGTAGTAGTTGGGCGTGATCACGCCGACCCCTTCGTGGGTCTGGTCACGGGCGGTTCGCAGGAAGCCGGTGGCGACCAGGTGCCGAACCATCTCGGGTGTGTACTCTTTCGCCTCCCGCCAGTCGACCATCTCGTCGCCGGCCAGCTGTTCACGGAGAAAACGGTCAAAGGGATGATCGCTGTTGAGAGCGTCGATGACGTAGTCGCGGTAGCGCCACTTGCCCTCGGTGAGGACCACCTGGGTCGGCACATGGTCGAACCCCACGGTGTCGGCGTAGCCTGCGACATCCAGCCAGTGTCGACCGAATCGCTGGCCGAATTCCGGAGAGGACAACACGGCATCCACGCGTGATTCCCAGGCTTCCGGTCGCGTGTCGGACAGGAACCGAACCTGTTCGGCGGGAGTGGGCGGGCGACCAAGCAGGTCGAGCATCAGTCGGCGGTGCAGCGTGCGGCGGTCGGCAGGTTCGGCCAGTGCCAGCCCGACCTTTTCGAGCCGGGCCTCGATGAAGGCGTCAATCGGAGTGAGGACCACGTCGGTCATTTCGACCGAAGGCACCCGGGGCCGAGCCAGCCGCCGAAAAGCCCAGTGGTCGCGATCGTCGTCGCTGACCAGCTCCGGTGGCCGGGGAATCGTGTAGGGCGTGTCGGCGGGCATGCCGGCAACGATCCACGACTGGATCGTCTCGATTTCCTGTTTCGAGAGCTTCTTGCGACCCCGCGGCGGCATCGCCTCGCGACGCACCATGTGCAACAGGTAACTCTGTTCGGGCTTGCCCGGCACGGCGATCAAACCGCTGAGGCCACCTTCGACCAGAGAAGTGATGCTGCGGAGGTCGAGGCCTCGCTTGGGTTCCTTGGCCCCGTGGCATATGTGGCAGTGCCTGGCCAGGATCGGCAGCACATCCCGTTCGAACCGCGGCGGTGCGGCCGCGTGCGCGGTGACCGCGGAAAGGACCAAGACGAGAGTGACCAGCCAGAATCTCATGGGTTCGATTCTACCCGGAGGGACTGTCCGACGACGAGCGATGGCCCGTTCCACCGCTTCTAGGTCAGGATGTCCTTGACCACGTGTCCGTGCACGTCGGTCAGTCGCCGCTGCAGTCCGTTGTGATAGTACGTCAACCGCCGGTGATCCAGGCCCAGCAGGTGCAGGATCGTGGCGTGGAAGTCATGAACGGTGAGCACGTTTTCGGCAGCCTGGAAGCTGAAGTCGTCCGTTGCTCCGAAGCTGAATGGTGCTTTCACTCCGGCCCCGGCCAGCCAGCAGGTGAACCCTCGCGGGTTGTGGTCGCGTCCCAGTGTGCCGCGCTGAAACATCGGCAGACGCCCAAACTCGGTGCAGAAGACCAGGAGCGTGTCTTCGAGCATTCCGCGACGAGCCAGGTCGATCAACAGCCCGGCGACCGGTTGGTCGAGGATCTCGGAGTGGTGATCGTACTGGGGTTTCAGCTTGTTGTGTCCGTCCCAGTTCAACCGTCCGCCCGAAGCGTAGGCCCCGTTGAAGAGTTGAACGAATCGCACGCCCTGCTCGACCAGTCGCCTGGCCAGGATGCAGTTGCGGGCGAACTGGGCCTTGAGCTTGTTCTGAGGATCGTCGGCTCCGTAAAGGGCCAGTGTTTCCCGGGTCTCGGATCCCAGGTCGGTGACACGGGGCACCGAAAGCTGCATCCGCGCCGCCAGTTCGTAGCTGGCCAGCCGGGCGACCAGTTCGGTGTCTCCGGGAAAGCGTTCGGCGTAGCGTCGGTTGAGCTGTCCGAGTGCCCGTCGGGCGGCGAGGTCGGTGCGAGCCGTGACGCCACCGGGACGCTGGAGATAACGAACGGGCTTGGTGGTGCTGAACGGCGTGCCCTGGAACTGTGCCGGCAGGAAGCCACAGGTCCAGTTGTTCGGTCCGGCCTGGGGATTGCCCCGCGGGTCCTCGATGGCGACGAACGACGGCAGGTCCTGGTTGTCGCTGCCCAGGGCGTAACTGGACCAGGCTCCGATGCTGGGATAGCCATCGGGCACGAAGCCGGTGGACATCACGTTTTCGGCGGGGCCGTGCGTGTTGGTTTTTGTCGTCAGCGAATGCAGGTAGCAGATACGATCCGACTGGTTCCCCATGTGGGGGACCATGTCCGAGACCATCTTGCCGCAGCGGCCCCGGGGTCGAAACGTCCACAGCGGCCGTTTCAGGTTCCCGTTCTCGCCCTGGAAGGTGACCAGTCGTTCGTTGCCCGGCAGCGGCTGGCCGTCGCGCTTGATCAGCTCGGGCTTGTAATCGAACGAATCGACCTGGCTGAAGGCCCCGGCACAGAAGACGACGATCACGTTCCTGGCCCGCGGCCGGTGGTGGCCCGCCCGGGGCGCCGCCGGCCGGGCCGGGTCGATGGTCGGAGCCGCCTCCAGTCGGCCGTCGGCATCCAGCAGGCTGGCCAGGGCCATCGCGCCCAGTCCCCGCGTGGTGTCACCGAAGAACCGGCGACGATCGAGCAGGGCCAGGGCCTGCGGAGAGGCAAGGGTTGTGGACACTCGACCGGTCACTCCAGAAACACGAATTCGTTGGAATTCAGCAGCACCCGGCCGACCTGTTCGATCCCGAACTCGCGGGCGAGTCCGACCAGCAGATCCCGTTCATCGTGATCCATCGGTCGTCCCAGGGTCCAGGTCACCATCGCCTGGACGCGGGTGGTGAGGTCGTCGCCGCCGACCCCTT
>DLVV01000434.1:1487-2547 GCA_003445035.1 Planctomycetaceae bacterium | reverse complement strand
CCCTGCTGACGATCACCGACGGCCCCTGGGTCGAACAGACCTCTCCGCTGGGGGTTCAGCGGGGACCCAAAACGGCCCTGCAACTGCTGGGGCAGCGATTGCCCGCCAAGCCGGTCACCGTCGACGTGCCCGCCGACGCGAACAAAACGATCGGTCGCACGTTGAAGGTCGACACCGGCGAAACCAATGTCTTCTCACTGGCTGTCAGCGATCACCCGAACGTGCTCGAGGCCGACAAGAACGACACTCCTCAGATGGCCCAGGCGGTCACGCTTCCGGCGGTCCTCAACGGGCGGATCGAGTCGGTGGGCGACACCGACCACTGGGTGTTCCAGGCCAAGAAAGACCAGTCGCTGGTGATGGACCTGCAGGCCGCCCGTCTCGGCTCGTCGCTGGACGCCCAGGTCTCCGTCTTGGACGCCACCGGCAAGCGGATCACCGGGGGCGAGGACAGCAAGGGATCCTCCGATCCGTCCTTCACCTTCAAAGCTCCCGCCGACGGCAAGTACACCGTGGTGGTCTCGGAACAGGAACAGGGCCGCGGCGGACCACGGTTTGCCTATCGCCTGGAGATCGCTCCGCCGGTCAAAGCCAAGCCCGGCTTCCGACTGAAATTGCCCGCCGACTCGCTCTCGGTGACACGCAATACCGAGGCGAAGATCAAGATCAACGTCGAGCGTACGGGAGGATTCCAGGAGGAGATCTCCCTGGTGATCGGGAACCTGCCGGCCGGGGTGACCGTCGGCGGTGGCGACAAGATCCCCAAGGGCAAGAACGTCGTCGAATTGAAGCTGAAAGCGACCAAGGACGCCAAGGTCGCGGTTCAGCCGGTGACGGTGACCGGTAAGGCCAAGGTGGGCGAGATCGAGGTCACCTCACGAGCGGTCCTGGCGGCCGGAACGATCCACGACACCGTCCGCGACACGATGATGGTTGCCGTCGCGGTGCCGGTACCGTTCAAGTTCAAGGGGATCTTCGAGAGCAAGTTCGGAGCCCAGGGATCAACCTTCTACCGCCGCTACACGATCATCCGCAACGACTACAAGGGTCCGCTGACCGC
>DLVV01000434.1:481-1103 GCA_003445035.1 Planctomycetaceae bacterium | reverse complement strand
GGCACCGACCAGTTCGACTTCAAGATCCAGTTGCCACCATGGCTGGAAATCGGACGGACCAGCCGGACACAGATGCTGCTGGTCGGCGTCATCACCGACTCCGACGGGACCCGGCACAAGGTCTCCTTCACGTCCAACGCGCAAAGTGACCAGACGGTCGTGCTGGCGACATCGGGAGTGGTCGGGATCAACACACCAACATCGTCGATCATCGCCCGCCCGGGCAGCACAATCGAGCTGCCGTTCATCGTCTCGCGCGGGTCCGGTGCCGGTGGAGCGGGGGTTGTCCAACTGGTGCTGCCGGCCCACGTCCGGGGCGTCTCGGCCACCCCGGTCAAGCTGACACCCGGCCAGACGAATGGCAAGATCTCGATCCGGTTCGGCAAGTCCGGCCTGGGACCGTTCAACCAGTCGTTGAAGGTCCAGGCCCGTATCACCGACACCCGGGGGGACCAGTTGATCGGTGAGACCGGGGTCGAGTTTGTTAGCGAGTGACCGGTCACAGTTCATTCCACAGGCATCCGCTCATGCCCACGTCATCCCGCCATGCCGTCCTGGTGTCAGTTGTTGTCCTGACCCTGGTGGCGTCGGCATCGGCGTCGACGCCGGGCACCAGCTACAT
>DLVV01000434.1:0-123 GCA_003445035.1 Planctomycetaceae bacterium | reverse complement strand
TGATCGTCGGGGGTTACTACCTTTACGAGGCCTGTCCCTGGGAGATGTCCGGGCCCGGGATCACCGTCTCGAAGAATCTCAAGCTCGCCGAACGCCAGCTCTGGTTCGAGGGCCCACGGATCC
>DLVV01000113.1 GCA_003445035.1 Planctomycetaceae bacterium | reverse complement strand
CCCTTGCCGTCCAGGCCGTTGACGTCGGTTCCAGCGGCCAGCTTCTGCTTCAGGGCGGCCAGGTTGCCTGAACGGGCCGCCTGCCAGATGTCCACGTTGCTGGTGGCGGCAACCTCACCGCCATGACGGCCTCCTCGTTCACGCAGCAGCGCTGCCGCACGGGGACGGCCGGTCCGCACCTCGTCCATGTCGATGTCGATCTGCAGAGCGCCGGCGATGAACTGCACGAATCCCTGGATCTCGTCGCTCCATTCCGCCGCGGAGGTGTCCAGCGGTGTTTCCCCGTTGTTGTTCCTTGCGTTCACGTCGGCCCCGCTGTCCAGCAGCAACTTGACGGCATCGCGTTGTCCGAGGAACGCGGCCCCGTGCAGGGCACGGTTGCCGTCGTTGTTGCGGTGATCGACATCTGCCCCCTTCTCGATCAGGAACCTGGCCGTCTTGATCTTGCCGACCAGGGTGGCCAGGGACAGGGCGGTTCCCCCGTTTTCGTCCGTCTCGTCGATGTCGGTCCCACGGGCCACGTGCCGCTTGACGGCCGCAAGGTTGCCGGTCTTGGCGGCGTCGAAAATCGAATTGGCATTCTGCCTGGGCCGGCCGCCTCGCGGTCCCCGCCCTCGACCACCGCCGCCGCCGGGCATGGCAAGAATCGGGGGTTCGGACGGTTTGGCCGTCCAGATCGGCATGCCGTCAGCGGTTTCGCTCTCGATGTCACTTCGTCGACTGCGAATGAAGTTGCGGATCCCGTCGAACTTCACCGTGCGGGCCTGCGACGGAGGCAGGTGAGGCTTGAGCATGGCTTCCAGGCGGTGCGTTTCGGCCAGCAGGGATTCCTCGTTCCAGTGCTCATCCATGATCGCCTTCAACGTCCGGGCATAACGCTCGCGGGCCTCTGGGATCTGGTAGAGCTTGTGGGCGACGAGTCCCTTGGTCTTCACCGAAAGCGGGGCGCGGCGATCAACCGGCAGCTTGCTGTACTTCTCGAACATGCAGTCGCCGCCCCATGGGACGAAGTGAAACTTGTCGGTGGCCGGGCTGTGGTAGACAAAGAAGTTGTTGTTGTTGGCCGAGTACCCGTCCCAGAAGCCCAGCAGTCCCTCGATGGCCCAGAACCTGTAGAACGAATCCAGGTCCACCAGTTCGCCGATCGCCTGCTGGAGATCTTCCCCCTGGTACTGCAATTCAGCGAACACCGGTCGCCGTTTGCGGATTCCGCTGAGACCCGGCACGCGACTCACTGCCGAGTCGATGTTGAGGTGATGGATGGCGAGCACGTTGTCGCCGGCCCTGAGCTTGTCCCGGTGTGAGGAGAGGTCGAATGGCTCGAGGTTTCTCGATTGGCGATCTCCGCGTCGGTCGGTGGCCCTGGCGTTCCACGTGGACGATTCGGGAGCATTGGCCGAGGCCACGCGATGACCATTGAGGTAGGCGATGAAGCCGTCGCCGAAGCGGAGGTTCAGGGTCAGCTTGTTGCTGGAAACGGCCTGGTCGAGGTCGGCGACCTGGAAGGGGAACCGGAAATAGAGCGGTTCGTCTGCCGGGTCGTCGTCGCGTTGGCGATTCCAGCCCGAATCATCGAATTCGTTGGCCGTCCATGCCTGGCCGAGTTGAGCGTCGGTCGGGGTCCACTCGAATCGATCACCGGTGAGTCCGGTCAGCGTGATCCATTCCGGTCGCTGCAGGACCTGGATCAACGCCTGGATCTTGTCCCGGGCAACTTTCTCCATTCGCTTCTTGCCGAGTTTCTTCTCGAAGCTGTTCTCCCAGCCTTCATAGAAATCGACCACGGTGCCTTCAAAGAGCGTCCCGCGATCGTCTCGAAATCCGCGTTTGAGCAGAGGTTTGCGGACCGATTCCACGTGTGAGTAAAGTCCGATCGGCTTGCCGTTGACGCTGATTCTGGCGTAGCCGCACCGTGGTGCTGTGGCACCGGCGGCGTTGAACAGGGCGTACCCCATGAACTGGCTCATCAGGGTGATGTCCTGGTTGTTGTTGTTGAACGTCAGCATCGACTGGCCACCGAGTTCTGCCTTCTTGTCGATGTGGTTCAGCTTGATCTTCAGTGACGGCCGGGTGGGGTTCTGTGAGCCGATGAAGCCCTTTTTTCGGACTCCCACCTGCGGGAACTCGAGTCCGTCGATCGTCACCCTGGCGGTCACGTACACGTAAGGGGGTTCAATCGGCTCGTACTTCCGTTTCTCCTGAAGCGCCTCGAAGAAGTTCCTGGACTGGAAGCGAATCTTGTTCCAGTCCTTTTCCGCCACGGTGATCTGTACGTCCAGCACCCGGTCGGTTGGGAAGAGATCAAAGGTGGTGACGTCCTTGATCGCGGCGATTCCGATCACCGTGGCGATACAGATCCCCGAAACGGCGGCCAGCGGGACCAGGAAGTGCAGCAGGCTGGTCAGCACCTGGCCAATGCTGGTCGACCGGTCCCCCGCGGTGTTTGTCGTGTGTTGTTGCGGCATGGCTGTGCTCGGCAGCGCGGCCCGGTGAAATCTGGACCGTCGGTGCTACATCTTCGCGGACGATGGGGCGGCTTCACTATCCGGCTTGGCGGACTTGTCGCCTCGTTTGCCGACGTGTTCGCGGAGCATTGCAGCCACCCGGGGCCGGCTGGCCTTCAATTGCCCGATGGGGATCCGGATCTTGTGCTCCTCGTGCAGGAACCCCCGGACGCCCTGTTCGAATTCCGGGGTCCAGGGTTTGGAAGCGAGGTCCAGGGGCGTTTCTTTGTCCTTGTTCCTGGCATTCACGTTGGCGCCCTTGTCGAGCAGAAATTTCACGACTCCGACGCGTCCCACGACTGCGGCCCAGTGCAGGACGGTCGAGCCGTCCTCTGTCCTGGCGTTGAGCTCCGCTCCTTTGCTGAGCAGGAAGTCCATCGTTTTGATCTTTCCCGCCAGGGTGGCCAGGAACAGGGGGGTGATCTTCTCGTCCCCCCGGACATTCACATCCACCCCGTTGGCCAGGTGCCGCTTGAGGGCCTCGAGGTGTCCGGTCTTGGCCGCGGTCCAGATGGTCTTCCCGTCGGGCCTGTTCCCGGCGTTCGGTGGTCTCCGGGGAGGTTGTCTCGGCCTCTCGGGCCTCTTCAACTGTGGTGGCGGGCTGGGTGCAGCTGTCCAGATCGGCATGCCGTCGGCGATTTCCTTTTCGATGTCGGCACGACGGTTGCGAATGAATTCCCGGAATCCCTTGAGCTTGCCCGGCATGGACCGTTTCTGCGGTTCAGACAGGTCACCCGGCTGGATCATGGCCTCGATTCGATGCGTCTCGGCAAGCAGCGCTTCCTCGTCCCAGTGCTTGTCCATGATGTCTCTGAGTGTCCTGCGGTACCGCTCCCGGGCGGCGGGGACCTGGTAGAGCTTGTGGGCCACGAGGCCCATGGTTTTGACCGACAGCGGGGCGCGGGGATCGACCCTCAGTTTGCTGAACTTCTCGAACAGGCAGTCTGTGCCCCAGGGCATGAAATGGAACTTGCCGGAATAGGGATTGAGGTAAACGAAAAAGTTGTTCCGGTTGGCCGAATACCCGTCCCAGAAACCGAGCAGCCCCTCGATGGCCCAAAAGCGATAGAACGCATCCAGGTCGACCAGTTTGCCGATGGCCTGTTCCATGTTCAGATCGCTCGTGCGGATTTCCGCGGCGATCAGCATGTCCGTGCTTTCCGGATTGACGTTGAGTCCGTGGATCGCCAGCACGTTGGTTCCCGACCGGAGTTTGTCCCGGTGATCGGAGATGTTGAAGGACTCGAATTGCATGGCCGCTGGGTCGTCATGGCCGGCCGTGGCCCGGGAGTTCCAGCGGAGGAACTTCGGAGCGTTTGCGGATGCCACGCGGTGCCCGTTGAGATAGGCCACGAAGCCGTCGTCGTACTTCATGCGGAGCAGCAGATCGCCCTCACCGACAAGGGCACTGGGATCATCCAGTTCAAACGGGAACCTCAGCAACACCGAAGCGTTCTTCTGGTGCATCTTTGCCAGGAAGTTGAAGGGTTTGCTGATGAGCGACTCGTATCCCTTGCCCTTTTCGTAGCCGGCCCCGTTTTGCCCGGATGTCCATCCCGAGTCGTCAAAATCCGCCGCCGTCCAGAGGCTGCTGTGTTCGTCCATCGCGGTGACCAGTTGGTCACGGACGGGTTGCAACAACGGGGTCGTATCGAGGAAGAACTTGTCGAGGATCTGTTTCTGCTGATCGGTTCGCCG
>DLVV01000053.1:31655-32530 GCA_003445035.1 Planctomycetaceae bacterium | reverse complement strand
AAGTTGAAACAGACACCCGCCCCGGTCGACCGGATCCTGGTCACGAACAACTCGGGTAAAAACAGAGGCAACCAGCCGAAGAAAATCCCGCTGAAGAACCCCAGGGCGGCGAACCCGGCCAGGAACTGCCATTGCTCGGGAGTGTGGAACATGTAGACAAATTCGGCACAGACCAGGCACAGGATACTGGTCAGGAAGTACGTCTTCTTGCGACCCACGGCACTCGCAATCACCCCGCCCAGGAAGCTGCCGATGATCCCCGTCAGGGATCTCGCCATCCCGATATCAGCCTTGAGACTGGTTTTGCCGATTTCCTCACCGACCTTGTCCGCCCAGGCCTGTGACCAGCTGGAGGCTCCCCAGCCACCCAGCAGCGGCACGGTGGCCAGCAGGATTCCCACCAGGGTGACCCCGATCAGCCCCGGCTTGAACACGTCCCAGGTTGAAATGGCGGCACCGTCCTCGGCCAGGTCCTCTCCGGAGAGCAACTTCTTCCGATCCGCGATCCAGGCCGGCGACTCCGGAACACAGGCAATCACGATTCCGGCCAACACGATCGGAGATCCACCCATCAAAAACACCCACCGCCACTGGTCGTAGCTCACGCCCACCTGGCGACCAACCCAGAAGGTCAGGAAGATGCCCACGTTCGCGGCCGTGCCGATCACGCCAGCCAGCATCGGTCGAGACACTCCCTTCCACGCCTCGGACATCAACGCCACGCCATTGGGCCACATCCCACCCACACCCATGCAGGTGATAAACCGGGCCAACCACAACTGCTCGGGAGACTGCGAGAAGTAGCCGATGAGCGACATGCCCGAATAGCAGGTGATCGCCGCCGCCATGCCCCGGGATCGCCCGTACCGATCCCC
>DLVV01000053.1:30849-31352 GCA_003445035.1 Planctomycetaceae bacterium | reverse complement strand
GGATCGCCCGTACCGATCCCCGATACGTCCAAACACCAGGCCGCCCAGGGCGGCCCCGAACAGGAACGCGCAGACGTAGTACCCAAACCAGCCACCGGCCCGCGCACCCAGCCGCGCATCGACCACGTACCGCTGGAGCTCCTCAGGAGAAATCTCCCCGTTTTTGTCTCCTTCTTTCCCAAGAATCGTCACGACATCCGGATTCTTGGTCAGGCCAACCGCCGCCAGGTCGGCCTTTGTGATTGCATTCTTGCTGTCATCGCCGGCGGAGCCGGACTTCCTGAAGTGAGCCGTCTGGATCACACCATCCTTGTCGGTGTCGAGCGACTTGCTGAGTTCATCAACTTTCTTCGTGTCCTCGGCCGTCAGGTCCCCTTCACCGGAAATAACCAGCAGTTCGAGCGCTGCGGTTCGCATCGCCAGCCCATTGATGGCCATGTGCGTACCGCCAAAGAACCAGCCGAAAAAGGCGGTCACAATGATCAGGTACTTGCCGGCCTGGG
>DLVV01000053.1:22866-30436 GCA_003445035.1 Planctomycetaceae bacterium | reverse complement strand
ATCAAACGGATCAACGGCCGTGGATTCTACCGCAGCCGAGGATGGGATTCGATTCAGCCGCTTCCGGTTTGTGGCCACGGTGGCCACAAGCTGCCCACATCGACAGAATCGGAGTGCTTTCCGAACCGAGATTTACGCCCATGACACACGACGCCGATCTCCGTGACCGACTCAAGACCGTTCACACCTACGCGGCCACTCCGTTCACCGACGACCTGCTTCAGCTGGATCTTCCAGGTTTCGAGCGGAATCTCGAGTTCCTGGTCGAGCACGGGATGAAAGTCATCGCGGTGGGAGGTGGCACCGGCGAGATCGAAACGCTGACCGTGGACGATCTCGAGACACTGGTCGGAACCGCCCTGCGGACCGTCGACGGCCGGGCACTGGTGATTGCCTGTTTACCGGCAAACCTGGGCGAGGCCGTCGAGCTGCTGGGCCGGTACGAACGGCTGGGAGTGGAGATCTGCCTGGGAATGCCGCCCCTGATCCGGTCGAAGATTCCTGCCGATCTCTCGGGCACCTGGAACTACTTCAACGAACTGGGTCGCGCCACGGGACTCCCGCTGATGCCCTACAACACGCAGGGCTGGCCGGCCGAGTTCGTGGTCGAGCTGGCCGAGATCGAAGCGATCATCGGGGTCAAGGACCCCTGCTTCCTGCCGCACGAGTTCTTCCGGGCGATCCGCATGCTGGGCGACCGCTTTGTCTGGATCGGCAACAAGAAGCACGATCCGGGCGTGGCACAGCTGAGATACCAGATGGGGATGGAAGGCTTCACCTCGGGACAGGGCAATTTCTGGCCCGAACCCGAACTGGCGATCCACGCGGCAGGAGTCGAGGGTGACTGGGACCGGATTATCGAGATCCAGCAACGGGTGGCGGTGCTCGAACAGTTGCGGCTGGCCCACGACGATGCCGCGATGGTCAAGGCGGGCATGGACCTGGTGGGCCTGGCCGGTGGAAAGGTCCGCCCGCCGCGGGTGGATGCCCCCGAGGAAGCTCGCGAGGCGTTCCGCGAAGCCCTGGCGGCGGCGGAGTGTCCGTTGATCTGATCGACCACGACGAGCAGGCAGATGTCCATTTCCGAGTTCTCCGCAGTTCCACCCGACGGAACGAACCAGGACAGCCAGCCAACCAACGTCCGCTGGGTGATCTTCGGCCTGGCGTCGCTGGCCAGCTACATCAACTACGTCCACCGGTATTCGTGGGGCGTGATCAAGCCGTACCTGCTCGAAGACGGTGTGGTCACCGAAGAGGAGGTGGGCTGGCTCGATGGACTGATCGGGCTGAGCTACGGCCTGGGACAGTTTCCCGGTGGCCTGGCCGGCGACCTGTTGGGTCCGCACGTGGTCATTCCGATCAGCGCCGTGCTCTGGTCGATCGTCACGGCCGCACCTGCAGTCGTGTCGGCATTTTCCGGACTGGCAACGATCCGACTGGCAATGGGACTGGCCCAGGCACCCTGCTATCCGTGCCTGGGCAAGATCACCCAGAGCTGGGTACCCAGGGCCATTCGTACCTCCCAGCAGGGGTTCATCTCGTCGTTCGCCGGCCGAGCCGGCGGGGCCTGTTCGTCGCTGATCATTGGCACGCTGCTGATGGGCTGGCTGGGAATGACATGGCAAACCGGCCTGGTCATCACCGCCAGCGCGGGAATCGTCTTTGCGATCGCATTTGCCCTGCTGTTCCGGAACTCTCCTCGAGAACATCCCGGGGTCAACGACGCCGAAGCAGAAATGATCGAAGAAGGAGAGATGGTTGTCACCGCCAACCAGCCGATCCGGTGGGACTGGTCGGACGCCAACATTCGCAACATCGCCGCGTTCTTCGGTGCGTCGTTTTCGAGCACCTTTGCCGACAACCTGTTCGTCTTCTGGATGCCGACGTTCCTGGTCCAGGCGAAGGGATTCAGCCCGGCCGAAATGGGCCTGTTCGCCAGCCTGCCACTGTTCGGTGGAGCCCTGGGCGGACTCTGCGGCGGATTTCTCAACGACTGGCTGATCCGCACCATCGGCAACCGACGCTGGGCCCGTCGGCTGATCGCCGGAGGATGCAAGGTGATCGCCGCGGTGCTGATCTGCTGCAGCCTGCTGTTCGAGGACGGCCAGATGATCATGGGAGTCCTGTTCTTCTGCAAGTTCTTCAGCGACATGAGCCAGCCAACCTGGTGGGGCACGGTCACCGATATCGGGGGACCGGCGGCCGGCCGGGTGTTCGGCATGGTCAACACAGTCGGGGCCGCCGGCCTGTTCGCGGCCGGTCCGATCATGGCCTGGGTGAAGACCGAGTACGGCTTCGACGGGCTGTTCTACTTTGTCGCCGGGGTCTACCTGGTGACAACGGCCTGCTGGCTGAACGTCGACTGCACACGGCGACTGGTGGTCGTCGACAGCGCCAGCGACTGGTGGTCGTCGACACTACCCGACGATCCTGTTGAGGAAACCTAGGATCTCATCTGTCGCCTCGACCCAGTTCTGCTCGGCTGTCCGGCCGGATCGCTTTCGGGGTACCAGGTCGTGGTCCCCGTCAGGCATCCAGTGGACGTGGATCGACCCGGAGAGTTTATAACCCGCCACTTCCTCGGGCGTCCCGAACCGGTCACGATCGCCCTGCACGACCAGTGTCGGGGTGACCAGCCCGGCCAGGTGTTCGGTGCGAGTTTTCTCGGGTTTGGCCGGCGGGTGAAACGGGTAACCCAAACAGACCAGCCCGGCCACCTCGCACTCGTCAGCCACCAGGCTGGCCATCCGGCCACCCATCGACTTGCCGCCGATCACCAGGCCGTCGGACCCCAGTTCACCGATCACTTCACGCCACGTCTCCAGCAACACCGGTTGCCGATCCGGAGGCCGCCGCGTCCCGTCCTTCCGCCGACGCACCATGTAGGGGAACTCGAAGCGGACCACCCTCACATCCCTGGCCGCCAGGCCGACGGTGATCGCCTCCAGGGCAGGAGTGTCCAGACCTCGCCCGGCACCGTGAGCCAACACGACCGTATGAGCCGCGTGGCTTGGACCGTCGAAATGAAGTCGGGTCGATGGCATTCGGAGGGGTCGGCGGACTCTAATCCGTTGTTGCCCCAAACTAGTTCCTCCAACGATTGGTGTCACGACCATGCGTTGTCTCCCGACCCTGTTGTTGCTGTTCGGCGGCATGTTCGGCCGGTCGATGACGGCCGCCTCCGAACCGGTGACTGCCGGCCAGCTGCAGAAGGCCGTGTTTCACCGTGTCCCCGGAAAGGCCGGGCGGGGTTCCTGCGTCGCGACCGGAAAACCGGGCAGCTGGAACAGCCGGTTTGTCGGTTCGCCCACGGTCGTCCATGACAAGGGCACGTACTGGATGTGGTTCAACGGCGGGGAAGTGACAACCGACACCAGCTACCCGTACAAGATCATCGAGCGAATCGGTGGAGCGACGAGCCGGGACGGAGTGAACTGGAAGCCTCTCAACGGCGGAAAACCGGCACTTCAACTCGGCTCGAAGGGAACCGCAGATCACCGCGGCATGTCACACCCTTACGTGTTGAAGGTGGGTGACCGGTTCTTGATGTGGTACGGAGCCATCGACGGCCGCAGCGGAACGGACCTGGGAATTGCGCCCGGCCACGTCCGGGTCGAGCAGATCTGCCTGGCCAGCAGCCGCGACGGGGTCCACTGGAAAAAAGAGAACGGAGGCCGGCCGGTCATGCCGCTGGGAAAAAAGGGGACCGTCGACAGCCTGCAGGTGACCGGGATGCACATCCTGAGAATCCGTGAGAAGGGCCGGACGGTCTACCGGATGTGGTACGGCGCGTACAACGGAGATCACCGCCTGGCGGTGGCCGAGAGTCCCGACGGGCTGAAGTGGACCCGCAAGTTCGGTGGTCGACCGATCGCCGGCCTGCGAGGAGGTTCACAGGGACAGCTGGGACCCAGCGTACATTTCGACGGCCGCCGCTACTTCCTGCTTTACTGCGGTGACGTCGGGAACGAGTGGAAGACCTACTCGGCGGTCAGCGACGACGGTTTCACCTTCCGACAGCTCAACAACGGCCGTCCCGTCCTGGGACCTCCGCCCAAGGGAAACTTCGGCTCGGCCGGACGCGGGGCGAACCACTCGGTTCACGCCTCGCAGATGATTGTGGTCAACGGCCGGGTGCGGACCTGGTACGGAGGCGAGGATGCACTGCCGCCCCATCACCAGAAGATCGGGCTGATGGAAGCAAAACTCGTCCGCTGAACGACCGGCTACTCACCCGCAGCGGCAGCGGCAGCCCGCTTGCCGATGCAGTACAGGTGCTCGGTCGTCCGCAACAGGATCTGTCCCTGCGAGAAGATCGGAGTGGCGACAGTGAACTCGCCCAGTTCGTTGGCGGCCACGACCTTGAAACTGTCCCCGGAATCCACGACGAACGTTTTCCCGTCCTCGCGGGTGATGTAGATCCGGCCACCGGCCAGGATCGGTGAACTCGAAAACCCCTGCCGGTTCTTTTCGGCCTGACCGCTCCAGATCGCTTTCCCCGTCTTCACGTCCAGGCAGGTCAACCGACCACGGTCGCTGCAGACGAACGCGCGGTCACCCTGCACGATCGGCGACGGCACGTCCGCGGCGGCTCCGCCCTTGTTCATCCACGCGACGTGCGACTTGGTGACATCACCGTTGCCACCCAGGCGGATCGCCGTCAGGGTGTTGCCCCGCGAGTACGGGGCCAACAGCAGGTTTCCGGCGATGACCGGCGAGGAGATGCTGCGGAAGTACTTCTGGCCACCGGGGTTCAACCCGCCGACACGCCACAGTTCCTTCCCCGAGGCGACTTCGTGGGCGGTGACGTGGTCGGCACCCAGCACCAGCAGCCTCTCGACCCCGCCACGCTTCAACACGATCGGGGTGGTGTAACTCTGGGCCGCCTCCAGCGGAGCCTCGAGGTTGCGGTCGTGCTTCCAGGCCACCTTGCCGTCGGACTTGTTGAATGCGGCGACGTAGGAACCGCCGGTCTGCATCACCGCGACCAGGACCTTGTCGGCCGAGAGCACCGGCGACGTACCGATGTCCCACCACAGCGTGTCCTTGCCCCAGGCCGTCTGCAGGTTGGTCTGCCAGACGGCCTTGCCGGCCAGCGTCAGGCAGACCAAGTCGCCGTTCTTGAAGTAAACGTAGATCCGCTTGCCGTCGGTCACAGGTGACGGGTTGCTGCCGCTGGCCTTGCGATGCTTACCCTTGACCCCCGGACCACCGCTGGTCGTCTTCCAGACCGTCTTGCCCGACCGGTCCACCGCCAGCGTGATGTTCTTGCCGGCTTCCTGGGACGTCAGGATGATCTGCCCGTTCCAGATGATCGGCGTCGAAGTGCCCTTGCCGGACAGCTTGATCTTCCACGCCACGTTCTTGGTCGCACTCCACTTGACCGGGTAGGTTCCCTTGGGAGCGACACCGTTGAGCGTCGGGCCCCGCCAGTTGGGCCAGTTGTCCGCCGAGACGGTCGAGGTGGCCAGGAACAGCAGTCCGAAGACGATCGCGCGGATTCTCATCGAAAACTCCATCGGCTGAATCATGACCCGGGCCGGCACCTGTTGCCGGTCACCACAGAATAGCAAACCGTTTCGACGTCGGGCATCAATGTCTGCCGAATTCAGCCATCGAGTCGTGACCGCAATGCAACGATCTGCCGAGCCATCCGGTCGCGAAGTTCCAGGAACCAGGCGTCGTTCTGCGACCAGTTGGTGTTTTGAGGGAAAAATCTCCGGATGTCCGAGAGCGCTCGCTCGGCTTCCGCGGTGTCCACCGACTTTTTGCGACCGGCCTTCACCAGATCCTCGAGTATGCGGGCGTACTCGAAATCGTCGACCGATTCGCGAAACGTCGCAAGTCGCAGGGACGGGGTGATCGTGAAGTCGGCCTTCTTCGAACCGGGAGATCGGCGAGGCGGATAAAAGAACGCCAGCGATCCGTTGGCGTGACGCGTGTAGGGGTCCTTCCAGGGATCCATCGAGCCCCCGTAAAGATGGTCCCAACCGAATGACTCCCACATCAACACCCCGCTGCCACCTCGCTGAAACACGTCCAGCGCCAGCACCCGGTTGTTGATGCCCGGCGTGTCGATGGCGATCCGGCTGGTGGCAACGATGTAGCACCACAACTTTCGGCGATCTCGCGGGATCTTGTAGTCCTCGAAGTAATACGGCATCCACCGGTCATAGTTCTCGTCGATCTCGGGGCAATACGTGTCGATCAGTTTCGGAAACGGAAACTCCTTGAGACCCTCGTTGCCGGGCGAGCCCGGATCCATCAGCCCCAGTCCCTGCATGCAGGCGACCACGCGGATTCGTGCGGTCAGCGGATCGGACTTCAAAAGTTTCAGGAAGTGCGCCAGGCGGACCGGATTCTCGGTCTCGTCAATCAGTACGTGAACCCGGTCCAGCCAACCGTGCTTGTCGAGTTCCCGGGCGGTCCGGCGGAAGAACTGCATCACGACGTTGTCGAACTGCTTGCGAGTGACCTCGACCACGCTCTTGCTCGACTTCGGCTTGTCGTAGGCCACGATCGTCATCTTCCGCCAGGTCTGCCAACCCATCGAGGTGTGGGGTGACGAGATAGCCGGGCCATCCAGCGGTGCGCCGGGCAGATGGTTGAAATGGTTGCAGGCGGTGGGATTGGTGTGTAGCAGGCAAAGACTGTTGACCTTGCGTCCGTTGATGAAGTGATCGAGTTCGGCGTTGAAACGGGTGAAGTCCCAGTCCTTGAGCTTGATGAAGTTGCCCGGCCGATCGACGTTGAACCCGGCCGGCGGTGGCGTCCAGTTCATCCCGATCTCGGTCAGCAGCGCCGTGTTCTTGGGATAGAACTTCGATGCCGCCATCCGGTCGTAGTAACCCCGGGTCAACTTCAGGATGTCGGATTTTGACGAGACACCGTGATAGTCGATGACCCGCTGCGGGTTCTTGTTGAGATGGTTGAGCTGCTTGACCATGTACTGGCCGCCCATGTCGGACCCGAACGATGCGAATTCGGGCAGCTCGAACCCGTACACCTCCAGTTCGAACGGCACGTCCAGCCCCTCGTCCTTGAAGGCCACTCGCAGTGTGCCTTTGTAAATGCCCGCCGGAGTGCCGGCCGGGACGTGCACGGTGATCCACACGGCACGGTTGCCGTCGAGCGGATCGAGTTTCACTGGTCGATCGAGCGGCAAAAGCGGGTCGCCGACATCGCCACCAACCCGCGCCGGCGTGATGAAGCTGCCGGTCCGAATCGGCACGTACTCGACCAGGTTCACCTCGGCGGTTCGCATCGAGATCGTCCGGCCCGATCCGGTCACCGCCGAGAGGGTAACCGAGTCGAGTGTCGTGGCACTCGTGGGAGTCAGCACCAGTTGAAACGCCTGCGACTCGTTGGCGGCAGCCGTGACCCGGATGCCGCGGCGGACCTGCCGGGGCGGGCGTCGCTTGCGGGTCATCTTGACCGTCGTTTCGGCAAACCACGCACGCACCGATTCCGAATCGCCCACCCGGTACCGCGTGTCACCGGTGTACTCGGTCGCCGATCCCACCGTCCGCAGTGTCGCCACCCGCTCGGGCACCTGCTCGCGACGGCGACG
>DLVV01000053.1:21116-22455 GCA_003445035.1 Planctomycetaceae bacterium | reverse complement strand
ATCTCGGCGGCCCGGACACTGATGTCGTGAATCGTTCCGATGAACCGGCCCCGGACCAGCAGTTCCATCACCTTGCCGTCAGGAACAAACAGCACGTCATGCGTCGTCTTGGACTGCGGCAGCAGAGGTGCAAAATAGCTGATGCGATAGACGTGTTTCCTGAGCGGGGTGCCGGGAGGAAAGATCGGCTCGTAGGCCAGCGCCGGACATTTTCCGCCACCCGAACTCGTGAACCGCATCAGGTGATAACGGCCCGGGGTGACGGCTATCATCTCCTTGTCCGCCTTTCCGGCCAGCACGTCGGTGGCCAGTTCCGGCCCGATGCTGACGAGGGTGAATCCTCCGTCCACGGCCCTGTCGATCGCCTTTCCCGACTCGTCGACCTCAACCAGCTTCACCTGGTCAAAGGCCAGGTATTGAGGATCGAAGCGAAACGGCCCGACCCGGTTGATCTCGCTGGTGATCCGTTCAGCATCAATCGGCAACACCTGCCACCCCGCCGCCTCGGCCTCGATCTCCACCGGAAGACGAAACTGGTAGAAGCTGTCCACCCAGTCGTCAGCGGCCGGAACCGGTTGAACGAGCAGGGCGACGATCGCGGGCAGCAGGAAAGACGGCAAACGGGAGGACAAACATCTCACGGCGGGTGACTCCTGTGGAACTCAGGACCCGATAATAGCGAATTGCCTGATGCCGCGTTTTGGATCGATCGATGTCACGGCTCGAATCCGTCACACTTGCCGACAACCGGTCGAACCGAAAGACTGAAACGATCACTCACCCGGTTTCTCACCGAAGCGTTGAACCTTTTCGAGTTCGGCCGCGACGTCACTGCCGCAGCTGGGAGAAGACCTATGAACGCAACCGACAACAACCCCGCGGATATCCTGTCCCGGGATGTGCCCGTGGCCGTGATCGGGTTGGGCACGATGGGGCACGGGATCGCCCAGGCATTTGCGATGGGAGGCTACACCGTTCGGGCGATCGACGAAACGGAGTCCGCTGCGGACTCCGCACGGGAACGGATCACCGGCAACCTGGAGCAACTCGCCACCGTCGGTCTCCTGGCGGCCGAGCAGATCCCCGACGTTCTCGGACGGATCACTGTCTGCGATACCCTGGAAGAAACCGTCAGCGGAACCGGCCTGGTGACCGAGGCGGCCTGGGAAAACCTCGACGTGAAAAAGGAATTGTTGCAGCTCATCGAACCGCTGGTTGACGAGCAGACCATCCTGGCGAGCAACAGTTCGAGTTTTCCGATCTCGGAATCGGCTCGTGATCTGGCGAATCCCGAACGCGCTGTCGTCACACACTGGTTCAATCCTCCCCACGTGATTCC
>DLVV01000053.1:17666-20797 GCA_003445035.1 Planctomycetaceae bacterium | reverse complement strand
GTGGTCGAGGTGGTTGGAGGCGAGCGAACCAGCGACCAGACGGTCAACACGGCACTGGCAACACTCGAATCGATCGGCAAGACCGCCGTCCGTATCGACAAGGAACTGACCGGTTTTTTGGTCAACCGGGTCCAGGTGGCGATGTTCCGCGAGGTGTTCGATCTGTTGGACCGTGGTGTCGCGACCGCTTCGGAGATCGACCGGGCGATCCGTGGCAGCATGGGCCTGCGGCTGGCCGCTCTGGGTCCGTTGGCGATCATCGACTACGCCGGCTGGGACATCTCGTCCGCAACCTTCGCCAACCTGGCCCCCGACATGAGGGGTGACACCGAGGTTCCCGAAACGATCCGGAAGATGGTCGAAGCGGGCCACCTGGGAGCCAAGTCCGGCCAGGGGGTCTATTCGTATCCTGACGAGACAATCGATGAGAAGATCAGGCAGCGAGACGCGGACTACCTGTCGCTGGTGAAGCTGCTGCACTCCGAGGAGAAATCGGCGTGATGACACCCGAGGACTTCCGTCGACACGGCCGCGAGGTGATCGACTGGATCGCCGACTACATGGAGCAGGTTGACCAGTACCCGGTGCTCTCGCGTGTCGAGCCGGGGGACATCCGGGCGCAACTGCCCGACTCGCCACCGCTCCAGGGTGAGGCGTTTGAGCAGATCCTGGAAGACGTCAGCCGGGTGATCCTGCCCGGAATCACCCACTGGCAGTCCCCCAACTTCTTCGGATACTTTCCGGCCAACACGTCGCCCCCCTCGATCCTCGGCGAACTGCTTGCCGCGGGGCTCGGTGTCCAGGGCATGCTCTGGACCACCAGTCCGGCCTGCACCGAACTCGAACAGCACGTCCTCGACTGGCTGATCGAAATGCTCGACCTGCCCGCCTCATTCCATTCCAGCGGCGGAGGCGGCGGGGTTATCCAGGACACCGCGTCCAGCGCGACGTTGTGCGCGTTGCTGGCCGCCTGTTATCGCGAACATTCCGACAATCCCCGCGACACCCGGCGGCTTGGGATCGATTCCTGGCAGGTCGCCTACACCTCCGACCAGGCCCACTCATCTGTCGAAAAGGCGATGATGATTGCCGGAATCGGGACTGATCGTCTCCGCGTGATCGACAGCGACGAGAACTGGTCGATGCGGCCCGATCTGCTGAAACAGCAGATGGACATCGACAGTGCTCACGGTCTGAAGCCGGCCTTTGTCTGTGCCACGGTCGGCACGACCTCTTCGGGCGCCGTCGATCCACTGCCCGCGATCGGTGCGATCTGCCGTGATCACGGCGCCTGGCTGCATGTCGACGCGGCGATGGCCGGCACGGCGGCGATTTGCCCGGAGTTCCGCGGGATGCACGACGGACTCGAACAGGCCGACAGTTACGCCTTCAATCCGCACAAGTGGATGTTCGTCAACTTCGACTGCGACTGCTTCTATGTCGCCGATCGACGTCCGTTGCTGCGGGCACTGAGCGTGTTGCCCGACTACCTGAGGAACCGCGCGTCGCAGTCGGGCGAGGTGGTCGACTTCCGCGACTGGCACATCCCCCTGGGTCGCCGCTTCCGCGCCCTGAAACTGTGGTTCGTGATTCGCAGCTTTGGCGTCGAGGAGCTGCAGCAGAAGATCCGCTCGCACGTCGAGTGGGCCGGACGGTTCGCCGACTGGGTCTCGGCCGACGACGACTTCGAACTGGCAGCACCGAGGTCGTTGAACCTGGTCTGTTTCCGCCACGTGGGCGGTGACCAGATGAACCAGAAACTGCTCGATGACCTGAACGATTCCGGAGACCTGTTCCTGACCCACACCCAGCTCGACGACCGGCTGACGCTGAGACTCTCGATCGGCCAGACCTCGACCACCCTGGAACACGTCGAACGGGCCTGGGCGGCGATCCGCGGGACGGCCACCGAGCTGGCCTAGGCCACCCCGCAGAAATTCATCGCCGCCAGTGCGTAGATGCGTGCCGAGTCCACGACGCGGGTCATCGACACGTTTTCGATGTCGGCGTGAGCCGTTTCGTTGCTGGGACCGTAGTAGATCGTTGGTACACCACAGCCGTGGACGTAGAGATTGGCGTCACCGACAATTCGTCGCCCGATGACCCGAGGGTCCTCGTCAAAAAGATCACGATGCGCGGCACTGACGGCCTGCACCAGCGGATCGTCCACCGGTGTCTCGAACGGTTCACGTTCGTGCTCCATCGTCACCTCTGCCGTTAATCCCCCCGCTTCGGCGATCGGCGCCACCAGTTGCCGGAGTTCCTCGAGCACCTCGCCGGCGTCCTTGCCCGGCGACCACCGGCGTGTGCCGGTGAAGCGACACGACACGGGCGTGCGGTTGAAGTAATCGCCGGCGTGCAGGATGCCCAGGTCGATCCGTTCGGCACCGGCCAGGGGATGGACATCGCCGTTGTCGAGTTCGTCCTGCCGGGCAGCGACCGCGGCAACCAGGTCACCGGCAAACCGGATCGGGTTGTCCTTGAAGTCGACGTACTGGGTGTGGCGACCGCCGTTGGAGGGGGTCAACATGATCGTGAAGACCATCGACCCCATGCTCATCACCCACAGCTCGTCGTCGCCTTCGACAATGATGATTCGCTCGGCGGCGATGCGGCCATCGTTGATGTCGTCGATCAACGCCTTGGGCCCGTCCTTCTCGGCCTCGGGTTCCTCGTGTCCGACCACGGCGGTCAGCCAGAGATCACCGGCCAGCGTGGTTCCCGATTCGAGCAGGGCCCGCGTGGCTCCCAGCACCGCGGCCATGCCACCCTTCATGTCGGTGGTGCCGCGGCCGTAAAGCAGATCCCCATCACGGTAACACCGCTGATCGGTCTGGTTGGGGATGGTGTCAAGATGCCCGTTGAGCATCAGCGTGGGTCCGGTCCCCTGGCCACGAAGACACGCGTAGAGATTGGGGCGACCCGGAGTGACCTCGCGGACATCCACTTCCAGGCCCAGCTCCCCCAGCTGGCGTTCGTAGTACCCGCAGACCTCGGTCTCGTTCATGGTCACGCTGGGGATCTTCACCATCTCCTCGGTCAGATCCACAATCCAGCCGCCGTCAATCTTTTCCAGAACCGCGTCAGTCATCGTCGTTGTCCGTCTGGAGGAATTCGTTGGGCCGCTGGAA
>DLVV01000053.1:0-17249 GCA_003445035.1 Planctomycetaceae bacterium | reverse complement strand
CCCTCGTCATCAACCAGGCTGCCCTCGATGATGTAGGTCTGCTCGACACCCAGGTGCCGGTGAAGCGGAAGTTTCGCACCCGGCTCGGCCTGGAACAGCGCCGTGAAACCCTCGCCATCGGGTTCCTGGAACAGGATCTTGATTTTGATTCCGGGAAACGGCGTCGACTGCCACTCCATCGCATCCACGTCGACGTAGATGGATCCGGCTGGTGGGTTTGTGCTCATCTTGTTTTGTGTCACCGCCCGGCGGAAATCTCCGAGACCTCAATCCCGGAAAGCATGGGCTGCTGGCCGGTCTTGGGCACCAGCTCGATCATCAACCGATCCTTGACCGAAACATTGGAGATCTCGTGCACAACCGTTCCGTCCTTGCCGGCCTTGGCCGCATCGACGTCCTTGAGCACGACCTGTCCCTGGACACGGACGTCGAAGACCCGCTGTCCGACCAGGGGCTTCTTGGTCGATCCCGACGAGAAATACAGCCGCACGGCATAGCGGGCCGGCTGATCCCCCACTCCCCGCAACGGCACCGCGCAACGCATGATCCCGTGGGCTGATGACGAAAAGACCCACGACGCCGGACGCGAACTGATCTCGCTGGTGTCTCCGTCGACACTCACGAATTCGCCTCCCTTGACGAAGGCCTCGCCCAGGTCGAGATTCAGTTCCAGGCCGGTCGTCTTCCGCGACTTGGGCCGCGGGTAACTGAGCCAGAGCCTCCCGGTGGCGTCGCGGCGATCGCCGGGAGCTCCGAGGTTCAGTGCCAACTTCTTGACGGGCGTCGCCGTGCCCACACCGCTGTAGATCCCCCACGGACGCCTGGGAGTACGCGGCTCCATGACAATCGTCGAGGCAATCGAGAACAGGCACACACATCCGGCACTGGCCTCGGGGATCATCACCAGCCCGTTGGCAGGGATCGCGTTGATCCAGCAACCCAGGCGATGGCCGGCAAAGTGCCGCGTGCCACTGTCGGACTGCAGATCGTAGAAAGCCGTGAATCCCGAACGGAAAAAGAGCATGTTCGGAGTGGCGGTGTTCATGCCGCAGTGGTGCCCGGGCCTCATGAAGCTCCACGGCACTTCCTTGCCGGTCAGCGGATGGATCCGGGTGATCTGCTTGCCGGTCTTCAGCTCGTAGGACCACGGTTCGGCGATGATCCGGTTCCCAACGATGATCGGCCGGTGACGGTAGTTGGCGTCCTTGGACCACAGCTTGTAGCCATTGACCGACGAGAGCGCCACCAGACGCCGTTTCTCGAATTCGCCGGCGATGAACTGCTTCCAGTAGTGGCCATTGGCGTTGGCACCACCCAGCAGCAGCACCCCGTCCTTGTAGACCATCGTCAACCGGCCGCCGCCGATTCCGATGTCGCTGGTGTCGGTGACATCGACGGGCTGTTTCCAGAGCTCCTTACCGGTCTTCGAATCGAGTGCCATCGCGGTACGGGCATCGATCCGCTTCTGACGGTCCTCGGCCCGCTTCCGTTCGGCACCCTTGAGCTTCTGCAGTTCGGTCTTGTCCTGCTTCAGCAGTGCCTGCCGCTGCTCGCCGCTGATCGTGCTGTCGATGAAATGGACCCGGCCCGGCCCGAGAGCGATCGTGCGAAAATCGATGCTCTTGCCCTGGTAGCTCCACAGGTGCTTGCCGGTCTTCAGGTTGATGGCGAAGATCGCGTCGGTGGCGTCGGTGGTCTGTTGGCCACGGCGAGCACGAGCGGCGTCCAGCCGCTTGCGGCGGGTGGCGGTGCCGATCAACATCCCGTCCGAGAGTGCCACGTAACCCCACTCGTGTTCCTTCACGTCCTTGCCGGACGGCAACAGGTGCGTCGCCTGCAGCTTGCCGGTGGCAGCATCGAGCTGCAGGCAACGGGAATCGAGCATCATGAACACGCTGTCATCACTGGCAACGAGGTTGCCCGGAGCATGATTCTGGAAGACCCCGGTGCGGATCGACTTGCTGTTCTTGAAATCCCAAAGGAACTGTCCGTTGTAGGCGTCGTAGGCCATCAGGCTGTCGGTGCCCTGGATGAACATCCGGCCGTTGGTCGAAACCGGGCCCACGGCGCCATCGTGACGGTTCACCATCTTGCCGGGACCGGGATCACCGAACCACAACACGCCGAGCCCGCCCCGGATCAACTGGTCGTCCGAGCAGGCCGTGTTGCCGGCATCTCCGTACTGGTGTGACCAGCTGCCCGCGCCGGGCAGCTTGCCCCGGACCAGCGACGTGAAGCTCTTGCCCGTCGCGGTCACCGACTGCTTGGCCAGTCCAAGACTGTTCCGCCAGGATTCACCGAACGGGTGAGTGCCTCCAAGGCACACGGCGCCACCGCACGGCTTGACGTGCCGGGCCACCACGTCACCGGCAACCGGCACGCGGCCGGTCAACAGGTGCGTATCGCTGACAACCAGGTTGGCGAAGTAGCTCGAGTAGGGGATCTCACCGGCTGCCGCCTCGTGGATCGTGATCCGGTGACCATAGAGCCCGGTTCGCACCAGTGCGCTGCGGGCTGCGGCCACCTTGGCCGGGTCGGACTCCACGCCGTAGATCTTCAGCCCGCTGTGGCGAGCCAGGGCCAGGGCCAACCGGCCCTGTTCGGCACCGACCACCAGGCAGAACCCGGTGCGGATGCCCGTCTGATCGAGAATCGATTTCGCCGACGCCTCGTAGACGTCGGTCCACTTGTCCCGTGGGTAGGGATCGGCCACGGGCTTGGTCGTGGCAACCTGCTCGCTCGCCTCGCCCGCCTCAAAACAGTAGATTCGCCCGGTATCGGTGCTGACCACCAACCGGCCATCGGACACCGCCAGGCCGCGAGCGTTTCCACTGACCTTGAGCCGCCCGGTGGGCTTGCCGGTCTTCGCATCGAAGATCTCGACCAGGTCCTTGCCGCCAACCACCACGTGGGCGGCGGTGACGATCACCGCGGCGTTGGAGGCACATTTCACCTTCCATTCCACTCCCGCCTCGTCCTGGGAATTGAGCTGCTTCCGCAGCGCGTTAGCCTGGGCCAGGTATTCGGGCTTCTCGATCTTCCCCGACCGGTAGTTGCTGTAGATGGTCCGGAGCTCGTTGCGAAGCTTCGTACGATTTCCGTTGACGGCCGAATAGACCTTCTGGTTGAGCCGTGCCAGCGTCTCGCCGGTGGTGACATAGGTCGAACCGGCCGAGCCGGTGACCTGGCTGCCAAGCGTGAATGTGCGAAGCGATCCGCCGAGTATCACGGCGTTGGCACCGGCAACCTGCCCGGAGGAGAGATTGAGCGTTTCGCCAGCCACCCCACCCCGCCAGCCGGCGATGACCTGGATCTTGCCGGTCTTGCGATCAACGGCCGAAGGACGTGAACGGCCGGAGGGGAAATAGAGTGCTGACTTGGTGGCCAGCAGGTAACCCTGTGGCGAGAGATCGGCCCGACCGGCATTGCCATGGCTGACCTGGTCGTTGCGCCAGATCGGCTTGCCAGTCTTCGCATCAACGGCCGCCAGGTAGACATTTTCGTGCGGAAAAATTCCGGCGCCGAAGTAAGCGACGCCGTTTTCGACCAGGATCCCGGTGCGAACCGGCCAGCGCGAGATCATCTCGCCCCGGGCCACGATCCGTTCATCGGCCGGACCCAGCCTCAGCCGCCATTGCACCCGACCGGTCGCGGCGTCCAGGCACCAAGCGTACCCGTCCTCGCTGCCGATATAGACCCGGCCGTCAGCGACGGTTGGAGCCAGGCGGATCGGAGCATCGGTGAATGTCGACCAGGCGGATCGGCCCGTCTTGGCATCGATACAGTGGATGCGGTGATCGACCGACGACCCGAAATAGACCCGGCCCGCCGCAACGGCCACGTGCAGGGCGTCGTCGAATCGCACCCGGTCGTACAGGTCTTTACCCTCGACCGATCGCCCGCCACTTCCCGACCAGGCGGTCCTCAGCGGCGCTGGAGTGCTGTAGGTCCACCGGTTGGCCAACGGCCAGGCCAGCGTCTCGCCCGATGCCCCAGCGCGGCTGGCGTCGTGGCGATAGGTTGGCCAGTCCTCAGCCGAAGCGACCAGGGACAGGGTGACCAGGACCAACCACATGATCGAGCGAGGCTGCATCGCGAGATGTCTCATCAGTTTTCTCTTTGCTGAGTGAGGGAGAAGCTTCTATTGTCCGCCTGTGGCCCGGGGGTGCAAGCACGAGGCACCGGCGCACGAAAAAGGGGCCGGTCTCGCCCTGGCGCGACCGGCCCCTTGCGTGTCTTCGATTCCGGTTACTTCCGCGACGCCGTCTGCTTTTCGGCCAGCCGCTTGAAGTATTCATCGATCGCCTTCCGATAGTGAGCCGGGTAGTTGCGATCGAGAATATTGCGGGCTCGTGCCTCGGCCTTCGGCGGCAGAGCGCCCCAGCCGGTGCGATTGCCCGTGTTGCGGTTGGCGACGTTGCCGGGACCCTTCGCACCACGGATGGTGCTGTCCTGGGCGGGGCTGTTAGCTTGATTACGACCACCCGGGCCGTTGCCACAGCCAGGTCACGTACCGCCTTGCTGTTCCAGCTTCTCGATGATCGCGTCCAGGGCCACGACGATCTCGTCCTCCTGCTTCTGGACTCGCTGGCCACCTCGCCCCAATTCCAGGCGTCGCTCGACGTCCTTCATCTTCCGCGAGATCTCCGAGAGCGAGTCCTTCTTGAGGGACTGCAGATCGTGTTGCATCAACTCGGCGGTGGTCTTGTATCGCAGAGGCACCTCAGCGGTCTTCTCGAGCAACGTCTGGATCGTCGCCAGGCCTTCGGTCTTCTTCAGCAACTGGTGTTCACAGACAGCCTTGAAGTACAGCAATCCGGCCGGATCGACGACCGACTTGGTCTCCAGGGCCACCAGCAGGTCAAGTGCTTCGTCGTACATCTGCTTCTGGGCCAGGAACCGGCCGTAGAACAGCTGCATGTTGGAGGCGTAGAAGGCGCTCTTTCCCTTGAGAATCTTCGCGTCCGGCAACGGGGTGCCGGGCTCGAGCTTGCAGGAATCGAGAAACGCTTTCGTCTTGGCGTCCACGCTCGAGAAGGTCCCCACGACCATGTCGAGCACACGGCTGCCGGACATCGACTGCTTGTCGAAGGCCCAGGCCTTGCCAATCCGCTCGAGGATCGCCTTGTCAGTGACGCCCTGGGCTGCCACCCAGTGCTGGACTTTCGTACGGGTTTCGGTTGGCGACGGAGCGGCAACAACGTAATTGGCGGCCCGGACCGAATCGGCCAGGCCCACCACGGCCACCATGGCTGCCAACGAAACTGACAGGAGACGCATCATGACGAAACCCTCTGGTTCGTTTGTGCTGACAGAACGGCACATAAGGCACCATCCTGTCTCAAAGGATACGACCGATAACCACGCACGGTCAAGGCCGTCCCTGCAATGCTACGTATCTCGATACCTCACATACCCCCACCACTATTCGATTCGACAATCCGGCAACTTCCGCTTGAGCCGCTCGAGACCTTCCGGGGTGATCTTTGTGCCTTCGACCTTCAATTCCCGGAGTTTCTCGAAGCGGATAATCACGGGAATACTGGTGTCACTGACCGGCAAACGGCTTCTCAAGTGCAAAACCTCGAGTTGGACCAGCCCCTTCAGATTCGACATCCCCTCGTCGCTGATGCGGGTTTCGTCCAGGCAGAGCGTCTCGAGGCTGGACAGTTTGCCGAGATGCACCAGGCCCTTGTCGGTGACCTCGGTGCCATAGAGGAACAGCCGGTTGAGCCTGGAGAGCTTGGCGAGGTGAGCCATTGCGGCGTCCGTGACCTTGGTATCGGAAAGGTTGATCGAGCGGACATCCTTGAGCGCGGCAAGATGGACGGCCGACTTGTCATCCATCTCCGTGCCCTTGAGATCGATCTCGACGATGCGGTCACGGAAATCGAGCTTCATCTCTCCACCGATCGCCTCCAGGGCCACCATCGCGCCGGCCTGTTCGACCGGGACCATCGGCAGATCCTCGTCGAACCCCTCGTCGTCACCCTTCCTGGCGACCTTCTTGGCGACCTTTTTGGCGGAGGTCTTCTTGTCGACCTTCGGGACGGGGACCGACGGGGAATCCGGGTCACCGCCGGGAGTGACCGGATCGAATTCCGGAGCCGGAGTCAGCTCAACAGCATCGGCCACCGGTTCGTCCGGTCCCTCGGCACACCCGGCCACGATCAGCAGCAGGCCAGCCAGCAGGAAGACTGTCGCGTGGAATCTCATCGGAGTTTCTCCAGCCCGGGGGAACTCGGTCGGCAGGTTCAATCATACGACAATCCCCACAGCCCGCCATCCTCTCCTCACGCTGTTCACCTCACGACTTCGGACCCCGAAACGCCTGGCCGTTTCCTGTTCGGTGATCTCGGCACAGTCCTGGAACCGGCAATCGGGTTTCATCAAGTGCAGGGCCTGGTACCACACCTCTCCGAGCGTCTCCCACGCGTATCCCCCGATTTCCACCGCCGCGCGGTAAAACGCGTAATTAGGAATCCCCGAGTTGATATGGACGCCACCGTTGTCGGCATCTCCACGGTAGCGGTCGTCCCAGTGAGCCGGCTGGGGATCGTCACCCAGGAAGGGATCATCACGGTAGGCCGTACCCGGAGCGGCCAGGTCGCGGAGTGCCCGGCGGGTCGGTGCCTTGACCACCAGGTCGCGGCCAATGGTCCAGTCACCACCGCGAGCTTCCTGGCGACGCTTCCACTGTCGAACCAGCACCCCGAAGACATCGCCGAAGTGCTCGTTGAGCGCACCGGATTCGCCGTAATAGCGGAGATCGCTGGAGAAGGCGATCACGCCGTGAGCCAGTTCGTGGCCCACCACTTCGATCGATCGGGTGAACCGCCGAAAGAGGATTCCGTCGCCGTCACCGAAGCCCATTCGCGACCCGTCCCAGAAAGCGTTGCTGTAATTGCGGCCGACGTGGACGACGCTGACCAGGGTCATGCCACGGTCATCGAGTGACCTGCGACCATAGACCTTGTCGAAAAAGTCCCAGACACTGCCGGTGTGCCGGTACGCTTCGCGGACCGCGATGTCCCCCGTGTCGGCATCGCCTTCGGACCGCACCAGCCGTCCGGGCAGGTCGAAGGTTCCTCCCGCATCGTAGACAAGCCGCTGCTTGCCCCCGTCGGGCGACTCGGCGACCATCAGCCGCGGAGCAACCCGGGTCGCTTCACGAAACGCCCGGGTCTCGATCGAACGCAGCATCGAGTCGCGGGCCCAGCCGGCCAGGCCGGGATGGGCCGATTCGGCCAGCCGTTCGAGCATGTGGGGCGGGATGATGCACTGCAACGGGTCGTGTGCACAGCCGGTATCGACGATATCCATCGGCGAGAACCTCCCGGCCCGCGGCTGTTGAGTGGACCACGCGGATTCGTGGCCGAGTCAACAGGCGGAAGGCCGGCAGACATATCACGCCGTTGGTTGGCGGAGGTCACTTCCCTGCAAACTTCACAGTGACCACGCGATCGACAGGTGTCTTGACCGACTGCCTGCGGTTGCCCGGCCAGAGAATTTCCAGCGTCACCTCTCCTTTGTGATCGCCGAGGCCGAAATGCATGGCCGCGTCGGCCTGGTTGCCCTGGCCGGTGCCGGTGGTCACCTGGCGGGTGATCACGCGGCCCTTCTCGCCACCGACGCGGATCCTCACCTGGGCACCAATCGCGGTGGTGTTGACCGGTCCGGATCCGACCAGCCGCACCTTGATCCAGTGACCGGGATGGCCGGGATTCTGGTAGAGCCCACCACCGACGACCAGGTCCAGTCCCCCGTCATTGTCCCAGTCGGCCCACGAGGCCTGGTAGGTCTGCGGCCGGTCCATCCCCGCCGCCCCGGGCACCTCGGCGAACTTGAACCCCCCCTTGTTGTGGTACAGCACGCTCTTGTCGCCGGGGTAGACGGTGGTGAAGAACAGGTCCAGCAGCCCGTCGTTGTCGAAGTCGCCCAGCGCCGGAGAGGCGTAGGACTCCTGCCACCTCAACCCCGCCTGACCGGAAAGGTCCTGGAAGTGAAACTTCTTGTCCTTGCCCAGGTTGCGGAGGAACTTGGGACGGTCCTGGTAGGCCGGCGGGTGCGAGAAGTTGCCGACGAAGATGTCGATCCGGCCATCACTGTCCAGGTCACCGAAACAGCTGCCGATGGTATGGCCCCACGCGCCCAGCCCGCCGTCTCCGTCAGTCCCGAAGGCTTTCGAAACATTCGCCAGGTTACCCTTGCCGTCGTTCTGCCACAGGAAATTCGGAACGAGGCGGTAATTGCTGACATAGATGTCCAGGTCACCATCCTCATCGAAATCGGCGGTGGTCAGGCCACGGGCCGGGTTGGGCGCGCCCTTGGTCCGCCAGACCTCCTTGAAAGTCCCGTTACCCTGGTTCCGGTAGCGGACATCGATCTGGTAAGCGGGAGCCTCGTAGCCACCGACATAGAGGTCCAGCAACCCGTCGCCGCTGAAATCGCCCCAGACGGCACACATCGGGGCGGCCATCGGCAACTTGGGGACGGCACCCTCGAGGTGCTTGAACTTGCCACCGCCCATGTTCTTCAACAACCGACCGCCGCCGCCGGGCGTGTAGAAATCGATCTTGCCGTCACCGTCAAAATCGCCCCAGGTCCCTCCGCCGCCCACGCCAGGCGACTCGACCTTTTTGAACGACTTCCCCTGCTGGTTGTGCCACAGCGTTCCACCGTCGAACAGGTCGACCCAGCCATCGGCGTCGAAGTCGATCCAGTGAGCCGACCCGCCTCCCAGGCCCTGCAGGCCGACCGTCGCCGTGATGTTCTTCCACGGCTTGACCTTCTGGGCCCAGCTGTCGCCGGCCGCAATCAACACGATCCCCAGGACAATCGCCATCACACGGTTCAATCCACGCATCGTCGTCTCCTTGGCGTTCAGCCGTCTTCGGACACCAGTTCCAGTTCGGCGGCAATTCCCTGCATCGCCTCGATGCAGAAGTTGATGTGTTCGTTCAATTCGACCCCGAAATCCTCGGCCCCGCTGGTGATGTCGTCGCGGTTGACCGCGGCGGCAAAAGAGGCCTGCTTCAGCTTCTTGCGGACGCTCTTGGCCTTCAACCCCTCCAGCCGCGTCGGCCGGACCAGGGCACATGCGGTGAGGAACCCGCAGAGTTCATCGCAGGCGTACAGCGCCTTGTCCATCACCGACACGCGGGGACAGTCGCCCAGGTAATCGGCGTGCGACTTGATCGCGTAGATCACCTCCTCGGAGTACCCCCGCTCGGCAAGGATCTTTGACCCCTGCAGCGGATGATCCGGAGGATCGGGCCAGCGTTCGTAGTCGAAGTCGTGCAGCAGGCCGACACGACCCCAGGTCTCCTCGTCCTCACCCAGCTTCCGGGCGTAGGCCCGCATCGCCGCTTCGACGGCCAGCATGTGCTTGCGGAGGCTCTCGCCCTGGGTGTATTCGCACAACAGGGCCCAATCGTCGTCCCGGCTCATTCTGCCCCCAGTTCTCTGGACCTTCGGGTGGCGGCCTCGACCGCGTTGATCAATGTTCCCCGCAGGCCCGCCCGTTCCAGTTCGGCCAGTCCCGCGATCGTGGTTCCCCCGGGACTGGCAACCGCATCCTTGAGAACCCCGGGATGCTCTCCGGTGACCAGCACCATTTCGGCGGCCCCCTTGACCGTCTGGGCGGCCAGTTGCAGGGCCACGTCACGGGGCAGTCCGCACAGCACGCCCCCGTCGGACAACGCCTCGATCACCTCGTAGACGTAGGCGGGGCCACTGCCGGAGAGACCGGTGACGGCATCGATGAGAGGTTCCTTGACCGGCAGTGCGACCCCGACGGTCGTCAGCAGCCGCGAGACCAAATCGGCGTCCGCGTCGGTGGCTGCCGTCCCGACCGCGAATGCCGAGGCCGAGATCCCCACCAGGCAGGGGGTGTTGGGCATCACGCGAACCAGCCGTGTCGATTCTCCCAGTCCCTCGGAGAGTGCCTGCAGCGTGATGCCGGCGGCGATCGAGACAACCAGGTGATCGGGGCCAACGGCGGGAGCCAGCCCGGCCAGGACCTCGGACATCTGCTGGGGCTTGACGGCCAGCACGATCACGTCGGACCGTTCGGCCACCTCGGCGTTGCTCTCCACGACCGCACCCCCGGTCGATTCGGCAAACGCCTCGGCCGCCGCCGGCACCACGTCGCTGCCGACGATCGATGCGGCCGGACAGAACCCCGACGAGACCAGTCCGCCGGCCAGGGCGGTGGCCATCCGGCCGGTTCCCACAAATCCCACTCGCGGTGAATCGCTCATCTCTCTCCTCTTCCGGGTCGAACGGTCCATTCTGAAGCACCGCGGGGCCGAACTCAATCACGCGACAACCCCCGCGCCGATCACCACCACCAGGGCTGCGTCTTTGCAACGTGTTCTGAGCAGAAGTACAATCGCAGGTCTCGCGCCGTTTCACTGGCATCACGAGGCTCCGGATGAGTTCCCCAGACGTTCCCCAGGTTTCCAACGACACCGGCACGGGCCCCAGGCTCACCCGCGTGTTCCTCAACTCGCGCCGCGAGGCGATCATGATCTTCGGATCCTGGTTCGTCGCGCTCTGCTGGGCGGTGCCCTACTGTTACATCAACGGGTACGGTCACCAGATCGACCCCGAGACAATGAGCACGACACTGGGGATCCCCAGCTGGCTCTTCGGCGGCATCCTGCTGCCCTGGATTGTCGCCGACCTGTTCACCACCTGGGTCTGCTTCTTCTTCATGCAGGACGACGAACTGGGGACTGCCGGAGACGAGGAGATCCACGGCGAACCGGTGGCGGTGGCCGGAGCGGAAGGGGGTGCAGCATGAACGGGTTTCAACTGAACCTGCTGGCTGCGGCCGATTCGGGCACAGCCGTACTGTGGACGTTCCTGATCTACATGGTCGGCGTCTTCCTGATCGCCGGACTCTCCAACCGCCTGCTGAAGAACCGCAACTTCCTGAGCGAGTACTTCCTGGGCAGCCGCGGGCTGGGCGTCTGGGCCTTCGCGCTGACGCTGGCGGCCACCAGTTCCTCGGGGGGCAGCTTCATGGGCTTCCCGAGCAAGATCTACACCCACGGCTGGAGCCTGGGGCTGTGGATCGGCAGCTACATGGTGGTGCCGATCTGCGTGATGGGGCTGCTGGGCAAACGGATCAACGAGGTGGCTCGCACCGCCCAGGCCATCACCATTCCCGACGTGCTCCGCGACCGCTTCCGCAGCATCGCCTTCGGCCTGATCTCGGTCTCGCTGATCGTCTTCTTCATGACCTTCAACCTGATCGCCCAGTTCAAGGGTGGCAGCACGATCCTGAAGACGCTGCTGGGCCCGATCGATGCCTTCACCTCCTCGGCGGCCAGCCTGCCCGACTGGATCGGTTCGCTGTGCTCGCAGGGCAACGAGTACCTGCTGTGCCTGGTGGTCTTCGGCGTCGCGGTGATCGTTTACACGACCTACGGCGGCTTCCACGCGGTGGTCTGGACCGACGTGATGCAGGGCGTGGTGATGGTCGTCGGCGTGGTGATCATGCTGCCGCTGGCGATCAACCAGGCCGGTGCCGTCGCCAAAACCGATAAGGGGGCAGGACTGGAACAGGTCACCCGGGCCATGGCCAGGATGGTCCCTCCACGCAAGGGAACCGCGACGATCACGGCGACCCAGGCCGGTGCCGATGTCACCGTGCCCTCGGGGTCATGGATCTTCGTCGGCGAAGGCGACGATCAGCAGTTGTTCAAGATCAAGAACCGCTACGACTTCACGGCCAGCGAGACCCGTTTCGAGGCCGCCGAGATCTGGGAGATCGTTACGCCGGCCGACGTCCAGCAGGTTCGACGACGACTCGAATCGGGCAGCGAACCCAGCAACGTCACCGGGCTGGTCAACCTCAAGATCGAAGAACTCAAGGACTACGCCTACGGGGCCACGCCCGAGCAGGCGGGGTCCTACGTCAACGGCCCCGGTCCCTCTCGTGAAAAGGCCGACGGCTTCCTGCCGCTCTCCCTGGCCATCTCGTTCTTCTTCATGTGGGCCATCTCGGGCACCGGGCAGCCCAGCAACATGGTCCGGCTGATGGCCTTCAAGGACACCATCACGCTGAGACGATCGATCTTCACCGTGGCGATGTACTACTCGGCCATCTACTTCCCGCTGGTGATCATTTTCTGCTGTGCTCGTGTGCTGATGCCGGGCATGGAGTCCGAGCCCGACCGGATCATGCCGCAGATGGCCGTCGAACTGACCTCCAACATCGGCATGGGCTGGTTGGCCGGATTGCTGATCGCCGCCCCGTTCGCCGCGGTGATGTCGACTGTCGACAGTTTCCTGCTGATGATCTCCTCGGCACTGGTCCGCGACATCTACCAGCGGAACATCAATCCCGAGGCCGAGGAAAAGAAGATCAAGACGCTCAGCTACGTGATCACCATGGTCGCGGGGCTGGGGGCGTTGTTCGGAGCGATGAATCCGCCGGAGTTCCTGCAGGACATCATCGTCTACACCGGCAGCGGGCTGGCCGCCTGCTTCCTGGCGGCGGTCGTCTACGCGCTGTACTGGCCCCGCTCGAACGCCCAGGGCTGCATCGCCGCCATGGTCTCGGGCTTCGCCGCCCACCTGTCGCTGTACCTGATCGGTTTCTTCCAGGGCAACGGGTTCTCACCCTACCGACCGCTCAGCATGGACCCGATCATCATCGGACTGGTGACCTCGTTCGTCGTCGGCTGGGTCGTCACCATCATGACGCCGCCGCCGCCACAGGACCTGGTCGAGAAATACTTCCACGAAGCGAGCTGATCCCCCATGAAGTTCATCGACGCGCACTCGCACATCTGGACGCCTGACACCAAGGCCTACCCGCTGGCCGCCGGCTACCGGCGATTCAGCATGGACCCGCCCAGCTTCACCGTCGCCGAGTTGCAGGGCAACATGAAGGCGGTCGGTGTCAACCGGGTGGTGCTGATCCAGATGTCCTTCTACGGCTACGACAACAGCTACATGCTGGACACCATGCGGCTGCACCCGGGCAGCTTCAGCGGCGTGGCCGTCATCGACCAGGACGCGCCGCGGGTCGACCTGGAAATGAGAAAGATGAAGGGTCTGGGCGTGCGGGGCTTCCGGATCTATCCAAAGAACCAGACGGTCGACCAGTGGCTCGACGACCCGGCGATGCACACGATGTGGAAGACGGGGGGCGAGGAGGGCCTGGCCATGTGTTGCCTGGTCGACCCGGACGCATTGCCGGCGATCGACCGGATGTGCCGCCGCTACCCCAAGACGACCGTCGTGATCGACCACTTCGCCCGTGCGGGAGTGGGAGGGGAGATCCGGCAGGCCGACGTGAAGGCCCTGACCGACCTGGCCCGCCACGAAAACGCCTACGTCAAGATCTCGGCCTACTACGCCCTGGGCAAGATGAAGCCTCCCTACCACGACCTGGGCGACATGATCCAGGCGATGCTCAACGCCTACGGCCGCAAGCGGCTGATGTGGGCCTCCGACGCCCCCTTCCAGGTCGTCAACGGCCACACCTACAAGGCCTCGATCGACCTCATCAAGTCCGGTCTCAAGTTCCTGAACAACGACGACCGTGAGTGGTTGTTGAGGAAGACGGCCGAGCAAGTGTTCTTCCAGGGAATCAAGAAGATCTGAATGTCCACCACGCCGACCATCAACGACGCCTCCGGGATCATTTCTCCAGCCATGCTGGTCTTTCGCGACCGGCTGCTGGCCAACATCGACGCGATGATCGCCATCGCCGGTGACCCCTCTCGGCTGAGACCTCACTGCAAAACGCACAAGACCCGCGAGGTGGTCAAGCTGCAGATCGAGCGTGGCATCCTCAAGCACAAGTGCGCCACGTTCGCCGAGGCCGAGATGCTGGCCGAAGCGGGCGTGCGGGACATCTGCCTGGCCTACAACCTGGTCGGCCCGAACATCGATCGCGCCGTCGCCTTTTGCAGCACCTACCCCGACATCGCCTTCGCAGCCACCGCCGACCACGCCGACCCGATCCGGGACCTCGGGAACGCGATGGCCGCCGCGGGGCGGCAGATCGAGGTCCTGCTCGACATCGACACCGGCCAGCACCGTACGGGCGTGGGTGTTGGCGACGAGGCGGGTGCACTCTACCGGTTGATCTCCGACACCGACGGCCTGGCACTGGGAGGGTTCCACGTCTACGACGGTCACCAGCACCAGGAAGATCGGGGCGAACGGCGCGAGGCGGTCGACGCCGAATTCAACCGGGTTGTCGCATTCCGCGACGGCCTGGTCGCCGACGGCCTGGCCGTCCCCCGCATGGTCGCCGGCGGCACGGCGTCGTTCCCGATTTACGCCGAGAAGGCGGATCCGACGATCGAACTCAGCCCGGGCACCTGCGTCTACAACGACGGCGGATACGGCAGCTACTTCCCCGACATGGACTTTCCCCCGGCCGCGGCGGTCCTGACCCGGGTGGTCAGCCGACCCACATCCGATCGCATCACGCTCGACCTCGGCTACAAGGCCATCGCCAGCGACCCCCCCATGGGAAAACGCGTGCACTTCCCCGACCTGCCCGACGCCGAACAGGTTCTGCAGAACGAGGAGCACCTGGTACTGCAGACCGACCGCGCCGGGGACTACTCGCCCGGCGACATCCTGGTGGGCATCCCCTGGCACGTCTGCCCGACCTCGGCACTGCACAGGCAGGTCTTCGTCATCGATGGCGGTGAACTGGTCGATCGCTGGGACGTGGCCAGCCGCGACCGGTGGATCACGATCTGAGATGAATTCCTCCACCGCGTCGCGACTCTCGACCGGGCTCCCCTCGCTCGATGACCTGCTCGGCGGCGGCCTGTTGCCCGGCTCGTTGACCGTCGTCGTCGGAGCCACCGGCATCGGCAAGACCCAGCTGGGACTGGCGTTCGCCCACGCGGGGCTGGCACAGGAAGGCCAGAGGGGCGTCCTGTTCGACATGGCCAGCCGGGGCGACTCGCAGAACCACGCCGACTACGCCGGACGCCTGTTCGACTGGATACTGACCGAAAAAATCGCCGAAGACGCGGCACTGCCCGAACACGTCTGGGAGCTCAAACAGGCCCGCTTCGACTACACGCACATCTTTCGCCAGAGCGGCCGGAGGGTCACCAAGAGTGATCTCGAGCTGGACGACTGGAAGGAGTGGAAGGTCGAACTGTCGAGGAAACTGCAGCGGGCGATCGCCTTCTTCTACGGAAACTTTGCCCACGGGGTCCGCCGCTGCGTGATCGACGGGGTCGAGCCGACCGACCGCGCCAGCGACAGCTGGCAACTGGATCTCTTCGAGTACATCTACCACCAGATCCTCAGAAAAGACCACGACTGGGTGGCCCGCGACCTGTTCCGCGAACGGTTTCGTCAGAACGCCGACCTGGTCGACCGCCACGGCTGGGACCAGGCCGACGTCGGTTGCCTGCTGCTTTACACCTCCCACGAGGTGATGCTTGACGAACTGCTCGAACGGTCGATCGAGAGCGGTGACCTGTTGAGCAACGCCAACACGATCATCCTGATGGGCAAGACCCGCAGGGACGACACGATGGGCCGGGCGCTCCACATCGCCAAACACCGCGGCAGCGCGTGCGACGAGAGGATCGTGCCGTACACGATCAGCGACGAGGGACTGGTGCTCTGAGCACCTACTCCTCCAGGCCCAGCACCTCTCGCAACAGCACCGTGACGTAGACTCCCGCGGGCAGGGTCACCTTCACCAGCAGTCCCCCGGTGGCCGATTCGGCCACCAGGTCATCGGCCGACACCATCATCGGCCGCCGCGTGCCGTGAGCCACTCGCGAGAACTCGGCAAATTGCTCCTCGGTCAATTCCCAGCGGGCCAGCCCCTCGGCGTCCCATTCGGCCGGCTCACCCTCGGCGCGTCGCATCTTCGGCCCGTGCATCGGACCGGTCAGCGCCAGTTCTCCGGCATCCAGCCTCGCCTGGTCCTGCGCGACGTTCTCGCAGACGAACATCCCACCCGACTCGATCTTCTGCAGCACGTCGCCGACGGTGACGGTGGCGATCCGGCCGTTGTCGATGCGGTTGCCCAGCACGGTGTTGAAAACCATCGACTGGGCGGCCGAGATTGCCAGGCGGATCAGGAACCGGCGGCGTTGACGGGGTATCTGGTTGGGTCGCAGCTGACCCTTGAGCAGGTCGAATCCCTGCCTGGCCGTATGTCCCTCGTTGCCGAACCGCTGGGGACCGTAGTAATTCGGGAACCCGCCGGCCGCGACCCGGGCCACCGACGCGAGAACACTTTCTCGCAACGGTTTGGCGATTCCGCGAACGTGAACCGAGAAGCGGTTGGCCACCAGGTGGCCGGTCTTCAGCTTGTTCTTGTGCCGTGCCGACTTCAGTACGCGGATCGCCTCGTTCTCGACCCGGTCGACCCGCGATTCGGCGGTCGCCGGAACCGAGACCCACTGGCGGGTGATCGCCCGGCGATCCTTCATGCCGGCGGCACCGATGTCCCGCCGGTCGATCCTCAGCTGCCCGGCGAGGTGCTTCAGCAGTCCCTCGGCCGAGATGTCTCGCTTTTCGATCCACAGGAACAGGTGTTCGCCCTCGCCGCAGGGCTCGTACGCAGCCACCTCCTCGACAAGGAAGTCCTCGGGATCACGCTTGATCACCGCATTGATCGACGGTGATTCAGCGTCCAGTCGCGGGAGATAGGGCCAGATCTGCATGGTGATGGAAACTCAGGGCCGAATCCGATACGGCAGTTCCTCGCCGGCCAACCCCGCCTCCAGATTCTCGATCGACATGTTCATCATCATCTCACGAGCCCGGTTCGACGCGCTGCCGAGGTGAGGCATGATGATCACGTTCTCGACATCCAGCAACGGATGATCCCTGGGCAACGGCTCGGGATCGGTCACGTCCAGGGCCGCTCCACGGATCTGCCCGGTCGTCAGCGCGGTGTAAAGCGCGTCGGTCTGCACCACCGGCCCGCGAGCCATGTTCACCAGGAACGCCGATGTCTTCATTGTCTCGAACTCGGCCGGCCCGATCATCCCGGTCGTCTCGTCGGTCAGCGGGCAGTTGAGCGCCACGAAGTCACTTTCGGCGAGCAGCTCGTCCCGCGTCGCGTAACGCACGCCCAGTTCCGCTTCGGCTGCCTCGTCCCGATTGCGGTTGTTGTAGAGCACGGTCATCTCGAACCCGGCCGCCCGACGCGCCACCTCCTTGCCGATCCGGCCCATGCCGATGATCCCCAGCGTGCTGCCGGTGATCTCCTGCCCAATCAGGATCGAAGG
>DLVV01000379.1 GCA_003445035.1 Planctomycetaceae bacterium | reverse complement strand
TGAGCCGCGACGGCGAGCGTCTGTACACGGTGACCATCGACGACATGAAGGTCAAAGTCTGGAGTTCGCGCACAGGAAAAGCGATCCAGGAAGGACACGCGTTCTCACTATCGTTCGTCAATTCTCTCGAGTCATTGACAGACCGTGGATCGATGGTGCAACTGAACACGACCACGTTCTCCAGTGGATCCGGCAACAGCTTGCTCTTCGGCCAGGGCCGGGCCTGGCAATTGGTGGCCAAGCAGCGGGCTTTCCCAACAGTGGAACTGCCCGGTGGAGTTCACAGCGTTGAGTTCAGTCCGGACGGCAAGTTGTTCGTGGCGCAGAACGTCCAATTCATCGCATCGGTGGCGAAGATTTGGGATACGGAGACGCTGGCCGAAGTCCGGGCCTTCAAGTTGCCGCAGTCGGGGACAATCAGTCGCTTCTCTCCTGACGGAGAATTCGTGGCCGTCGGATGCACGGATGGCAACGTTCGCGTCTGGAACGTCAAAAGCGGTGCACGTCAGACAATTATGGTCCTGGGTGGGAGCGTCTCCGATATCCAGTACACGCCTGACGGGAAAACCCTGGTGACCTCCACGGATTCTGGCCGAATCCGGGCATTCGACGCAGACACCGGGTACGGGCTGCACGACGCCTGGGATCTTCAGGCATACCAGTTCGAAGTGGATGAACACAACGGGAAGTTCGTCGCCGTCGGCTGCCAGGATGGCAACCAGTTCCTGATCCGGCTCGAGACCGGCGAGATCACCAAGCTGCTTCCGCGGTCTCTCAACACGGTCAGCGACGTCAAGTTCAGCCCCGACGGTTCAACAATCGTCTCGGTGCCATTTGGCGGCCGTCTTCGGGCATGGGATACCACAACGCACAAACTGCTCTTCGAGACACCCGAGTTGGACTACTACAACACCGCGGCTTTTCACCCTGACGGAGACGTGATTGCTGTCAACGCGAGCCCGCAGTACAAAATCAAGTGGGGGAAAGTTGAACTCTGGGACTGGAAGAACAAGACCCAGGTTTCCGAGCCATTGATGTCCCTGGGGCAGGCCGACCGGGGGAGAATCAGTTTCAGTCACAACGGTCGCCTGTTGGCGTGCGGCAACAAACAGGGAGACGTCTGCGTCTGGGAAATGCCCTCCGGAGCCAAGCTTCTCGAGAGTTCCCTGCCGAGCAACTCCGTGATCTCGTCGATCGATTTCAGCCGCGATGACAGGCGGCTGGCCGTCTCGGGTTTCACCCGATCAACAGCGACCGGCTCGGTCACCATGATCGATCTGCCGCCCATGGACGAAGTCTCGCCGCTCTGGTTGGCGGAACTGGCCGAGACGGTGGCACAGCGGCGGATCGACGAGAACGGCGATTCCATCGTCGTGGACCGTTCCGAATTGCCCGGGCTCCGCGAGACCATCGCCGGCTACGATCCGGAAAGCCGCTACCGGCAATGGGGTCTTTGGTACTTCGACAGCCCGGGCGAACGGACCATGTCTCCCTGGAGCAAGAGGCCGGCACGCGAACATCTGGCTGAACTTCTCAGGTCAAGGAACCGGGCGAAGTTGTACAAGGTGCTGGAACTGGACCCCAACAACGGGTTGGCGCACGCGATGATCGGGTACCTCAACTCCGTGTCCGGCCGCGTCAACAACTTGAAGCCGCAGGAATTGCCCCACTGGAACGAAATGACCCAGTGGCATTCCGGCCAGGCCATCGAACTGGCTCCGGCCAACGCTGATGTCTGGGCTCTACGTGCTCTCGTGATGCAGCGAGTGGGTCGTGTCGCCGAAATGGAGAAAGCGGTGAACACCGCTTTGAAGCTTGATGGGGAAAACATCCTGGCACATTTCGCCCAGGGGTTTCTTCTGCACGGCAAGGGACAGGCCGACATGGCCTTTGCGTCCTTCCGGGCGGCCTACGACAAGCTGCCCCCCGCCCGCCCCCCGTACGACTGGCAGAACGGTCGCCCGTTCCTGCCCGGGATTCTCGACACCCTCATGCAGCAGCGGGATCGAACTCCGAGCTCGCTGGCGTCGGCCGGGGAAACCCGCGTGGCCGAGTCTCGAGATTCCCTGGAAAACCGTCAACTGGAACTGGACTGGCTGACCCGACTGGCCGTAGAGATTTACCCGAAGGACCCGACCGTTTGGCGGACACGATCCAAGGCGCTGTTGCTGGCGGGACGACGTGAAGAGGCGATCCAGGCACTGACCAAGGCGTGCGACGTTGACCAGGACGGGAACATCAATCCACTCCAACTGGGCGGCTTGATCCGCGACGCGTCCAACCGGCTGGCCGATCAGAAGAAGTACACCGAGGCGCACCAGTTCCTGCTCAAGGCTGGGATCCCCAAGCGGTCGGCGAAGGCGACCGCTCGCCAGGTGGACCTGGGCAACTACTACAACCAGTCTCTGTTCGACTACGTCTACCGAACTCAGAATGCGGAATCTTCCGGGAACAGGCTCTGGAAAGAACTGCCCGTGGGACTGGTCACGCTCAACGGCGTGGACTTCGATCTGCGGGGAGTCGTCCGGCTGACAGGTGGCGACAAGCAAGCCGACCAGTTTTTCTCCAAGCCGCCGAGACGGGTCGAAAAGATCGCGATCAATCAGAAGGCGACCTGGATTCACGTCCTGCACAATTGCTCGTTTGTCTACGCGATCCCCCACGGCAACCCGATCGGTCGCTATCTCGTGCATTTCGAAGATGGCACCGAAGCCACACTGCCGATCCTGTACGGGAAGCACCTTGTCACGTGGATCGCCAACCCGCATGCCACTCCGACCCATGCGGTGTTTGCCTGGAAGGAAGGCGATTTCAACGATGTCAAGACCGTGGTGCATTGCACCTGGGAGAACCCACAGCCCGACAAGGTGATCAAGGCCATCACGTTCGAATCGGCAGTCAGCGTCAGTTCACCGTTCCTGTACGCCATCTCGCTCGAGTCCGCCGCGGCGGCTACCGCTGATCGCGATGTGACGTCACTTCTCGCCGAGGCGAGGCTGAAGATCACGATGGTCAACGGCGCGACCGACGTGACGGTCAAGCATGTGTCCGGACTTCTGAAACAGGCCTTGCCTGGGGTCAAGGACAGTGCCGAATTGAAGATCCAGCACGCGATTGCCAGTGCCGAGACCCTGAAAGTCCGGGGGCTTCATGCTGATGCGTTGAAACTGCTCGAAGGCCTGGTCTCCGACGACAAGGATGTCAGGAACTCGCTGCTGAAACTCCAGGGCCGCATCCATCATGCCGCCGGGGATCTTCAGAGTGCGACAAAGGCATTGTCGCTGTCGGTTGACCAGGAGGACTACCGTGTCGGCAAGCCGCTTGGGCTGGATCACCAGTTGATCGAGAGGTTGTACCGTCGACACGCTGCAGAGAAGGGTGAAGGCCAGGCCCGCGAGTTCGTGCTCCGGTCACAGATCCCACCGCGTCGTCCGGGCACACCGGACGCGGCGATCGACCTCGCCAAGAGCTTCAACGCCGGCCTGCACGAGGCGTGGCATCGGCAGAGAAACGCGGCAGTGGTCCAGCCGCCGCTTTACCGCACGATGCGGACAGGGATCCACCACTTCCGGGGAATCCCCTTCGACATCCGCGGCGTGGTCAACCTGTCGCCGTTCCTGAACACGGCGATTGAATTTCCGTCGCAGGTGCAGAACATCGTCGTCGGCAGGAAGGCGGACCAGCTCCACATCCTCAATACGGGCTGGGGGCCGACCGTCACGGGCACTCCGGCCGCGGTCTACCGGGTCGTTTATGCCGATGGCAAGGTTGAGAACTTCGTCGCGCGGTACGAGATCGAGATCGGCGATGCCTGGCTCGCTGGGACCACCGACAACATCCCGAACCTGGTCTGGCGTGGCGAGCAGGCGGCGATGCGCGACTTCAAGAGAGACACGGCCCTGTACCTGGCGACCTGGGACAATCCGAGGCCGGACGTTGAGATTTCGCACGTCGACTTCAGAGCGACGCTGCGAAGAGTCAACCCTCTCATGGTAGCCATCACCGCCGAGAGTTTTGCGGACTCGCTGGCCAGCGAGAAGATCGATCCCCGGCAACTGGCCGCACGGGCTGTCTACAATGTCTCCCGGATGAACAGCTCCAAGAAACTCCTGGAGCATGCCCAGAAGCTGTCACAGCGAGCGACGACCCGGTCGCCGAAAGACTCGGAAGTGTGGCGACTCCAGGCCGAGATGTTCCTGGCCGTGGGAAAGAACGACGAGGCTGCCACGAGCATCGAACAGTCTCTGGAACTGGATCGGGAGTCGGGTGCAGCTCTCTACACCAAGGAAAAAGTCCTGGTCCGACAGGGACAGACCGGCGAAGCAATCCTCACTCGTTCCGAGGCCCGGAAGAAGACCCTGAAGGGCCGTGTCGTGCCTCGCGACAAGGCGCTGCCGGCCAAGTACATCGATCTTACGGCTCACTACAACGCGGCCCTGAACGAGGACCCCTACCTCGAGGCAAAACGTCAGCCGTACTTCAGCGAGAGTTTTGAGGCGCTGAAGACGGGGCTGGACGACTACGCCGGCGTCTCGTTTGACGTGCGCGGCCTGATTGTCCTACACGGTGTGCAAACCGAGCTCAGGCAGCAGGTGGCGGGACTCGTCAATGGCGTCCAGGGAATCCCCATCGGGCAATCGGCACGAGCTGTTCACCTGCTGCACGGGACGTCGTGGGGTTTCCGGGTTCCCCATGGGACCGTCATCGGGAAGTACAACTTCCACTACAAAGACGGTTCCGCACAGTTCGTGGACATCCGGTATGGTGAGCATCTGCTCGACTGGTTCCTGCGGACAAAACGGACGGCCTCCAAAGCGACCCTGGCGCATTCACACCGGAGCGTGCAGGAAGCCAATCGGGAAATCGGCTGCTACCGGATGACCTGGACCAACCCGAAACCCGATGTGCCCCTCTCCCACATCGATTTCGAGTCGTACGGAACCGAGGCCTCCCCGTTCCTGCTTGGCATCACGCTCGACACGGGCGACAGCAAGCAGCCGAGCAAGTGAACGGCAGCCAATGACCTGGAGACGCCGGGTCCTGCTTGAACGGATCGTGCCGGTTCCGCATCAATAGGCCACGTGTGCGGGTCGCCTGTCCGGTGTGCCCCACCGCAGACCCCTGTATGACAGGAGCCTGCGGTGACGGGCCAGTTGGCTTGTGACCCGGGCCCACACTGATGCGGCCTGGTGCTGCACCTTTTGCGTGGAAACTCTGCCCCGGTCACAACAAGCTGTCAGAGCGTACGGACCCAGTCTTCCAGGAAACCGTACTTCTCTTCCAGCCTCGCCATCGTTGCGTCGTTATCTGCGTCATCGTTCCATGCGGAATAGTCAATTCCGGCCGCGTCGCTGAAGTAGAACGCGAACGTTGTTGCAAAATCTTCATGGGGACCGGTGTCGCCATAATCTCGAGCGAACTCCGAACCGCTGAGATACCACCAGTGATTGTCCTCACCTCCTCCGAAGAGGGTGTCCGATTCCACGTATTCACTTCCGGGACACCCGTCTAATATTGTCTTTCGCCAGCCGCTGAGTTCTTTGAATCCAGACCAGTCAGGGTTTTCATCGTCCCAATTGTGTCCGATTTCGTGAAACACAACTGTCTGCAGACGGCTTTCCGTTGAACCAAAAGCACCGTCGTAGAAGGTGAGTGTGTTCGTGAAGTCGTTGTTGGTGGCGAGAGTACTTCCGCCATCACGATCTCTGGAGAACTTCAGCCGGCTTCCCCAATTGGTTTCAAGAAGCGTGTCGTCACCGGTCGTTCGGTGCAGAATCGCCAGGGCCGAGTCGACGGCTTCCACCTCTGACATCAGCCAGTTCTTTTCCCCGCTCTTGAATTGCAGCCTGGCGTCCTCTCTCCTGTGGTCCCTGACCTCACTACTGTCGTGGTACAGGAACCGGTCCTGTCCGCTGCCACCGTACAGGCGATCACTTCCGGAACCGCCATACATGCCGTCATCGCCTTTTTGGCCACGAAGCACGTCGCGGCCTTTTCCACCGTAGAGATCGTCGCCGCCGGTCCCGCCCCAGAGCGAGTCGTCATCTTGCCCTCCGTGCAACACGTCATTGCCGGAGCCACCGTCCAGCTTGTCGTCATTGGTCCCGCCATAGAGCACGTCGGCACCGGAATGACCGAAAAGCCGGTCTTTCCCGGATCCCCCAGAGAGCATGTCGTCACCGCTGTCGCCTTTGAGCCGATCTTCGCCCGATTGGCCAAAGAGACGGTCGTTGCCTCCGTCACCCTCCAGGGAGTCGTCACCTGACCCGCCTTCCAGGCGATCGTCCCCGTCCTCGCCGTAAATCACGTCGTCTCCGGCGTCGCCGTACAACTGGTCATGGCCATGGCCGCCGTACAGGTAGTCGGAATCAGATCCGCCCCGGATCACGTCCTGGCCGGCACCGCCCTCAAGCACATCGACGCCATCTTCGCCGTAGAGACTGTCTTCCCCACGACCTCCTTCGATGCTGTCGTTGCCGGAATTGCCATACAACACGTCGTTGCCCGTGCCGCCGTACAGGATATCCCGGCCACTTCCACCGTCGATCGTGTCCTGGTGACTGCCTCCATTCAGGACATCCCGGCCGTCGCCGCCGGAGACGAAGTCCATCCCGCCGTCACCGTCGATTTCGTCACGGCCGTCTTCTCCCAGAAGAGAGTCGCTCCCGTTACCCCCGGACATCGTGTCGTTGCCATCGCCTCCCAGCAGAATGTCATCTCCGCCATTCCCCGAGAGCACATCCTGGCCGTCACCGCCGTGGACTTCATCGTCCCCCTGGCCACCTTCGATCACATCGTTGCCAGAGCCGCCAAACAGGTCGTCGTCACCACTTCCTCCAGTCAATTCGTCGTTGCCGTTGCCGCCAAACGCGGAAACGGGAATGTCGGTTCGGTTGTCGAATTGATCATCTCCCGAGCGACCGAGAAATCGGATGGATTCCACCTCGTCGTAATCCCCCGACCAGAACAACCGGCCTCCCTTTCTCACCTGCAGGTGGCGTTCTTCGGAATCGCTCCCACCATGCAGATCTCCGGCCAGGGTGGTCTCGGCCAGGACGTTTACGACGATCGAATCGTCATCGCGGGAACCGTCGATTTCCAGCCGGCCGTCAACGAGTGCCACCGAAACGAAGATTGAGTCGATCAGGTCCTTGGAAGCCTCTTCGCAGAACTCGATATCCCAGTCGCTGGCGATGGTGTCGCCAGATCCGGAAGTTCCGCTCGACAGCGGAGTCACTTCTGCAGCAACTGCCGAGAGCAGTTCTCGTGATTCGAGGATTTCTCCGGAGACCGCAGAAGCCATCTTGCGACGGGGCCGCGATTGCTGTTTGAACCACCGGTTCAGCTGTGCTCGGGACCAGGAAAACAGGGGCGGCATCGTGAAGGAGCGAGTCATGGTTTCTTCTTTCCGAAATGAGCGTGATGTTTCGTTTCCACACAAGGAACTACTGCCACCAGGGCCGGATCTTTCACGAAAACACAAAAGTTTCCGTTCGTGACCTCATCGGCCAGGTGGGTTTCAACTGCTACTGACCCGGCACCGCCCTGTCCTGGAACCCGCCTGTTTGCACAGGACAGGCTCCAGGCGCGGGCGGTCTGCCCTCCACTTGGCCGGCGTGCACCACCTCGCACGCGGCCGCGGGCTTCGATCAGGTCGCCCTCTCCCCTAGTTTCGGGGGCGGAAGCGACAGCCAATCCAGGCGGCCTCTTTCTGGGCCTCTATCGCCAGTCGGTCCACCAGCATGTCGATCGCCACGTTCGGCTCCACGTCCATTTCAATCAGGGATTCGAACGACGCATTCACCGTGTCAATCAACAGCCTCGAACCCGCGCCCGGGTCGAACGCCTCGATCACAACCAGGTCCAGGATCACGTCCTGGCCCACCCGCATCTCGATCAGAAACTCCACCGTCTCAGCGAATTCGTCATCTTTTTCGACGAGGACTCGGCCAAGAGTCATCAAGTCGTTTCGGGTCACACGGCCGGTATGAGCCTTCTCCGACCGCACGAAATCCTCGACAACCACGTCGGCAGAGCTGGAAACTCCTCGAATGGAGTTCCGGCTCTTGTCGCGGGGTGCCTGTTGCTTGAGGCCATGCCAGTTCGTGTAGTGCGGAAAAGCCTGTGCAGTCTGCGTGGCGGCGAGCAGTGCGAATGTCAGCATCGTGAAAAAGCGTGCCATGGTTTCTTCTCTCCGGAATGGGTGTAACGTTTTGTCTCAACACGAGGAACTACACCCACCGGAGCCAAACCTTTCACGAATTTTCGAAAAACCGGCACAATCGCTTTCCGCCAGGCGGTCGCCACGCTCTTGACGGACACGAACGGCGAAACGCCTGTGCGGCGGACAGGCCGGACGAGTCAGCTGCCAGTGTCGTTCTCACCGACCGGCAGGCACCGACTGTTTCCACGCCTCGTAGCCTGCCCCCGGCCCGACCCACTCGATGCGGGCGCCGAGGTCCTGGCCGGATGGCCCGGCTTTTCGGCCGGGACTGTCCGTCGGCAGACGAAAACTCTCGGCCGTGATTGCCGACGGATCGCCAATAGCCCGATCGTACAGCGAACGAGCCGCGTTGCTGGGTGAGGATTCCAGCGAGTCCTTTTCATTCCCTCGCCAGAATCGTTCCCAGTCACCCAACCCGCGTGGAGCCCAGGGAGCCGGGACACGTCGTCCCTGGTACCGGACCGCCAGCATCTCGCCTCCTGTCTGGAACAGGTTCTGTTTGCCCGACCAGTGAAGCAGGCTCGAAGGCTCGAGATCCGTCGACTGCCGCCCACCGGCAGCACCCCGCCGCATATCGCGGAGACGTTCGATCTCCAGGATGGCTTTCGTGGCACCAAAGACGTTCCCTGACGAGCCGAACTCGACCGGACGGAGAATCCGCCCCGAAGGAACCACCAACCGCACGCCACTGACCGCCACGAATGTGTTCTGTTCGATCCGGACCGACACGTCCTGCAAATCACGGCGATGGAAGTGCACGAACAGACCCAGTTGTCCGACCTGGACACAGTTCGACATTTCCAGCCGCCCTCCATCCGGACAGGCCCAGTCGACAGCCGAACCTCGCAAACAGACAAACTCGCTGTTTCGGATCTGGCAACGGGATACCAACTGGGCCATGATCCCGACCGCCGAGCCGGTCGTCGTGAACCGGCAGTTGATGACCGCCAGCGGTGCCGACCGGACAACCAGGATCGCGTCCGGCGCACGCCCTGCCGACTGACCGGATTTGCGAGCTGCTCCGCGGCGAAACTCGATGCCTTCCAGCCTCAGGCGGCCGGATGTTTCTATCAGCGACGCGTCACCCGACCCGCTGCTGTTGTCGGCCAGGGTGATCTGAGGACGTCGCCCGGCCGCCGCGCGGATTGTGATGGCCTTTTCCCCCAGGTCGACCGGGCCACTCTGATATGGACCGTCACCGCACACTTCGACAATCGCCCCGTCCTCGGCCGCGGCAATCGCGTCTGCCAACTTCGCGAAATGCTGCCCGGCACCTCCGTCCACGCCGAGCACGGCAAACGGCTGACCGGACGTGACTGCCGCCTGGCCGATCCCGTCACCACGTTGCGACGACACCGGTGCCACGACCGGTTGCTGACGAAAGCCAACAACTAACAACACGGCGGCCAGTACCGACACCGCCGCCGCTGCCACCGCGGCTCGACGATAGTGGGTAATCCAGTGCACAAACGACCCCGACCCCGGGAGAGCATCGCTTCCTGGGCCACTCGGGTGGCGGGCCCCCTGCCCCGACTCGAGGCCGGGAACAGCAGACTGTCTCGAGCGGGTGAGTCCTTTCATCCGCAAGAATTCTTCACGTAACACGCGGCCCACTTCACTCGCCGACTGGTACCGGTCGTCGGGGTCCTCGGCATGAAGCCGCTGGATGACATCCACCAGCCAATCGGGAGTCTCGGACGACAGCAGGGACACGTCATCAACTGCAGCGTCCGCGACACTGCTGATGACGGCCCGTGTCGATGCCGCGGAAAAAGGGGTCTTGCCGGCACACATGGCGTAGAGCACGCTTCCGAGACTGAACAGATCGGACCTGTGGTCCACCGCTTCGCCCCGTGCCTGTTCGGGTGCCATGTACTCGGGAGTCCCGACCAGCAGTTCCGGCCGAGCGACGTCCGACTTGTCGACAACTCGTGCCAGCCCAAAATCGGAGATCTTGGCACGACCGGTTTTCTTTTCGAGCAGAATGTTGCCCGGCTTGATGTCGCGGTGAATCAACTTGCGACTGTGGGCGGCCGCCAGGCCAGCCGCAACCTGCAGGCCCGTCCGGACGACCTCACGAGGCTCGAGCCGCCCCTGGCTCCGGATTCGCTCTTCCAGTGACACGCCGTCGACGTACTCCATGACCAGGTAGGGAATCTTGCCGGATTGATCGACGGCATGAACGGTCACGATGTTCTCGTGCGTGACCGCGGCGGCGGCGCGGGCTTCGCGAACAAATCGACGGGGGGCCTCGGGCTCTTCAGCCACGTGAGCTGCCAGGACCTTGATCGCCACCACCCGCTTCAAGGAGGTGTCTTCCGCCTCGAGCACGACACCCATCCCACCCCGGCCGATCATCCGGCGGACCTTGTACGTCCCCAGGCTTCCCAGCAGCTCCGGATCGTCGCTCGCCGTCAAAAAGCCGGTCGGCAACTCGCTCACCCCGGACGGCGACCTCGAATTGGCCCCGAGAGTCGACAACCCCTCCTGGGCGTCGGCCATGACACGAGCCAGCTTTGCATCAACATCCGGAGTCGGCCGCCCCAGTTGGCGAGCGACCTCGGAAAGAAACGGCTCGGCACCGGAGAGTGTTTCGACCGCATCCTGGCAGTTGCTGCATTCGTCCAGGTGGTCGGCAATCTCGGCAGACGGCCCAACCGGCAGACGACCGTCAACGAACATCTCCAGGTCTGTTTTTTGCGGACACTCGGTCATAACGCGGCCCGGTGATCAACCCAATCGTCTTCGTCGTCCACCTCGCAAACACGAACCTTCAGCCGTGCCAGGACCCGGCTCTTGGCGATGTACACGGCGCCAACCGACATCGCCAGGTTCTCGGCAACCTGCTTGCCCGGCTGACCCTCAACCGCCGTCCTCCAGAACGCCTGCCAGGTCGTCTCCTGGAATTCGGTACGGATCTTCTCGGCCACCCAGTGAAACAGACGATGCTTGTAGTCCGCGTCCCACTGTTGGTCATCCTCCCGGTCGGGCTCCTGTTCGAGAACCGAGCGTGCCACAGTGTCACCACTGCCTCGAGGGTGTCTCTTGAGTCCGGAAAAGAAGTCGTTGATCCGGTTGCGGGTGATCGTCAAAAGCCAGCCCCGAAACCGGCCACGCGACGGGTCGTATTCGAAGCGGTCGGCGTTTTTCATCACCGTGCCCAGCACGTCCTGCGTCAAATTGGCCGCATCGGCTTCCTGGAGACCGCGACGCCGGGCATACGCGTGAATCAACGGAACATAGATCTCGACGAACTCCGCCCACGCATTTTGATCGTCCCGGCGGCGGATTCGCACGAGCAGGCTGGGCCGCGTGGTGGGAAACTCCGTCATCAAGCCGTCTCATTCAACGTGCGGGCCTCACGGGCAACTGTAGCAGATCCCAATTTGGACATGGGGCGAAGCCGGGAGCGTGATCCGTTCTCACAGTCCGCCCCACCCGCATGGGTGGAACGTTTCCGATTCAACTGACGCAACAAACCAATGACATCTCCAACACTCCACAAACCGCCGTCACCGGATTGAGACTTCGGCGACCACTCGCGACGAAAGAAAGCGGCTGTCACAACGACCAGTGTGCTCTCCTGCAGACAGGGACACCGATGTCACCTGTTCGTCGGTGAATCCTCGCGAATCACCAGGAACAGCCTCAGCCTCGCTCGCGAGGCCGCCACGTAGAGTCGCTTGCGTTCCTCGTCGTCGGCCGACTGCGGATCCGCGAAACCCAGCAGGATCACGCAATCGTCTTCCAGGCCCTTGAACCGGAACACCGTGGCGTAACGAACCTCGCCCGGCTTCGGATCGCGTTCACGTGCCACCACGTTGAGTGCACCAATCTGCGGATTTTCGGCAAGCACCGAATTTTCGAAACGGCGGGTGCCAACGATGACGATCCGCGACGGATCCACGCGTTCTTCCTGTACCAGCCGGTGCAGCAACTTGCGGATCGCTTCCCGTTCGCCCGCCTCATCTTCCACGCGAATCTCCTCGGGGCTCTCCCCTTCGGGATGGCCCGAAAACTCGGTGCCGTGCGTACCAATCAACTCGCCGAGCATCCCGGCGATGGCCCGGGTGTTCCGACAATTGACAGACAATCGGAACGGTTCACCCTTGATGGGAAACTCGGGCCGATCGCCTTCGGTCCGTCCCCACAAGTCCTGGCGAGGGTCATAAAAGATGGCCAGGTGACTCGCATCGACGTCCTTCAACAGGTGTTCGATTGGTTCCCACCAGTGCCAGCAGAAGTCCTGTCCCTCGTCGACCAGGATCGCGTCATACCGGTCGGGATAATCGGCAAGCGCCTGGTCCATCAACGAGGGCGCTTCATTGTCCCAGAATTCACTTACCGCCGACCCCTGTGCACCGCCTGAAGGCTCGTTGAAGCGAAGGCCACCATTTTCGACAACCCGGCGACACAACTCGTGGAAGTGGAAAACATCCACCTCGATACCACGCTCCGCGGCAAGTTCGGCCAGCCACTGGCTGAGCGGAATGTTGTAGCAGAGCATCAGCACCCGCGCGCCGGCACGATACAACCGCGCGGCAGATTCCAGGGCCAACATCGTCTTACCCGATCCGGCACACCCTTCGACCAGCACGCGGTGTTGATCGAGATTGCCGGACATGAAAGCAATCTGTTGTGCCGTCATGCGGCACAGCGAGTCGTATTCCTCGTCGAGATCGCCCGAGAGATTGGACACGAGTTGAAACTGGGGGGCCAGGTGGTCGACGGCCGCTTCCATGACATTCGAATCGAGCGAGTCGATCGGAGGCCTGAACCCCGAGAGGATTTCGGGGACACGCAATTCCAGCTGTTTGTGGTCCTCGCGTAACAGGACGATCTGCAAGTTCATGTCCGGCCGCGCACCCGGCACGTGGTCGGCGTGAGGAAACGAGACCGCGTGCCCGTAGGGTGGGTTAGCCCGTCGCCATCCCGGCACCCCGTCAGTGAGCACGCCGTTGAGATGAAACTTGCTCTTGCTAGCCTGTTGAAACGGGTCCTTGATCCGGGTGGTCCCACGAAACCACTGCTGCAACTTCCCGTCGTACCGGATCCGTCCTGACTTGGTCTCGATGCTTAACAACCCAAAACGCGGATGTAACACCAGGAAATCACATTCGCCTTCCTGGAAGCCGCGCTGATCGCTCGCCAACCACGGCATCGAATGGAAGACGACAAACTCGTCATCCAGCGCCGCGTCGAGATCACGAAACAGGTCGAACTCGGCTTGGCTGGGCGTGTCCGGGCTGACACTGTTGGGGATCATGCGAGCCACATGTGACCTCCGGATTCACCGAACCAAATCGGACCATTGGCAAGCTATCACAACACCCCGAAATCAACAAAGTGAAACATCGTCGAGGCAAGAGGGGGCAGCACATCCAGAACGAGAGTTGCAGAACCGCGGGCTTAACCTGACGATGGTGGTTGGGAAGCAAATCGCAGGAAACTCGTCGAGTCCCTGGAAAATCATGAACACCACGGCCACACCTTTCATCGCCCTCGCGCTGATTGTCGGTCTGCCAGCGACGTCACCGGCTGACGATTCTCTGGCGACGCTTCGGTCGACATTCCGGACCCATTGCGTCAAGTGCCACGGCAAAGGCAGGAAGATCGAGGGCAAGATCAACCTGCTGGCCCTGAAATCGGGCAAGGACTTTCGAGCTCGTCCCAGGCTGCTCGAACGCCTGATCGCGGTTCTCGAGGATCGTGAGATGCCGCCCGAAGACGAACCACCTCTTCCGCAGGCAAAGCGGAAGCAGACGATCACGCGGCTCCGGGCGGCGCTCAAGGTGGCGCTCAAGTCACACCCATTCGAGCCGACGCCAATCCGACGAATGAACCGCTTCCAGTACAACAACGCCGTCGTTGATCTTCTCGAACTCGACCGCGACATCTTTCGGCTCAACGAGCGGCTGCTTCGGCGTCGCGATGATTACTTTCGGCCGGAAACCAGGAAGATGCCCGACGCGGTCCACGTTTCCAGCCGCCCCCTCGCCAAAGACATCGACAGCCAGCGGCCCGAGGGATTCCGGGGTGTGGCCTCCTTTCCACAAGACAAGCGGGCCGAGCATGGCTTCGACAACCGGGCCGACCTCCTGACACTCTCACCGCTGTTGATGGAATCGTTTCTTCGGCTGAGCAAGACAATCGCTCAGAGCCCCGACCTCAATCCCAGGGAATGCCGAAACTGGAATCGCCTGTTTGCTTCACCAGGGAATCCGATCCGTGGACCTGTCAACGGCCGGTACGAAGCCGAACTGAAAATCCTGGTGAAAGTCACGGGAGACTACAGGGCGCAAGCGGATTCCGCCCAACAGAACATGCGAGAATTTGGGAACCAGTGGAGTGGAGATGCTCAGCTCTTCTGGGGATGCCGCAAAGCAGGGGCGGAACTGGTCATCTCGTTCGATGTGACCGGTCCCGGGAGCGGGCTGCGTCTTGGGATGACCAAGGCGCCCGACTACGGGACGTTTGAGGTCTTGCTGGATGGCAAGAAGATCGGCGAGAACGTCGACCTCTTTGACCCAAAGGTCGTTCCCACCGTGTACGACATGGCCGGCCTGAAAACCACGGCCGGACGACACACACTGAGATTCAAGTGTGTCGGGAAGAACAAGCAATCCAAGCGGTTCTACTTCGGCCTGGACTACGTCGATGTCACCGGGCTTAAGCCGACACCAAGGCCAAAATCCGCATCAGTTGACAGGAACGTGGTGATCCGGGCCCGGCTCAAGACACTGTTGCGTCGCGCGTTTCGTCGTCCGGTTGACCCCGTCACCCTGGATCGGTTCAGCAAGTTCGCAGAGGGTCATCTCGTATCGGGAGCGTCGTTCGAAGACACGATGCGGACCATCGTCGGCGCCGTACTTGGCATGCCGGACTTCCTCTACTTCTACGAATCGAACAGCAAGAAGACGTCCAAGAAAAGTCCACGTGGTCGGGAGCCGGTCAACGACTTCGAACTGGCCTCACGACTGGCTCGGTTCTTCTGGAGCAGCATTCCCGATGACACGTTGCTCGACCTCGCCGAGTCGGGAAAGCT